>NZ_BAABRO010000007.1 GCF_039545035.1 Novipirellula caenicola
TTTAAGCCGCCATCTGGTCAAACGGCTGGAATCGATGGGGTTCGAGGTGACGCTCCGGCCTTTCCAGGCAGCCTGAACGACGTCACGTCACCTAAACACAAATAATCCACAAGCCGATATTTAAGGCCTTGTCCATAAGAGCCATCGCTATCGGTCTGCCCGCACCCAGCAAATTACCGGATGCCGTTTTCGGAGCAGCGTAGCTACAGGGCGTAAGTTTGCCTGCGGCAAGAGGTGTATGATGGACTTCCTCGTCCGTCAATGGTGTATTTCGACGGACGAGGACGTCCGTCGTACGACTTAATCAACAGCCCGTAAAGCATTTCTTCGTAGCTGTCGTTGTCAGAAGATGGTGATTCGTATTTGGGTGGCAACCTTCCACGCTCTGGCAAGCGTAGCTACAGGATGTAAGTTTCCTGCGGCAAGAGGTGTATGATGGACTTCCTAGTCCGTCAACGGTGTATTTCGACGGACGAGGACGTCCGTCGTACGACGCAATCAACAGTCCGTAAACCATTTCTTCGTAGCTGCCGTTGTCAGAAGATGGTGATTCGTATTTGGGTGGCAATCTTCCACGCTCTGGCGAGTGTAGCTACAGGGCGGCAATGCCATCATTTGAGACCTGGTTTTCCCGCTTGGTGCCGGTCGCCGAATCGGCTGGGAGAGGTTTTTGGGAACATTTGAAAATTTTGTGAAGTTTTCTCGAAACACTTGCTCGCCAAACTCGTTCTATAGAGTGCAGTGTATAAGGTCCCACCCTGGATCGTCCGATCCGCTTCTACATTGATGTCACATCGGAAGTGTAAATCCTGTTTGAGGTTTCGATGTCGCTTCTGAATCTCTAGCGTCCTGGACGTCATGCCTTCGCCTTCGTGATGGCGGTTTCTTCGTAAACGCCCCCGAGATCGCGGGCTAAAGGTCTGCGCAAAACGCGAGTCCCTTGACCGCAATCCGCCCCAAACGCCACCGGTCTGACACCGGAACGCTGCCGCCCTAGATCCGTATTCTTTCTGTCTTTCCCGTTACTCCCCAGCACAAGGACATTGTTAATGAAAACACGAATGCAAAACTCAGGTTTCACCTTGGTGGAACTGCTTGTTGTGATCGCCATTATTGGCGTGCTCGTCGGATTGCTGCTTCCCGCCGTGCAAGCGGCCCGTGAAGCCGCCCGGCGAATGAGTTGCAGCAACAACTTTAAGCAGCTTGGTTTGGCACTGCATAATTACCATGCGGCTTACAACAAGTTTCCGATGGACGGCACGGGGACTCAGCCTACTGTGCGGACCGACGCGTGGGCTGGCGTGGCCACCGGGAACAACCTGCGTTTGAGCATGCTGGTAGGATTGACCCCGTTTATGGAACAACAGGCGTTGTGGGAGCAGATTAGCAATCCATTGGCGTTCAATTCCGACGGTACCAGCAAATCGCCGCCTTGGCCGGCAATGGGACCGACCCCAGAGAATATCAATTACGGACCTTGGACGACGGAGATTGCGGGGCTGCGTTGTCCCAGTGATCCAGGGGTTGGACTGCCCGCACTGGGACGCTCAAACTACGTCGCCTGCTATGGCGATTCGGTCATCAATTCGATCACGAGCGTCTATAGCATTGGCTCGACCGTCACCTTCCCCTACGTGATCACCACGACGAACTCAGAGAATTGTCGCGGTGGCAATCGAGGCATGTTCAACCGCGGATTGCAGCTTGGCGTTCGTGATTGCTTGGACGGGACCGCCAACACGATCATCATGGGAGAAATCGCGACCTACCTTGGGGACAAGGACATTCGTACGATCTCGACGGCAGGCACCGCCAATGTGACCAGCCTGATTCGCGACAACCCCAGTTGGTGTCGTGACCAAACCGGCGGCACGGCAGCCCACATTGATCCAGCGCGTCCGCAATTCTGGAGCGGCAATACCGTGACGGCTGGAGTGGGGCGTGGTTTTCGCTGGGCCGATTCAATGCCTAGCTTTGGTATGTGCTCGACCATTCTGCCACCCAACAAAGAGTATTGCGGACACGGCAGCGACACTCGTCCGAACGTCACTGTGATGTCCAGCCAGCATCAGGGCGGTTGTCACGTGCTGATGACCGACGGAGCGGTGAAGTTCGTCACCGATTCGATCGAAGCCGGTGATTCGCACGCGGGAATGGTTTACAACGGCGGTACGGGAGCACAGGCGCCCGGCAGCAAGAGTCCTTATGGGCTTTGGGGGTCGCTGGGGACGCGGGCATCCAAGGAAACCGTTCAAGACTTCTAATCGGCTGGCCGCCAATGGCGGCTTCGCATGCGAAGGTATCAAACGCCTCAGGCCGAATTCGGCCTGAGGTTTTTTGATTGGCGAACCATGGATCGAACCGGTGATCAAAACATTAATCGATGCATTGATCGGTACGTTCGATGTTGCTCGTCAATCGAGTGAAACGGCTGCGTCGTGTACGACACGGCCCGTTGCAAAGGGCTACTTCTTTGCGGCGGCTTTCATGGCAGCCGTTTCGGCTTCTTCGATCGCCTTTTGCTGAGCTTCGTATTCCTGAATCGCGGTGGGATCAGCATCCTTGACCACATTTCCATCGCCCGCTTTGTCGCCACAGCCGGCGACCACCAGAACCATCAGCATCCACAATACATTCAGTAATCGATTCATTATGTTACCATGTTACAAAGAGAGACGGATCACACTGCTCGGCTTCGGTTTGCTTGCACCTAATAGGCTAGCACGCCCAGCGTTAGAATACGAGCAAAACGAGCAGGTCGGTAGATGACAACGACTCATTTGGTAAATCAATAGATTCGGTTTCCCTGTCATGGCTTCCCGCAGCACTAGCTTGGTTTCTTCAAGCAAGGTTCCCCGCAAGAGAATTTGGATGTCCCATCGTCGCTACGATTGCTTGCAGCTCTGGATTGCGTCGTGCGGTTTGGCGATTGTGTTGCTTTGCGTTTCGGCGGGGTGCAGCGATGTGTCGTCAACGGTGCCGTCAACCAAGCCGGCATTAAGTTCCACGACGGCAGACGTTAATTTATCTGATTCGAAATCGACCGCTGCCGCAGCACTAGTGACGCAAGATGCAGCCGAGCAACAGGCGTTTCTGACGCGAATGCGGCCTCAGGTCGAAGCGTTCTGTGGCGATTGCCACGTGATGCCCAAGTTCGCAAATGTGGACCGCGAGCATTGGCCGCGAGAAGTCGCCAAAGGCTTTGAGTTTTATCGGATTTCAGGGCGTACGGATTTGCATGTCCCCGATGTCCAAGAGGTCACCGACTACTTCGTCTCGCTGGCTCCTGAAAAACTGGTGATGCCCGCCACCATTGCGGGGAATCCCTTTTCGGTGGTTGATTTCCAGCCGACGCCGATTCACAAGTCGGTGGGCCGCAGCGTTGCAGCACAGCCGCCGTGCATCAGTTCGCTAAAATGGGTTGATTTGGATTCAAACGGTCGCCGGTCGCTTGTGTATTGTGACCTTGGGACGGCGACGCTCTACAAATATCAACCGGATCAAACGAACAGCGCACCGCAAACGTTGGCCGTGCTGTATCAGCCAGTGCAATTTGAACTGTGTGATCTGAACGAAGACGAACGGATGGATCTGCTGGTCGCCGACCTCGGCGAGTTCTTGCCAGCGGACAGCGATCTGGGGCGTGTCGTCTGGTTAAAGCGACAGGAATCCGGCGAGCGTTTCGAGTCGATTGTTTTGCAAGAGGGTCTCGGGCGAGTGACCGATGTGAAGCCTGGCGACTTTGACGCCGACGGAGATACGGACATCCTGGTTGCTGAGTTTGGTTGGCGAAAAACCGGTCGAATTTTGATGCTGGAAAACACCGGCGTGGACGAACAGGGGCAACCCACATTTGAGATGCGGGTGATCGACGAACGACATGGAACCATCGAAACGCCGGTCGTTGATCTCAATGGCGATGGGCATCTCGACTTTGTCGCGTTGATCAGCCAAGAGTTCGAAATTGTCGAGGCATTCATCAATCAAGGGAACGGTCAGTTTGAAACGCAAACCATTTGGCGAGCCGATGATCCGATGTACGGGTCGGCCCGAATTGAATTGGCGGATGTGGACGGCGACGGCGATACCGATGTCGTCTACGCAAATGGTGATTCCTTTGACACTGGTTCGAAACCCTATCACTCGGTGCAGTGGCTAGAGAATCAGGGCGTCTTTCCGTTCCAGCATCATCACATCACGTTCATGCCGGGAGTGCTGGCAATCAAGCTGGCAGACTTTGATCAGGATGGCGATTTGGACATTGTCGCCGGCGCGTTGGTGCCCGAGCGATTCGATGCGTCATTGGAAGCTGCCGGCGTTGAATCGTTGGTTCTGCTCGAACAAGTTTCCTCGGGTGAATTTAAACGCACCAAGATCGAGGTGGCGTCGAATTACCATGGTGCCATCGAAGTGGGGGATTTCGATGGCGACGGACGCACCGATATCGCGGTTGGGAATTTCTTGCATTTCCATCCCCATTTGCCTTCACGCCAGGACTTTACCCTGTGGATGAACCAGGGTAAACGGTGACCTTGTTTTAGTTGCGATGTGCGACCGCTGGTAACGCCAAATGCGAAAGATCGATTTGCAGTTCAGGGTGCCCTTGCTGGACTTGCCACGGGGTCTGTTTGCTCATTTTCGAGACCACTGCGTCGCGGGCCGCTGTGACGTCCGTGCTTGGGTCTTCGGGTAATGTCAACGCGACGGTCAGCCATGCTTCCGCTTCCCAAAGTCTGCCGAGCTCCGACAGGATCAAGGCAATCTCCACCGCGGTCGCACGCGATATGCTTCTTGATCTTACAAACCGATGGCGTGCTTGGCGAAGTCGTTTGAGTCGTTCAATGCAGCGGTCAATCGACTCGAGCGTTTCCGAAGTGACGTTCGCATCACAATTCTGCAATTGATTGAGTGCGGTACGAAGCCCAGTCCAGGCATCCAAGACGTACGAGTCACGTTGGGTTGCTTCCCAATAGCAGCGGGCGGCGCCGCAGTGGTCATTCTGGTGCGAAGCCCAGTCGCCTACGGTCTGCCAATAGCCGACCTCCTCTTTGTAGGCACCCTGCAGCCGAGCTGCCCAAGAATCGAGCGAGTCGTATTTGCCCGCTTCCACGATGGCTTCGCCTAGCAAGATTTGCGACTGGACTGATTCGGGATGAGCATCCAAGATCTCTTCGAGTTTCATGATCGCGTCGGCGTACAGTCCTTGATCCATCGCAATCATGGCCTGTGGGATGAGTGGCCTTTTGTCATTTGGGTTGCGGGCGACAATCTTCGCCAACGAATCGGGTTCCGGTGGATTTCGGCCGGTGTTGCATAGTGACGTAAGTAATTCGACGTCGAACCGACGATTCAGGACTAAGTAACGGCCATGGGGTTCGGCCAGCGTGCGATTTTCCATTCCCATCAACAGGTCAAAAATCAGTCGCCGCGTTTGCAGCTGTTCCGGCTGGGCCGTGACCGCGGCGGTCAGAAAATCGATTGCGTCAAACAGTCGTCCGACAAAGATCGCTGCGACGACCGCTTGCTGTATTCGCGTTTCATTCTTAAACGCTTCGGCTCGACATGCTGCCATCAACAGGTCAGCTGATTCATTCGGGTGATCGCTTTCGAAAGCCACGCGAGCGAGTTTGGCGAGGACTTGATGATCGTCGCGGTGGTCGGTTAGGACGGCATCGGATAAACGCCATGCCTGGTCCCATCGACCTTGTCGTATTTCCTCATTCATTGCCGTCAACGGCGATGTTGGTTCGTCGTCTTGCGGTGCGTGATTCTGCTTGCACCCTGCACAACAGGCCGCCGCGACGCTGAGAATCAGGAGGCCTAACGCAATCGACGTTCGCATGTTTTGAATGCTCGATGCAAATTGGAATGGAGGGTGAGATAAGACAATCTCGTCTGCCTCATTTTATCACGAACCGTCGCATTGTAAGTCGGCACTGTGCGGTGGCTAAGTCAGAATCCCATTTTGCAACGCCACCGGACAATCGAGCCTTTGACTCGCTAGGGTTTACACCCCGGTGATCCCTCGTCGCTTAAGTTCTGTCTCCATTCGTTTGATGCTCAGCGCGTCGTAGACGACCATTTCGATACGCTCATCGCCTTGCAGGAATGTCCATTTTCCCGGATTGACGTGCTCGCAACGAAGGTCGCTGGACCACCACACGATGCGTCCGTCGGGCAGTCTCATGCCGTGTTCACCGACGGTGATGGTGGGAAACCAGTACCAAGCCGAGGTCAGCCCCGCCGCCATCGCCAGCAGCACTGCGATCACGAAACGGTAACCCCAAATAAAGTTGCCAGCGGACAAGCGTCCCACGTGACGAACGTAGATGGTGCCGCTGGATTCCAGATCCCAAACACACCAGATCCCAAACGCCAACATCATCATGCCGACGATTCCAGCGATCCATTTGGCGGCCGCAACGGGCGTGGACCAGAGGACTGGCCCGATGTCATTCGAATTTTGCGGCTTCAATGGATTCCTCGTGGTAAAAGGCGGGTATGACGCTGAGCCCCATCGTCAACGCTGTAAAGCAACTTTTCTTATCGAGTTTGGCTAATTTAGCGTAGCGGAAGTCGTCAACGGCTTGTTGGTTTAGTCGTACGATGGACTTCCTAGTCCGTCGAATCCACTATTGACGGACTAGGAAGTCCATCCTGCACCCCTTGCCGCAGGAAACTTCATTAAATCAACAAGCCGTCAAGACTTTCGTTCGATCGGCGTATGCCCCCCGAAACTCTTGACGAGTTCCGCTACAGAATATGCTTCACAGTGCTGCCACATCATCGATGGCGACCTTCTAGCTGGACATCGCCACGTCGGCGTGAAAGTCGCGTTGCTTCGGGTTGTGATGATCATGCCAAGATATCGTGAATCACGTTGCCATGGACATCGGTCAAGCGAAAATCACGGCCGGCATACCGATAGGTCAAACGCTCGTGATCGAGCCCCAAGCAATGCAGCATCGTGGCATGCAAATCATGCACACTGGTGCGATTCTGTTCTGCTCGGAAGCCAAATTCGTCCGTTGCGCCGTAGACCGTTCCCCCTTTGATTCCACCTCCAGCCATCCAGACGCTGAATCCCCAGTGATTGTGGTCACGACCTAGCAGCGAGGCGCCGCCGGAGCCCAATTCCACCGTCGGCGTGCGTCCAAATTCGCCGCCCCACAGCACCAGCGTGTCGTCCAACATGCCTCGCTGCTTCAAATCGGTAAGCAGTCCCGCAATCGGCTGGTCCAACTCGCCAGCCAGTTTGCGGTGGTTGTCTTCAATCTTATCGTGGTTGTCCCAAGGTTGACCCGCGCCGTGCCACAATTGCACATACCGCACTCCGCGTTCGAGCAATCGCCGCGCGATCAGCGTTTGACGCCCGTGGACGCCAGAGCCATAAAGATCCAAAATATGCTGCGGTTCGTCCGCCAGCTCAAACGCTTCTCGGGCATCCTGCTGCATGCGAAACGCCAGCTCATACGACTGAATCCTGGCTTGCAATTGAGCGTCGTGGCGGGGCTGTAGGTGTTGGTGGTTCCAGCGGCGAAGTAGATCCAATTGCCGTCGCTGGACATCGTTTGACACCTGAGGATGTTCAATGTTTTCAATGAGCTTGCGAAACTCACGATGCTGCGAATCGATGTAGGTGCCCTGAAACGCGCCCGGCAGAAACGCGGACTGCCAGTTCTCGTTGTCTTTGATGGGCAAACCTCCGGGGCACATCGAAATAAATCCGGGTAGGTTCTGGTTTTCGGTCCCCAGGCCATACATCAGCCACGATCCCATACTGGGTCGCGTTTGAACGGAGTCGCCACAATTCATCAGCATCAGCGACGGTTCGTGATTGGGGACCTGGGCGTACATCGAGCGGATGACGGCGATATCATCAATATGTTGCGCGGTTCGCGAGAACAATTCGCTCACTTCGATCCCCGATTCTCCATATCGTTTAAACGAAAAGGGGGATGGAAACGCGGCACCGGTTTTGCGTTCGGTCGTCAGCGTGTTAGCGAGCGGTTGGCCGGCGTACTTCGCCAACGCGGGTTTCGGGTCAAACGTGTCGACATGCGACGGCCCTCCATTAAGAAAAAAGTGAATAACACGCTTTGCACGACCAGGAAAATGAGGCGATCGCGCAGCCAGCGACCCCGGCGTGCCTGTTTCGGATGCCAGCAATTGATCGTCGCCCAACACGCCCGCCAGCGCCAATGAGCCCAGGCCAAGTGCGGACCGCGACAGTAAATCACGGCGGTTGATATGCGGGTTTGTCATCAAATTAATCCACAAATAAAAATTCGTTGGTGCACAACAACACCTGAGCAAGCTGCTCGAGTTCGTCGAGTTGTCCGGTGGTGTCTTTCGTGAAGTCGGACGTGGCATTCCAACTTTCGCCTGACGAAGCTTCGAGCGTGATCTCCCAGAGGTACTGATCGCTATTGAGTACCTTGTTGATATCCACGATGAAGTCGATTGTTTCGCCTGGTTGCACGGCCAACGTGTCAACATTCATATCGACGACGTCCTTGTGGAGGCTGGCCGATGCGAGCAGTCCGCCAGACGAGCTGAAGATACTGGCGCGAATTCCATCACCGGGGGTTGCTTGATGGGTTACTTTAGATCGAATCGAAACCGTCATCGCACGCGGGGCGGTCCAGCGACGAACCGCGGCATGCTGAACATCGTTTCCCGGATGGCCGCCGGTCGCGGTGAGTTGAACCCAGCCGAGTTTGGCATCAGGCCAAGCGGGGCCGCCCTGCCAAGCTAGGCCAGTAAAATGTGGCAATTGCGTGAATCCCTCAAGCCGCTTTGTTGCGGAATCGTAGTGCCCGAAACCATAGCTCCACTCGAGTTCTCCGGTTTCGATTTTAGTCACCTCTTTGGAAATCGGATGGGCTAACAACGTCATCGCGTCGGCCAGCTCAATTTCACTCGGCGGTCGCTGGTAGGCAAGATCGAACATTCGGGTGACCGCTTGCTGTGGCGATTCATGCCGAAAAAGATTCGCCAGCGCTCGAGCACGCTCGAGCACCAACGGATGATTCATGAAGAACAATGCTTGTTGAGGAACCGTCGTTTGGTTTCGCTTGGGGACATGTAAGTCCGGGTTCGCAAAATCGAACATCCGCAAAGCTGTCGGAAAGTATTGTCGATCGATTTGTCCATAGAGGCTGCGGCGGTTCGGAAAAGGAGCCGCAAACATATCGACGGGTTTGCCTCCGACGCTTCGATCCAGCGACTCGGAAGCTTGCAGTAGCGAATCGCGAAGTTCTTCAAACGAAACCCGCCGCGGATTCATTCGTGACAGCAAGCGGTTTTCGGGATCCACTCGGGTCATACGTTGCCGATGTTCGGCGTTTTCAGGCATCGTCGAGCTTTGTCGATACGTCGCGGATAACACGATCAAACGATGCAGCGACTTGAGGCTCCAGTCTTTCCGTATCCACTCTGCGGCCAGCCAATCGAGCAATTGCGGATGCGAGGGGGGATCCGCTCGCACACCAAAATCGCTGGGTGTCAACACCAAGCCGGTGCCAAAATGATGCATCCAAACGCGGTTGACCATCACTCGTGCGGTTAGCGGATTTTGCGGATCGATGATGGCTTGGGCTAGTTCCAATCGTCCGCTGCCAATTTGGAAGGGTTGCTGCGTTGGCCCGCGAATCACGCTCAGAAACTGACGCGGCACATCGTCGCCCAGCTTCAATGGATTGCCGCGCAGAAAGACCCGTGGTTCGACCGGCGTCGCCAAGTCCACGAGCGAAACGGCGACAGGAATCGGTTCGGCGGCATTGATCAACCAGCGGTCGATTTCACCTTGAAGCTTCCACAGCGTGGTCACACTGCTACTGTCGAAGAACGTTTCACAGTGCGAGATCGGGGTCTCTGGAACGCGGCACACCGGCGAATTTAACACTGCCCGCAGGGCTTCGGTATCGGCATCGTCCGACACGACCTCTGGATTGATTTGGGCAAAGACTTCACCGTATCGATCACAGACCTCGCGGAATGTTAGCGGCGGAGTACCAAAGGCTGCGGCAATTTTTGAGTTGACGTTTTGATTCCTGGCGGACGACTCGTGCCAACGTCGAGTCGCTTCGACTGCCTCGCTGGCAAACGTGGCCGGTTCGAGATCCGCGTATGCATGCCACAGCGCGAAGATTGGATCATGATTTTGTTTCGCAGCACGCAAATAGCCTTTCCACTGCCGCACGAACGCCGGCAGCAGATCGGATTTCTGGAAAATCTGATCAAAACCATCAGCCGGATATTTGTGCAATTCGGTTTGCGCAAACAAGTAATCGGCAATGCGTTCACGGGCTCGTTGTGAAGATTCGCTGGCTAGTTTCTGCATCGTTTCCTGCAGCGCCAGTTGTCGCTTTGCCAATTCGGCTTGAAACGCTTCGTCCCCAGGATGGTCGGTCAGCACGGTTTGTTTTTCGTAACAGCTGTCGAAAACGCCGTATAACGAATAGTAGTCGGCTGTCGGAATCGAGTCATATTTGTGGTTGTGACAGCGAGAGCAAGCGACTGTCAAACCCATCGTTCCACGGGTGACGACATCGATGCGATCATCAATCACATCACGTCGCACACCCAGAAAGCGACGTCCCAATGTCAGTAGCCCCATCGCCGCCAAGTCCTCCGGTTGGCTATCGGCGACCTGATCCGCCGCGATTTGTAGCAACAGAAAACGATCGTAAGGCATGTCGTCGCGAATCGCTTTGACAACCCAATCCCGATACGTCCAGGCCTGGGTCCAAAATCGTTCTTCACGCGCATACACGTAGCCTTTGGTATCCGAATAGCGAGCGACGTCGAGCCAGTGTCGACCCCAATGTTCGGCATAGTGCGGCGACTGCAGTAATCGTTCCACAAGTTTCTCATACGCCAACGGATCGTCGTCATGAATGAACGCAGCAACCTCGTCGGGCGTCGGTGGCAAACCGGTCAATGAATACGTCACGCGGCGGATCAACGTGCGACGATCCGCAGGGGGCGATGGCGGTAATCCATACTCGTTCCGTCGGGCCGCGATAAACGCATCAAGCGGTGTCTGAATCCATTCGGCGTCGGCAAGGTTTTGGGCGTCAGGAATCGCTGTTTGCTTAACCGCTTGAAACGCCCAGTGATCCTCGCGGTGGCGGGGTGTTTGCTCAACGGGCTGCATCGAATCCGCAGGCCACCGAGCACCACTATCGATCCAGGTCTCGATGGAGCGTATTTCGTGTTCCGGCAGTTCTTTGTTGGGCGGCATTTCCAGGCCACCGTCACGACGGATCGCCGAAACGAGCAAGCTGGCAGCGGCATCCCCTGGCACGATGGCCGCGTCGCTATCACCACCGGTTAGTAGCGATTGCAGAGAATCGACTCGCAAACCTCCTTGCTGCTTTTTGGGGCCGTGACATTGACCGCAGCGTTCCAGCAGAACCGGCCGCACTTGTTGCTCGAAAAAATGTTCTTCTTGGTCCGTCATCGCAACTGTGTTTTCACCGCCACACGCAGTGGCAACAAATAGCAATGCCGACAGAGCCACGAATCCGGTTAAACAGATGGCATCCGCGGAGCGCAGGTTCCCAGACAAAAGTCTCGAGGGGGTCACGAGAAACATGATTCGTAGGTGGGGCGAGAGGCGGGGCTGGCAAATCGCAAGCAGGCTTCAAATGTACCCGATGTGAGGGGGCAATGCTAAGATTTAATCTCCTCCCCCAACTGTAGTGGCACTAAATAGACTTTGCGATTCGCTCTGTATACACTGGTGCGTCCCACTCTGTGTCTCCTGCCCGTGTGGTGCTTCCCCCTCCCTTTTCCTCCACTATCCCAGCAGATTTTCGATGCTACTGCGCTCCTTCGTTCCCTCTTTACTATCTCTTTTCCTTGCCGCCACAGCCTGTTTGGCAGATAATCCCTCGGACAAGAATGCCTCCGACAGCGAGAAATTCCAAATCCTATTCAATGGGAATGATCTTTCGGGGTGGAAAGGTGTCGATGGCTTCTGGTCGGTCTCGCAAGGCGCGATCGTAGGTCAAACGACCGAGGACAACCCCACCAAAGGCAACACGTTTTTGGTGTGGCAAGACGGCGAAGTTGCCGATTTCGAATTCCGCTGTAAAGTTCGTTTCGAAGGCAACAACTCGGGCGTCCAGTACCGTAGCGACATCGTCGATTCCGAAGGCTTTGTGTTGGCGGGCTACCAAGCGGACCTGCACCCCAGCCCCAACTACTTTGGCATGATGTACGGCGAAAAGTTTGCTGGTCGCGGCATCATCGCTACTCGTGGCCAGAAGATTCACATTCTGGCCGACGGCGAAAAGAAAGTGCTCGCCAAGTTACCCACCACGGAGCAACTTACTGACACGCAGTGGAACGATTTGCGGATCGTTGCTGTCGGCAATCGCATGATCCATCAAGTCAACGGCGTGACCACGGTCGATGTCACCGACGATCATCCCAAGGCCATGCAGAAAGGCGTGCTCGGATTGCAGTTGCATGCCGGTCCGGCGATGAAGGTCGAGTTCCGCAATCTGCTATTGCGAAATTTGGATGCTGAATCGGGCCAGCAGCTTGTTCGCCAAATCACGGAGTCCGCTGCGGCGCCAAGCAGCGACGACGCAGCGGCGGATCCGCAATCACCCGACGCAAAGAAGAAGTGGTTGACGGGGGCCCCGGAAGCTCAGTGGATTTGGAGCAAGCAATCGACGAGAAACCAAAAGCTATACTTTCGCAAAACGTTTTCGCTCGCGGCGGCCGCAAAATCGGCTCGCTTGTACACCACTTGTGACAACCATGTGAAAATTTGGATCAACGGGCATTTGGTCGGTCAAAGTGATGCGTGGCAAGAGCCGGTGGAAGCGGAGGTCGCAAAACATTTGAAGGCCGGCGAGAACGTGATCGCAGTCGAGGGCCAGAACGACGAAGGGGTTGCGGCATTGGTGCTGAAAATGACCGCAGAATTGGCGAACAATACCAATGCAACGATCGTTTCGGACAAATCATGGAAGATCGCCGATAGTGTCAGCGAAGGCTGGCAGACCGGCGCGGCCAACGCGGCAGCTTGGACCAGCGGCACGGTGCATGTGGCCGGTAAATTGGGCGTCGGTCCTTGGAACGTTCCGAACTATGGCAATGCAGCCGGCGGCAGCAACGATCCGCTAAACCCACGCCACATCATCACACAGCCTGGGTTCGTGATCGAGCGTTTGTACGAAGTCCCCAAATCCGAAGGGAGCTGGGTGTGTTTGACCACCGATGCAAATGGTGGTTTCTTTGCCAGCGATCAAGGCGACAAGGGGCTGTTTCACATCACCATCGTCGATGGCCAAACCAAGGTCGAGCCGATCGTTGTCAAAGATCCTGAAAGCGGACAAGTCCTCTCGGGAGCTCAAGGTTTGCTGTGGGCGTTTGATTCATTGTGGGTGCACCGCAATGGCGGTCATCTGTATCGTGTGACCGATAGCGATCAAGATGGCAAACTCGACACTGCCGAGCGTTACCCGAGCCGAACCGGCGGTGGTGAGCATGGCAATCATGCTCTGATTTTGACCGAAGACGGCAAGGGCATTTACATGGTCGGCGGGAACCATGCTCCGATGGGTGACGTCGCGTCCAAGCGAGTTCAGTCATGGGACGAAGACTTCTTGTTGCCACGGATGTGGGACGCTCGCGGTCACGCACGCGGACTGTTGGCTCCCGGCGGCTGGGTCACGCGGTTGGATCCTGAAACCAAAGAACAAGAATTGATCTGTATCGGATTCCGCAACGAGTACGACGTCGCGCTGAACCGATTCGGTGACATGTTCACGTTTGATGCGGACATGGAATGGGACATGGGCATGCCGTGGTACCGCCCCACTCGGATTTGCCAAGTCGTCAGCGGTGGCGACTACGGTTGGCGAAGCGGCAGCGGAAAATGGCGTCCTTATTTCGAAGACAGCCTGCCACCGGTCGTCGATATCGGTCCCGGTTCGCCCACCGGCGTTGCTTCGGGAATCGGAGCCGCGTTTCCGACGAAGTACCAAGACGCACTGTATGCACTGGATTGGACCTTCGGAACGATTTACGCCATTCACATGACACCAAACGGTGCGGGGTACATTGGCGAAAGCGAACCGTTTGTCTACGGCACGCCGCTTCCGGTAACCGATGCGATCGTCGGAGCGGATGGGCATTTTTACTTTACCGTCGGCGGACGTGGCACCGCTTCGGCCTTCTTTCGGGTGCGTTATGTCGGTGACCAATCGACGGCGGCTCCCGAAGCCATTGCGAATGATGCCGCGGCAAAAGCACGTCAAACGCGGCGGATGCTCGAAGCGTTTCACGGCCGCGTTGATGCCAAAGCAGTCGAGACCGCTTGGCCCTATTTGGCGAGCGAAGACCGTTTCATTCGCAATGCGGCACGTGTCGCGATCGAATCGCAACCGGTTTCCCAGTGGGCGGATCGGGCGCTGAGCGAATCGGATTTGCAAAGCAAAATCACCGCGGCCGTGGCGCTGGCACGACTGGGCGATTCCACTCACCAAGGACCGCTGCTAAACAGCTTGTCGGCAATGGAACCTGCCGAGCTTTCGGAAATGCAGCTATTGGGTTTGCTGCGAGCTTACCAATTGACCTTCATCCGCTTGGGTAAACCGAGCGAAGAACAGCGAAAACAGGTCATCGCAGAACTGGATGGTTTGTTGCCCCATGAATCTTCGGACGTGAACCGCGAACTCGTCACCATCCTGGTTTACTTGCGTTCGCCAACCGTGATCAGCAAGGCGATGAAGTTGATCACCGAAGGATCCGAACCCGTGATTCCGGATTGGGAAGAGTTGGCGAGCCGCAACCGTGGCTACGGAGCGAGCATCGACAAGATGCGTGAAAATCCACCGCCATCGCAAGAGATTGCATTGGCGTTCGAGTTGCGGAATTTGGCAACCGGTTGGACGTTGGATCAACGACGAGCCTATTTCGAATTTCTGAACCGCGCGGCAAAAGGTTCCGGTGGCGCCAGCTATCCAGGGTTCTTGGAGAACATGCGAACCGAGGCGTTGCAGACCTGTTCCAACGAAGAGCGTGAAGCCCTGCAAGACATCACCGGCGAGGACTTCAATCCTGTACCCGACTTTGAAATCACTCCGCCCAAGGGTCCTGGGAAAAAATGGACGCTTGACGAAGCGTTGGCTGCGACCGCTGGCAAGCCGGATTTCGAGCGAGGCCGAAGTTTGTTCTTTGCGGCGGAGTGTGGCAAGTGTCATCGCTTGGCCGGTTTGGGCGGCGGTGTCGGTCCCGATTTGACCAGCATCCCCAATAAGTTTGACCAGCGGTATGTGGTCGAAGCGATTGTGCACCCCAGCAAGGACATTTCGGACCAATACGGTTCGACCAATGTGCTGGTCGACAGTGGTCAAGTGGTCACGGGCATCGTGGTCGACAAGGGCGACAAGATCGAGGTCTATCCGGTCAAAGCGACGGACAAACCCGTCGTGGTCTCAAAAGACGAGATCGAAGCGATGGAGCCATCGACCGTGTCGCAAATGCCCGAGGGTCTGCTGGATGCACTCAGCAAGGAAGAGATTCGCGATTTGATCGCCTATCTGATGGCCGCTGGTAACCCCGAGGACCGTCGCTACCAAAAGTAGCGTCAAAGACATTCGCTGTAGCGGAAGTCGTCAACGGCTTGTTGGTTTATTCGTACGATGGACTTCCTAGTCCGTCGAATACACCATTGACGGACTAGGAAATCCATCATACACCCTCGCCGCAGGAAACTGCACTAAATCAACAAGCCGTCAAGACTTTCGACGTCGCGATGGTTCGGTGTCACAACATGACCCATGCAATCAGAATTCTGATTGCATGGGTAAAACGTTAACGGCTAGTTGATTTAGTGAGCCGCGACGCGTCAGCGGCCGGGTCCCACACGCGACCCGGTGTCTTACGGCCCACGGCTCACCATTGCGATTTCCATCCGGATTAAATCAACATGCCGTTGGAATTCCGCTGTCTCGGAATCATGCTTGCTGACCGACTGGCAGCCTGTGCTACGTTAGCGGACGGTAGCAGTGCCGCTAGCGTTTGCATTGACGGCGGCGTTGGTCGATGCCGCACTTTGGGCTGCGGCTTCGGCCGTTCCTTGAGCCTGAGCGATCGCTTGTTGCTGTGCCGATGCAAACGCAGCGAGCTGTGTTTCCATCGCGTCGGCGTGGGCCATCAATTCCGCGTTGGCCGATGCGATCGCTTGATCACGCATCTGCGAAATCTCGGCACGTCGTTGGCGTGCAGCAACGGCAATCATCGCCGACAAATCGACATTCGCGTCCAAGATTCCTGCGACACCAAATTCCCCGCTCGCTTGGCTTTGCGTTTGCGACGATGCTGAACCGTGCCCTTCGATGGCGGCTTCGCCCGAGGTCAACAAGGTTCCGCTGGTCGCTGCGGTGGTGCTTGCAGCTGCATCCGCGTGACTTTGGCCTTCGGCGGCAATGCCCGATGCCATGCCCGTTGCGGTGTGAGCGTGCTCTTGTGCGTTGGCCTTGATCACCGCTGCGGTGCGAAGTGGATTGAATTGACCAAAGATCGAATCGTAAACCGCCACGTCGCTGTGGGTGATTTGGATCGAGGTGGCCGAGACACCGATACGGGCTTGCGAGTTGCTTGACGTCGCGATCTGGTTTTGACCGACGCGAGCGTTGCCGTTGACATTGGCTTGCACACCGGCGTCAACGTTGGCGTTGGTGGCGGCCGAAAGGGCTGCCGAGGAGGCTGCTTTGCCAGTCGCTTGAGCACGGGCGGCCAAACGGGCTGCTTGGCGTGCGGTCGCTTCGATTTGGTTGTTCACTCGCGCGGTCACGTTGCCCGCGATTTGAGCTTGCACACGCTGCTGGACCTGAGCTTGGACTTGAGCCTGGACCTGCGATTGAATTTGATTTTGTACCTGTCCCTGCACTCGCTGCTGAACTTGTGCCTGGACCTGTTGTTGGACACGTTGCTGCGTTTGAGCTTGGGCTCCTGAAAGTGCACCGCCAAGGCCCTGAGCCTGTGCCGTGGTTGAGATCGCAGCCCCTGCGACGACGACTGCGATGATTCGTCTGATTCGTTTTTGATCGTTCATCCGTAAAACAAGCTCCATGCGAGGGAATAGAGAAGCGATTGAAAGTTTGTTGGCGATGAGATTCACGACCATCGTGAATCGGGGTGGTAATTCGCGGGGACCGCGTGTTACTAAGTGTTTGGAACGCCAAGCTTCGTTCACTTCACCGGCACACTACCTCATCCCGGTCGCAATACGCCAGACAGATTCGTTGGCCATTGCGATTTTTTGATCGTTGCATCGATTTAATGCTTTCAAATTCTTCACTCTCGACCGGCTCGCGATTCGCCTTTGGCGTCACATGGTGGTGCGTTTGTTGGTGCGCATGGTTGGGTGGCACCTTGGCGAGTTGTCTGTCGGCCCAAGATCAACCCACCGCTTTTGCCGCGTTTCCGCCGCAGAACCAGGTCAGCCCCAGTCAGAATCAAGTCGGCCCCAGTGACGCACAGGCCAGTGCAGCACCGCCCAGAGAGGGGCAGCTCGCTATGTTGTCAATGTTGCAACAGCGGGTCGCCAAAACCCCCAATCATTCCGATTCATGGCGGTCGCTCGGGCGATTGCAAAATACGCTCGGCGATCCCGATGCGGCTCTTGTTTCGATTCGCCACGCGATCCAGCTGGACCCCTATAACGCGGCAGCCCACTTCGATTTGGGGCAAATGCTTCGGACCGCGGGACAGCGTGACGAAGCTCAAACTCATTTCGACCGCGTCTATCAGATCGCTCCCGCCAGCTTGTATTCGGACCAATTGCGACAGCAAGGCGTGGTGAATCGTGGATCGAGCCAAGTTCAGCTGGGGGTACCTCGTGTGCAGCCATCCGCGGTGATGCCGGCGAATTCCACAGCGGCAAACGGTGAACTCGTTCCTGCCGCATCTGCCCTGCCCTCGCCTGCGGCAGCGCCAACGGTCCAGCCTGCGAGCTATTCGATTCAGTCGTTTGACGGATCGGATGATTTGGAGCGGAGATTCGACGAACTGGAAAGCGAGGTCGAGGCACCGCTTCATCGTCTGCGAGTCTTTTTCGAGACGGGCGTCTTGTACAACTCGAACATCACCTTGACGCCCATCAGTCGTGAATTGGCCCAAAGCGATGGTTCAAGTTTTCAAGCCTTTGCCAACCCCGATCTTGATTGGAAGTGGATTCGCACCGAAACGATGCGGATGGGGCCAATGTTCCGCGGCTACTTTACGGCGAACGAACAGCAGTTCGAACAGTTCAATCTGGCGAGCTTTCAGCCGGGAGCGTTTTTGGAACGTGATTTTCAGCTCGGAGCCAATGAGGCGATTGGGCGATTGGAATACATTTTCGCGAATGATTTTTTTGATGGTGACCAGGTCGGGGACCGTCATTCGGCAACCGCCTCGCTGACCTTGATTCGGCCTGATTTGGATGCCATCTATGGTTATTTGACGGTGGCTCAATCGAATTTCAATGACGATGGTATCGACCCTGCGACCACGTCCTTGGATGGCACGACGGTGACCGCGGGGATCAGCCGTTTCTTTCAAAGCGGTTGGGAGCGTTTGCCGATGTATTCGCTTGGGATCGATCTGGAATCCGCCGATACCAAGGGAGCCGATTACCGTTACCATTCGGTCAACTTGCATGGTTCGACGGAATGGGCGATCAGCGATCGATGGAAATTCATTCCGACGTGGGGAGTTGGCTATCGCGACTACGGCGACTTCACGGGCCCGGTGGCGCGCGATGAGTTCTTTTGGCGACTGCATGGCCGAGTCGAATACGCAATCACTGAATCGATGGCCATTGGGTTGGTGGCCGGGCACGACCGTTTCGCTTCGGACAATCAAGACTATGACACCGAGCGGACCGAAGGCGGCGTCGTGTTGACGTTCACTCGCTAACGAGCTTAGCGGCCGCTCAACCAGGGTGCCGCAAGTCCCGCGACGCCCATCACAAACAAGATGCCCAGTGTGATCCGTCGCAGCCGCGCACGTCCAAGCCAATTGCCAAAACGCAGGCCTGCAAACGTGACCAGCAACAACAGCGGCGTCATTGCGGCGGCCAGCAATCCAGGCTGAATGATCCGCGTGCCGAACGTGTAATACAGCAGCCCGATCGCCGGGAACATGCTGATCAAAAACATGCCAAACAGAAATCCGCGAATCCGTCGGGTGTCCCAATCATGAGCCTGCACCCAAAACACAATCGCCGGGCCGCCCATTCCTACAAGTCCCTGTAAGAAACCAGAAAGGGGAAAGGCAAGCCAAGCCCAGCCGCGATGCAGCGAGGTTTGCGGGCGAGGGTTCAATACCATCATGGCAATCGTCACGCTCAACACGACCCCGCCCACGACTTGCCGAAGCGTGATCACCGAATAGGACTCGAGCGTTTGCAGCACCGCGATGCCGATCGGCAGGAACAGAATCCGGGTAAAGCCAGGCACCTTTAGTTTGGAAAAGGAAATCGCGTCACGCAGTGTCCAAACGCCCCACAGGTTTTGCGGAATCGTGGCGACCAACAACGATGTTTGAGCTTCGGGAATCGAATAGCCACACCACATCAGCGAAGGGACAATGAATAGCCCCGCGGCAAAGCCGGCAGCCGATTGGACGAAGATTCCAATACATAGAATCAACGCGAACGGAAGGAGGGAAACGAGTTCGTTCATGATGATTCGCAGTGTAACCAGCCCGAGGCTGGTCCAGAAGGAGCGAAATCGAAAACGACTCGGAACCCGTCCGCTGGCTTCCCATCGAGGCTAACGCGGTCAAAATCGTCGTAGCGAAACTCGTCAACGGCTTGTTGTTTTAGTCGTACGATGGACTTCCTAGTCCGTCGAATCCACCATTGACGGACTAGGAAGTCCATCCTACACCCCTTGCCGCAGGAACCTTCACTAAATCAACAAGCCGCCACGCGTTTTGGGGGATGCGTCAATCGAACGAAAGTCTTGACGACTTCCGCTACGCTTAACTCGGACAAGCTCGATGGAAAGAAAAAACGCCAACGGGAATGATCTCCCATTGGCGTTTCCGTTTGATAACGATCCGAGCGAAGCGGCTTATTCGTGTTGCATCAAAACACAAATCGCCGAAGGGGCATGCACCACGTTTTGGTTGTACGTCAATTCGCCGGTCGTTGGGTTGACCGCAAACGAGGCCAGCGTGTGCGAGTTTTGACCGGCAGCCAACAACCATCGCCCGCTTGGGTCGAGGTTAAAGTTGCGAGGCGTCGCCCCACGCACGTGTTCATGCTCGATCACCGATAACTCACCCGTTTGTGGATTCACTTTGAAAACGGTGATGGTGTCGTGACCACGGTTGGCGCTGTATACAAATTTGCCGTTGGGATGGACGCGAATTTCCGAGGCACTTTTGAACAGCTCTTTGGCAAGTTCGGACTTGGAAACGGTCGGAATCGTTTGCTTGGGCGTCATCGTTCCGTTTTCGGCATCGTAATCAAACACGGTAACGCTGAGATCAAGTTCGTTCAGCAAAAAGATCCACTTCCCGTTGGGGTGGAATTTCATGTGTCGCGGTCCGCCGCCCAGCGGAGCTTGGCCGAACCCGTGAGAGGTCAAGGTGGCGGTGTCGGTGTCGACTTTGTAAATCATCACCTTGTCCAATCCGAGATCGGGAACAAAGGCGAATCGCTCGTCGGGCGAAAAACCGGCCCAGTGGGCATGGGGTGCTTCTTGACGGTTTGGCACGATGCGAGAACCCCCTTCGTGTTTCATCAGCGACGTGCGTTGGTTAACCGAACCATCAGCGTTTAGCGAAAACGCAGCAACCGATCCGCTGCCGTATTGCGCGGTCATCAACATCTTGCCTTTCGAATCGACTGCGACATGCGCGGCGCCGCCGTCACCGATGGCGACCGAGTTGAGCAGCGTCAACTTTGCGTCTTTACCACTGCCGTCGATCTTAAACGCCGCCACCGATGCGGTGCCGCCTACATCGCCCACGGCGTACAGCACCGATCCATTGGGATGCATCGCAAGGAACCCGGGGCCGCCCATTTCAGCGGCCAGCGTGGGGTCGGACAATTTGCCATTTTGAGTGTTCAGAGTGCAGTGATAGATCCCTTTGCTGGGTTTGGCGTTGCTGGTGCCGATCCAAACGCTAATGACAGCATTTTCGCCAGGTTGGGCTGCAAATGAGGGTGTAGCAGAACTCATGATTTGCCCTGTGATAAAAAAGCCAAGCAACAGGGGCCAATAGAATGCGCGACGCGTCACGATGTTAGTTTCCTGGGTAAGTTTTTAGGTGGGTGGGGGCGGATTGAGTTTGATGGGGTGAACTGAATTGCTACTAATCTAACCGACTTGATTGCCGTTGGGGTGTGGCCGATGTGAGACTGGGCAAGCTGCGACAACCTTTGCGAATCTTCTTTTTTGATTAAAGATTGGCCGCTAGCAGGCCGATTCATGATAAAGCTAAGTTGAAAATTCGAGGGGGGATTCCTCGAAATAACGCGATCACGCGGCGGCGTTGCCAGCTCTTGTCCGCTCGTACTTTTAGACCTCGCTGACCTATGGGAACTCCACAAGCCCACAGGGGGCGCGATGCGGAAGTCGAGCGGCAATCGGAAACGCATCGCACACGATCGCGAGTTTTGCCATGTTGCGATCCGCACCGACAAAAACACTCTTTCTCGTGCTCGGCCTTGGATTGATCTCGATCCAAGCAGGTTGTGTCGCACTGAATATCCCCAGCGAGCGTCTGGCGGATCCCGAGGACGGCGGCGGCGTGCTGGGCGATTGGAAACACAATCGTTCCAAACGCATTGCTTCTAAATTGCATCATGCATTTTCGGACCCGGTCGACATCGAATCGACCGCCGTGTTCTCAGGGGCCGACGAATTTGATCCCGCTTGCTCTCCCGCGTTCCCAGGGCACGCCCAACCGCTGGATGCATCCGGTTTTCCGATTGAGCAAGGATTTGACGGGGGCGCGTTGACGGTGGATCCGTTCGATTCGTCCGTCGGGCAAGATGGATCGATCAAGCCGCCCGAGATTCCTTGGCCGCGATTCCATCCCGTTCCCACGCGTCCCGTTTTCGGTGGCAGCACGCACTAGCGGTCTTTCGCAGCTGTGGTGGCCGGAAGCAGCCGCCCCCCCAATCTCGACCGCCGACTCGGAATGCATATTGCGACTGCAGCCGTTTGGAATGTGATCCAATCTTTTGGCTAGCGTGCCGGCCCGCCACGTGGTTGCAAATGCTCGAGAAACTCGAGTTTTCTGCCGAGAATCGCTCACTTTTTCGCAGCTTCGGATCGGGGAAGAACCGGTTTCGCTTTCCAGATGTTAAGCCTGGTAAACCTTGCGGCGCGCCTTCAAAACGCATCAAGCGAATGAGCGGATTGTTCCGATGCAAACAGCCATACCGGTGATACCGGTGTTTGGGCAGCGGGCGTTGTGGAGTCCGCTGATGATTGTGCATCCGAAAGATTCGGGTCTAGGGATATATGCTACCAACAACCCTACGTTGTCCGGCTGTCGGCCGCTTGATGTTTGCCAGCTTTGCTTTTTCGCTGGCCACTTCGACGCTGTCGCTGCCAGCTCAAACACCGAGTGATTCGGACAAAACCAGCAACCGTGCTCAGGTCTCAACCACGCGTCAAACGCCAACGGTTTTGGCGATTCGCCGCGCCGCTCCGGCGGTGGTGAACATTCATGGTCAAAAGACGGTGCGTGCAACAGCCGCCGGAATGGCTGGGGCCAGTGGTCCCGATTCGTTCCGTCAAGTCAACGGGATGGGAACCGGAGTGGTCATTGATCCACGCGGTTACGTGATCACCAACTTTCATGTTGTCGAAGATGTCGACGACATCTTGGTGACGCTCGATGATGGCCAAACCACGACAGCCGAGTTGATCGCAGCTCGAGTTCGCAACGATTTGGCTTTGATCAAAGTCAACGTGGACCGTCCATTGCCGACGATCCCACGTGGCACCAGCAGCGACTTGATGGTCGGTGAGAGTGTGATTGCGATCGGCAATGCATTCGGATACGTGCACACCAGCACGCAAGGGATTATCAGTGCGTTGCATCGCGATGTGCCTGTGAATGAGTCCCAAGAGTATCACGATCTGATTCAAATCAGTGCCGGGATCAACCCTGGAAACTCGGGTGGTCCGCTGTTGAACATTGACGGAGAGATGATCGGTGTCAACGTTGCCGTTCGCGTCGGAGCTCAGCAGATCGCGTTTGCGATCCCGATGGATCAGGTGGTTGATATCGTGACCGAGATGATCGACGAGCATAACGAGAAGCGTTTATTGACAGGTCTGCGAACAAACGGCGGACCCCGCGACGGCGACGGCGTGACTGTTGCCAATGTCTCCGCTAGCAGCCCCGCCGCACGGGATGGGCTGAAGCCGGGTGACCGCGTGGTCCGCGTTGGTTCTCAGCCGGTGGATGACCGACTCGATTTTGCTTTGGCGATGTTGAACGTCAGCCCCGGAGAGCAGTTGGAGTTTGCAGTCGAGCGTGGCGGACGTCAAATCGATTTGGCGATGCGTACCGAACAACCGCCTGCGTCGTCGACCGCATCGACAGTCGAAGAAATGGCTTGGTCGCGAATTGGTATCCAAGTGCGTCCGGTTGCCGAATCCACGATTCGCCGGCTGAACACTCGGATGCGTACGAAGTACCGCGGCGGTTTGTACATTGCAGGCGTTCGCCCTGGATCACCCGCTGATCAACAGGGGATCACCACCGGGGATGTGTTGTTAGGGATTCACGGGTGGCAAACGTCGAACATGGCCGATTTGGCCGGGATCCTCGAACACCCCGACATGCAACGCGGTCCCAAAGCAAAGTTCTACATCGTGCGTCGTGAACAAACCTTGTTCGGACACCTGCAAATCGCAGCTCAAGCGGACAGCTCGGCTCGCCGTTAAACGTAGATCAAAAAAAGCAGAATCACTCGCATCGATTTTCGATGCGAGAGCCCGACGTGAACGTCCCGGGGCGAACTTGAGCTAGGTGACCCGCATCGCACTTCAAGTTTGCCGACCCAGCTGGGACGCGTGCGTCGGGCTTTTGTCGTAATGCTCTACCAGGTACGAGCGGTTTCGTAGGCCGAGATCTTGTCTTCGTGCTGAAGTGTCAACGCGATGTCGTCCAGCCCGTTCAGCATGTTGTGCCGACGGCTGGCGTCCACTTCAAAGCTACGCTCAAAACCAAGCTTGTCCGACACGGTTTGCTTTTCCAAGTCGACGGTCAGTTCGTAATTCGGATTCTCTGCGGCGCGTTTGAACAATTCGTCGACATCGGCTTCGGACAACGCGATCGGCAACAAGCCGTTTTTGAAGCAGTTGTTGAAAAAAATGTCGGCAAACGAAGGAGCGATGACCGCGCGAAAACCGTAGTCGTCCAACGCCCACACAGCATGTTCACGACTGCTGCCGCTGCCAAAGTTTTGGCGAGCCAACAAAATCGAAGCTCCGGCGGCTTCCGGTTTGTTCAGTTCAAACTCAGGATTCGGAGTCGTTCCGTCGTCCAAAAAACGCCAATCGAAAAATAAGAACTGGCCAAACCCCGTTCGCTCGATCCGCTTCAGGAACTGCTTGGGGATGATTTGGTCGGTATCGACGTTGGCGCGGTCCAGCGTAACGGCTTTTCCGGTGTGTACGGTGAAGTTTTGCATGGGTGAGGTCGGAAATCAAAAGCGGGGGTGAGGTGTTTTACTGTTTGCAGTGACGATGGCGATCGGCGGTGAGCAGAAGTCTATAGCGACTTGAAGTCCCACTCGCGGATGTCCGTAAAGCGTCCGGTGATTGCGGCGGCCGCTGCCATCGCGGGGCTCACCAAGTGCGTTCGCCCCCCTTTGCCTTGGCGTCCTTCGAAGTTGCGGTTGCTGGTGCTGGCACATCGTTCACCCGGTGCCAATTTGTCGGGGTTCATCGCCAAGCACATGCTGCAGCCTGCTTCACGCCAATCGAATCCCGCTTCCTTAAAGACCTTGTCGAGACCTTCTTTTTCAGCTTGCAATTTGACTTGGCCGCTGCCCGGTACCACCATCGCGCTGACGTTGCCCGAAACATGATGGCCTTTGACCACTTCGGCGGCCGCTCGCAAATCTTCGATTCGGGCGTTGGTGCACGATCCGATGAAGACTCGATCAAGGGAGACATCTTGGATCTTGGTCTTTGCGGTCAAACCCATGTACTCGAGTGCTTGAGCGGTCGATTTTTGCTCGGTGGCATCAGCGAAATCAGCGGGGTCGGGAACCGACGCACTGACGCTGAGCACTTGGCCGGGGTTGGTTCCCCAGGTCACTTGCGGTTCGATGTCCTTGCCTTGGTAGACGTTGGATCGATCGTAGGTGGCACCGGCGTCGGTGGGCAATGATTTCCAGCGAGCGACGGCGGCGTCAAAGTCGCTAGGGACTTCGGGCAATCCACGCAGGTAATCGAAGGTGACTTGGTCCGGAGCGATCATGCCGGCTCGGGCGCCCGCTTCGATCGACATGTTGCATACCGTCATCCGTTCTTCCATGGTCAGATTGCGAACGCAATCCCCGGTGAACTCCAACACATAGCCGGTCCCGCCTGCGGTGCCGATCTGGCCGATCAAGTACAGGATCATGTCCTTGGCCGTGACGCCTCGCGAGAGCGATCCGTCGACACGAAGTTCGAATGTCTTGGGTTTGAATTGCAGCAACGTTTGCGTCGCCAACACATGCTCGACCTCGCTGGTGCCGATGCCGAAGGCCAACGCACCAAACGCACCGTGAGTCGCAGTGTGGCTGTCGCCGCAGACGATCGTCATGCCAGGTTGGGTGTAGCCGTTTTCGGGGCCGATGACGTGCACGATGCCTTGGCGGACATCATCGATGTCGAACAGCGTCACGCCGAATTCTTTGCAGTTTTCTCGTAGCGTCTCGATCTGTTTGCGGCTGATCGGGTCGGCGATAGGCAAACTGCGGTCGCTGGTCGGGACGTTATGGTCCGGGGTCGCGATCGTTCGCTCGGGGCGACGGATCGGGCGATTCGCCAAACGCAGCCCCTCAAAGGCCTGCGGGCTGGTGACCTCGTGAACCAAGTGCAAATCGACGTACAGGATCGCGGGGCCCGCTTCGTTTTGATAGACGACGTGCTCGTCCCAGATTTTGTCGAGCATAGTCCGGGGGGTGGACGATTTTCCCGTAGACGATTGAGATTGAGACATTTTGGGCGTGAGAAAGCAGATGGAAGGGGAGCAGAATTACTACGATTACTGTCAACTGTAAACACAAAACTGTCAACGCCCAGCGAATTTTCGCCCTTCATCGGCCCCCTGCCTAAAACTGCCTATTCCCCCAGCAAGGTGTCTGGCAGCTCTTTTGAGCCCAGCCACTCGAATACAGCTTGCGAGGCGAGGCGCTCGCGGCGGTGACGCTCGGCCGCGTCGTCGCTGAGGATCATCGAGGCGAAGTTCAGCGATTGCGGGGTGATCGCGATCGGTTCGTATTGCTCGAATGCCTGCATCCGCTCGAATCCGCGTGCGATCCGTGTCGTCCCGTCGCTGCCTGTCCACTGCAAACGGTCGCTCGTTTGGTCCCATTGGCTGTTGGCGTCGTCGGCGTAAATGTTCACCGTGTCGTGTCCCGCGCCGCTGGCGTAGGCGTCGACCGAATCGAAACCTCGAGCACTGACTTGGTAACCCGGCCCGCTGATGATCGATCGGTTGGACGAAACACTCATCGTGTCGTCGCCGTCCGAGTCGTACAGCGTCGCGGTGTCGTTGCCTCCGGCGGTGGCGTAGGCGTACACCCGCTCGAAACCATAGGCGGCATGGAACGATGTTTCGCTGCGAAGGCTGGTGAATTGAGGCCGCACTGCGAGCGTGTCGTCGCCCGCCGAATCGTTTAAAAACGCTTGGTCTTCGCCACCGGCGGTGGCGTGGGCATAGATTCGTGAAACCTGGTTGATTTCGAATTGAAAACCGACTCCCGACAACACGGTTTTACCGGGGCCAGTTCGAAGGGTGTCGTTGCCGCTCGAATCATACAGCGTCGCTCGATCTGATCCCCCGCCACCATCAAACACCACCGATTCGACACCGCGCAGTTCGATCGCAAACGTGTTGGTCGACAATCGGCTCGCTTCGCCGTGGCTAGACGGATACATCACCAATCGCTCGGCTTCGCTTGAGCCAATGATGTGCAGCGAATCCGCTCCCGCACCGACATCAATCACGATCGGAGTGGTCAGCGAATCGGTTGCATCAAAACGGTAGATGTTCCCGCCGCTGCGAAGTTCGATGCCGTCGGTCAAATCGAGCACAAACGATTCATTGTCACTCGTTCCGGTAAAGTGAGTGATCTCGAAGTCGGTCTGTTCGCCCAACTCCGCTGGGGCGTCGGGCTCAATTGGATCGTCGGGCTGGATCGGGTCGGTCGGCTGGATTGGGTCGGGCACAGGGTCGGTTGCCGCGGTCTGGATTGCCGCTTGCAAATCGATGACGTTGTACGAAGCGCCAGTGACGGAATCGATTCGGGATACGGTGGATTCTCGCAATCGCGACAAAATGGCGTCGGGCGTTGGCTCGATGCCTTCGTCGATCATCGCTTGACGCACCAGCATCGATGCCGCGGCGACTTGTGGTGTTGCCATGCTGGTTCCGTTCAGCGAGGCGAAATCGTTGACCTTTCCGTCCCAACCATAGACGTGATCAGGGACCGAGCTGCGGACCGATTCCCCGCTGGTCGCTAGCAAACCATCTTCTCGCTGCGAGAACGAACTGAGTTCGCCGAGATCGTTCACCGAGCCGACGGCGACCACCGCGTCGCTGGCTGCCGGGTACATCAGACTGGTGTCAGTGACGGAGTTACCAAAAAAGTTGCCCGCCGCGGCAAACACCAAGATGCCGTCGTCGCGAAGCAGTTGTAATTCGTCTTCGAGCATCGACATCGCGTCGGCAAGATTCTCGTCATTCAGCGCTGCTCCGACCGACAGATTGACGGTCGTGATCGGCGATTCGAATGCGTTTCGATTGTCGTGGACCCACTGCAGCGAGTCTTCGATCCAGCTCAGTTGTCCTAGTCCGTTGTCGTCAAAGACACGCAGTGCGACGATATCGGCACCGGGAGCGACTCCGGAAAACGAGCCCGATTCGCCCGCCAGCAGTCCGGCAACATGCGTCCCATGGTAGCCAGCCGGTCCGTCGTCGTAAGGATTGGCGTCGTTTTCGGCAAAGTCCCAGCCGCCGACGACGCGGTATCCAGGACCAAATCCGCCGCCCAACGCGACATGGTCCCACGCGACGCCGCTATCAATCACGGCGACCGTTTGGCCGCTGCCGTTTAGCACAGCGTCTGCGGTGCCCGATTGGTTGCGGATCGCTGCCGCTTGTTCGATCAAGTTGGGGGTGGCCGGATCAGCGTCGGTCGGCTGCGACGCACTGGCGGGTTCCGGTGATGAGGATAAGTCCGAGTTTGTCGCTGAAAGCGTCTCGAGAGAATCGTCCGACCAACCGATGCTGAGCGCTTCGAGCAACAGATCACTGGGCAAACTCGCTGACAACGCCAACCGCTCTTCGCATCGTTCGATGACGTCCCCTTCACCGATATCTTGATTGGAATCCGAAATTTTCATGGAGTTTGGTGATGAAAGGGGCGGATGAAGCAAAAGGATTTGCGGATAGCTGCTAGTACAGAAACCCTAGGACGCAAACTCGCCCACCATCGGCGCAACCGGACTTCTTGTCTCGCAGATCGACTTCGTAGGTCGATTTCGCCGACACAATAAGAGAAGTCGTTACATCTGCACTCCGCGAACGCTCGATCCTTCACGAGGCTGTCGTCCGATGCCACTGCGCAAACTATGGAATTCCATCTGTGGGCGAACCCACGGAGCTACCGAAAACACCGACGCTGCGGATTCCGCTGTCCCTAAACAGGGCGAAACCCCACAGCGTAGTGCCGCAGTAAGCAAGCCGCCCCGGCCGGCAACGGTCGCGGCATCCCCCGCCGCTGCGCCCCGCAGCGCTGCGAAGCAGAGCGAGGCCCAGGCCAGTGAATCCGCCAAGCCGGCGGCGGTTCCATCGCCTACGGCAAAACCCTCGCGCGGGATCCTTGGCTTTGGAAACCGCAGCGTCGAACCTGCGCTCTGCAAGCTGCTGAAACCACTAAAAATCGGCTCGCTATTGGAAGTCGGGGTCGATGACGGCGCCCGCGCCTTGGCAATCGTCGCGACGGTCCAGGCGTCCAATCCCGAGACCAAGTTGCGATATTGCGCGATCGATGCCTTCGAGATGGGCGACGGGCCGGTGACGCTGATGCAGTTCCATCAACGCGTTCGCGGCGAAGGGGTTAGCCCGCAAATTTTCCCCGATTCGATCGACAAGGGGCTGATTCGCGTGTGTCACACGATCGGCCGCGTTGACGTCGTGGTGATCGGGGCGGCTACCGATAAATGGCAAAATCCAAACACGATCGCGATGCTCCGCCGTGTCTGTCATCCTGAAACGATCGTGTTTTACAGCGACAATGGCAAATGGGAGCGGTTTACCGATACGACCGCACCAGCGATTCGCAAGGCCGCGTAGCAAATCGAGTCGGATGGGCTTCCAGCGTTTCGTCACCGCCGCGACACGCTGGAGGCCTTTCCCGCGTCTCGAATCCGAAACTCTTGACGAGTTTCGCTACGGTAAAACGTTCGTGCGGCGATCGGCTGGAACCTACTCTCTGACAACTTCCTGGACACCAACATGGGGGCAGTTGATTTCGCCATGGTGGGGTGCTAAGTTGCCTTGTGGTTGCCTAAAGGTTGTCAGCGGCACCTTTCGCCTCATTGCTACATTTTGACTTTTCATTTCGTACCACCCGAACTATTTTTAGACTGCGTTTCAGTTCGGCCATTTGATTCCATTTTCCTTGCGAAGCCGCTGCGAACTTAGGCTCGACTTGGAGCGGATTTTTAAATTAAGTTCAGGAAACAAATCAGGATTTGCGTGTCATTGTTAGCGAACTTGGAATGCATGCGAGTCCATTTATCCCATTCTCAATCACTCGAATTTTCGAGTGCCATGGGACTGCCCTTCGCCAATAGGCAAACGTATGTGTGGAATTGTCGGTTACGTTGGAAGCGAAAACGCAGGTAGCTTCCTAGTCGACGGTTTGCGTCGACTGGAGTATCGCGGTTACGACAGTGCAGGTGTCGCAATTTTGGGCGGCAACACGTTTAGTGTGACTCGTTCGGTCGGACGGATCGATGCACTTGCCTCGCAATTGGGTACGGTGCCTCCGGCAGGCACGCTCGGTCTCGGACACACGCGTTGGGCGACGCACGGGCCGGCAACGGTCGAAAATGCTCACCCTCACTTGGGCGGCGACGGCGAAGTCGCGTTGGTTCACAACGGCGTGATCGAGAACTTTCAAGTTCTCAAGGACGAGTTGATCGCCAAGGGGTATCAGTTTGCCTCGGCCACCGACAGCGAAGTGATTGCTCATTTGGTCGCCGAGGGGCTAAAGAATACGCCGGAAACCCCAGGCCAACCCAACATTCGTTATCTCAGTGCGGTTCAGTGGGCCGTGTCGCGGCTTCGCGGCACCTATGGTTTGGCGATCGCGTTTCGCGACCATCCTAACTTTATGATCGCCGCCCGTTTCGGCAGCCCGCTGGTGATTGGCGTCGGCAAAGGCGAGTACTTTGTCGCTAGCGACGCGTCGCCGTTGGTGGGCCGCACGGACCGGATTGTCTATTTGGCGGATCACCAGATTGCCGTGCTGACGCCCGAAGGATTTTCGGTCCTGCACCGAGATCAAGGCAAAGTCCGTGTTGACATTCGTCCGCTGGAAACCGATTCGGGCGAGGCCTCGCTGGAAGGCTTTGACCACTACATGCTCAAGGAAATCTATGAGCAACCCGAGGCGCTTCGCAACGCGATGCGAGGCCGGTTGGACGAAGAGAACGCGACGGCTGTGTTTGGCGGTTTGAATTTGACGCCGCAGCAATTGCGCACCGTCGAACGCATTATTTTGACCGGCTGTGGAACCAGTTGGCACTCGGCGCTGGTGGGCGAATACTTGATCGAAGACCTCGCACGTATTCCGGTCAACGTCGAATACGCCAGCGAGTTGCGTTATCGAAACCCGCCCATCGAAAACAACACCTTGGTGTTTGGGATCACTCAAAGTGGTGAGACTGCTGATACGCTTGCAGCACTGCGAGAAACCAAACGAAAAGGTCACCGCGCGCTAGCGGTTTGTAACGTGGTCGGCAGTTCAATTGCCCAGGCGGCCGATGGCGGTGTTTACCTGCACGCCGGTCCTGAGATCGGAGTCGCTAGCACCAAGGCGTTCACGTCGCAGTGCTGTGTGTTGGCGATGTTGGCATTGTACTTTGGTCGACTGCGTCATCTCAGTTTCGAAAGCGGCCAATCGATTATCGAAAGTTTGCGTCAACTGCCCAACGCGGTCCAGCAAGCGTTGACGTGTAACGAACAAGTGCGTGATGTCGCCAAGAAGTATCAAAACGCATCGACGGTTTTGTATCTTGGTCGTCAATACAATTTCCCCACCGCTTTGGAAGGGGCGCTGAAGTTAAAAGAAATCAGCTACATTCACGCCGAAGGTTATCCTGCGGCAGAAATGAAGCATGGTCCAATCGCCCTTGTCGACGAAGAAACGCCGAGTGTGTTCATCATCCCTCGCGGTACGACGTACGACAAAGTGATGTCGAACATGGAAGAGGTCAAAGCTCGCGGCGGTCCCGTGATCGCGTTGGCAAGTGAGGATGATCCGCAAGTCCAAGCGGTCGCCGACGATGTGATTGCGGTGCCTCAAGTCGCCGAGTTTCTGCAACCGATTGTCAACGTTGTACCGTTGCAATTGTTGTCTTATCACATCGCGCTTTTGCGTGGATGTGACGTTGATAAACCGCGGAATTTGGCCAAAAGTGTGACGGTAGAGTAATTCTCACCCTCGATTTTCCTGCAAAGTTAAAAACTCTTCTCAGACTCTCTATTTCAAAAGAATGCAACCATGAAAAAGAATCGACTCAGCGACAATTCACGCAAAGCATTGATGATCAACATTGGCGAATCCGCTGGCAAAGAAGTCGCGGATCTGATCGCTCAAATGGCCGCCGAGATTGAAGAGCTGCGGCAGACCAAAGTCAGCGTGACTCGGATCGTACCGGGAGTTCAAGATTCGGTGTCGCTGATCGAAGAACCTGTCTAAGCAACATCCGCTGGGTAGCGCACGGCCCTTCTTTTTGGGCCTCGGGTCTGTCGAACCGGGTAGACAGGTGTTCTTCAGTGATTGACCGCTTTGACACTCGCCACGGTTCCGGCGTTCCAGCGAGCCAAACGCCAAATCCGCCAACAGGATTTCAGCCAAGGATTCCTGCCAAACGGCTTGGGGCGCTTGGCAATCGCGTTTCGACTTGCGAGGCTATTGAGCCCTGTTTTTGAACCCTGTTCATAAGCCCCGTTGATAAACCCTATTCGGCGGTTTTGACCCGACTTCCTCGCCTTCATCCGGGCTCGTTTTATGCGGGCTCGTTCATCCGAGCTATATCGTAGGCTCGCCTCAAGTTCCCTCTATCAATTGATCCGTGAATCCGATTCATCCATGAGCACTTACCTTGTTACCGGTACGGCCGGATTCATTGGCTATCATCTCGCACTGCGACTTTTGAAACAGGGCGTCGATGTGGTCGGCGTGGACATCGTCAACGATTACTACGACGTCCAACTGAAGCGTGACCGGCTCGCCCAACTGCTCGATTTCGATAACTTCACCCCCATCGAATCGGACCTTGCAGACACCGATGCGGTGATGGACGTGTTTCGCAAACATGACTTCAGCCGCGTCGTGCACTTGGCCGCACAAGCCGGAGTGCGCTACTCGCTCGAGAATCCGCATGCCTACGTGACAAGCAATGTGGTCGCGTTCATGAACGTGCTCGAAGCTTGCCGTCATGCCAAGACGCCGCACTTGACTTACGCCAGCAGCAGTAGCGTGTATGGCGGGTGTACGCAGATGCCGTTTTCGGTACATGACCGAGTCGACCATCCACTGAGCCTGTACGCTGCAACCAAAAAAGGCAACGAGCTAACCGCACACACCTACAGCCATCTTTATGGTTTGCCAACGACGGGGCTGCGGTTCTTTACCGTCTATGGACCGTGGGGACGCCCCGATATGGCGTTGTTCTTGTTCACCAAGGCGATCCTTGAAGGCAAGCCGATCAACGTGTTCAACCACGGCAAGATGCAGCGAGATTTTACCTACATCGACGATATCGTCGAAGGCGTCCATCGGGTGTCAGAGCAGATTGCTCAGCCCAACCCGAACTGGGACAGCGATAACCCCGATCCGGCGACCAGCAAGGCACCGTATCGCGTGTTCAACATCGGAAACAATCAACCTGTCCAACTCGCTCATTTCATCGAAGTGATCGAGGACTCGCTTGGCATCAAGGCGGTCAAGAACATGATGCCGATGCAGCCGGGCGACGTTCCGGCAACCTATGCCGATGTCGACGCACTGGAAGAAGCGGTCGGGTTCCGACCCAAGACGTCGATCGAAACCGGGATCAAGGCGTTCGTCGATTGGTACCGCGGATATTACAAAGTCTAATGTGGGATAGGTTTCCAGCCGGTCATCCGTCGTTGGCTTCGAAGCTGCGCGTTTTGACTAGGCCGATTTACGAGGCCGAAAATGCAATGGCGCCCGCCACCCGCCAACTTTTCTCGGGCTTCTCTTCTGATTGGGCTTAGGATTTGTAACGGTTATGCCGATCTTGTTGATTAGACGCATTGCCCTGCTCGGTCATTTTTGGTTCTAAGAGGGTAGTGTGTCACAAAGAAGCTGTTAAAGCTGCGGTACTAGCAAATCGCAAACGCTTCAACGCCCCCTCGAAACAAGAAGTTCTCGACCCATGCAACGCCCCGATCCACAATACGTGACTCCACCGTTTCCAGCATTCCCAAGTGTTTCACGGTACGTTCCGCTTGGTTCGATTGCCGACGCGATGACTCGCGTTTGCCGCAGTGTGGATGCTCGCGAGGGCGTCTCGTTGGTCGTGGGGCCTCCAGGCACGGGCAAGTCGTTGCTTTGTTCGCTATTGGTTGATCGTTATCGTCAGACTCATGACGTCGTGATCTTGGGTGAAACCCCGATCGATACGCGATCGGCTTATTTGCGTCACCTGCTGCATCATCTCGGTGCCGATTACCGCGGGATCGCCGATGCCGATCTGCAGTTGGCTTTGGTCGACCGTGTTTGCGACAACGATCCACCCAACGATGGGTTGTTGATCATCGTCGATGAAGCTCAAGCACTCAGCGCCGAAGTGCTCGAGGCGATCCGCATGTCGACCAACATTCATAGCGGCGGACAGCCTCGCGTGTTCGCCGTCGTCGTGGGCGGAGTCCGGCTTGATGACACGCTTGCCGCGCCATCGATGGAACCGTTCTCGCAGCGTATCGCCGCTCGATGTTACCTGCACCCGATGAACGCGGACGAAACGCGTCATTACGTTACCGAAACGATTCAGTGCTGTGGAGCGGATCCTGCGTCGACGATTACCGACGATGCCCTCGCCGCAGTCCATCATGCATGTTGTGGTGTGCCGCGACTGGTCAACCAAATCATGACCGAAGCGATCGACATTGCCGAAGCCGCTGACGAGTCGTTAATCACCGAACACACCATCGATCGCGCTTGGGCTCAACTGCAGCAATTGCCTAGCCCGATGATCGAATCGCCATCGGTCAAACAGGATGGTGCTCCGGTTGAATTTGGTGAGCTTGACGAACTGGATTCGAACCCGCTGACGAACATCGCTTCGCGAGGCGCCGTCAACGAAGCGGATGGATTGGACGCAGACGATTGCGATGTTGTCTGCGAAGACACCGATGCGGTCGCTGGCGACACGGATGTGTCGGAGGATCGGCAAGACTTGGTCGCTTCGACGATGCGAGAAAACATGCTCAGTGCCGAGACGTTTGCCGATGGCGAGAGCAAGGTGAAGGGCGAGACACAATACCATTCGCTCGTATCGTTCCCGGTATCGAAAGTAAACAGCCTTGCCGAACGTCGCGTCACGGTCAAAGACCCCAGCGTGATCTTTGGCGAATTTGATGACGAAGAAGAGGTCAGTCTGAAAGGCACCGCGAACACCGTCGCTCCGATCGTGAACCAGCCGCCGGCAACTCAACCGGTCGGGTCGCAGTCGATCGCATCGGAATCGATCGAGATTCAGCGTGAACAGGAAGACGCGGTCGAAAGCGATGCCCTGGGATCTCATGCGGGCGATTCGTTCTGCTCGGACAATCGTTGCGATGACCTCGAATCGATGTTGCATCAAGAGATCATTGGCATCGCCGACATGGCGTCCAGTGCAAACTACCTGGCACTGCATGAAGCTTCCGACCCACAGTGGACGGAATCGCAACACGACGAAGAGGCTGAGTTGGAATTGGTCGCAGACGAAGTCGGCGAGTCGCCTGCGACGCTGCAGCTGAACCGCGATGACAACGCGGGTGAAGACGATTCGTGTGAGCCTGAAAACTATATCCGCAAGGATCTTTCGGAAGGCTCGCTGCGATTGACCGTTTGTGACGACAGCGATTTGTTGGTCATCGAAGAGGACGTCGATCTTTCTCGTTCGTCCAAATCGACGTACTTGGATCGCAACGAGAGCGAAGTTTCGGTCGACTTTCACAGCATGCTGCAGCGGATGCGAACCGGCGGCGAAGTTTAAACAGGTGCTGCCATGTCGCTCTCTCAAATCGCTCAGTGGATGATTCAGATTCGTCAGCAGGACCAGCGGACACCGGCTTTGATCCTGCCTGAGTGTTTTGGATTGCAAGCGGCGTTCTATGACTCGCTTGGCACGGCTTTGGTTGACGCAGGAGTGCGTCACGTGCGATTTGACGTCCTGCGTCCGATCGGTGGCCTTTGGCAAGCGACGTCCAACCGTCTGTTTGCGTTCCAGGCGAACCGGATCAACCGGGTGCTTTCGCGTGGCAATCACGAGGGGCGTCATCTTCATTTGGCCTGGACTGCCGCGATCGCCCGTCCGGTGACCGATGACCGGCTAGCGGAGACCGCGTTTGTGGTGGGAATCGCAGCCGCATCGGACGCATTGCCAGCCTGGATTACTCCGATCGGAATTTCAGAATCCGCAGCCTAGCAGGGTCGCAAATTGCACCAGCAGCGCTACAATCTGTGTTGGAAATTTCGCGGCTGACCGGTCCCCAAGCATTGATTCGAGGGATGTTTGTTTGCCTGATTCGTCCCTTTTTGCCCCCTGCCATTGCCGTTGTCCCAAGCTGCTAACCCTTCACCGAAGCCTGCTGTGGATCCTCGCTGCCGCGTGATGGTCGGGGTGTGCACGTACAACGAAGCGGCCAATATTCGGGCGATGATCGAGCAGTTGCGGGCGTCGCTGCCCGAAGCGGATTTGTTGATCGTCGACGACAATTCGCCTGACGGCACCGCCACGATTGCGTCCGAATTGGCGGATGCCGATCCGCAGGTGCGCGTTACCGTTCGCAAGCATGAACGGGGGCTCGGCAGTGCGATTCGCTGTGCGATGTCCGATGCCATCGAACACTCGTACGATTATTTTTTGAATCTCGATGGCGATCTCAGCCATGATCCCGCCCAGTTGCCAACGCTGCTTGACCGCGCGATTGCGAACCCCGAAACCGATGTCGTCGTCGGGTCACGCTACGTCGCAGGAGGGACGATCGTCGGTTGGCCACTGCGTCGGCGGATCATGAGCCGGATGGTCAACGCGTTTGCGACGCTCTGTTTGCGTTTGCCGGTCAAAGATTGCAGCGGTTCGATGCGGTGCTACCGGGTTGAATCGCTTCGTCAATTGAATCTTGGCGATTGGAATTGTCGAGGTTACGCGTTGCTCGAAGAGCTGCTTGTGCTGTTGGATCGCCGTGGTGCGGTGATGACCGAAGTGCCGATCACGTTTACCGAGCGACAACAAGGGCAAAGCAAGTTGACGCTCGGCGAAGCTGCACGCTCGGCGTTTCAAATCGTGCGCTTAGCGTTCAAGTGATCCGGATTCACCTTGGATGATCGCTTCGAACGCCGCGATCGTGTTGGCGTCGCCCAGCCGAGTTAGATTTTCTCGCAGGATCACATCTTCGGCGGTGCGAATGAAGCGTTCGTATTTCACCAATTTCTCGCGATCGTTCAAGCTGCTTTGATTTGCATCGGCAAGCTCGCGATACTTGGCATAGTCGGGATGCGATTCAATTGCATGGATGAAATCGTCGCTGCGATCGGTCATCAATTCAATCCCGATCGGGTTTAGAGGGTTAGCCAGCCCCGGCCATTTACCACGCAGGTCGTTGGCAATTTTGCGACGCAGCGAAGCGCTGTTGTCGGTCGTCGTCACTCGCGACCGGCCGCGTCCGCGAGGGCGACGTTCGTTCTTTTTGCGTTCCGCAGCCTCCAAGCGGTTTTCGCCGTCGAGTTCCAGTTGCGCCGACAAACCCTCGAGCACCGCACGGTCCGACGGCGTGGCAAACTTTAGTAGCTCGCTGTAATCCAGATCCCGCGGAAGCAAGTCGGGATGTTGGTCGTCTTGAAAGCCACTTTCTTCGCCCAGGAATTCTCCTGAGGTTTTGATCGGCAAATCGATCGTGTCGCTTTTCAGAATGGTGTAAGCATGAGCTTCTTCGAACGACACGCGTCCATCGTTGTCATAGTCAGGCGGTTCGATCGGTTGGTTCAACCGCGTACGTCCCGCGATCGCTTCCCAGAAATAGGTGCTGTATTCGACATACGAGGCTTCATCGATATCCGGGGTGCAACCGGCGGCCGGGCGATCGTGGACGGTCGCAAAAAAACCGCTTCGTTTCTGTGACGAACGTCCTTTGTCAGGATCCCCTTCGTTGTACACCAGCCGAGCAAAACCGCCGGCTTGACACTGCACCATGATCGTCACCACACTGACCCCTTCGGGCAGTTGGTCCAACATTTTGGACAGCTCGCTGACCGTGATCTTTGTGTGATTCCAGAGCGAGATTGATGTGTTGTAGGGTTGGCTGCGAGTTTGGCTTTCGCTGCCGTGGGCGGTGACGTACAGCAACAACCGGTCGCCCTTGTGCATCGTCGAACCGACATCATCAAACCAAGCTTGGATGTTTTTCGGCGACGTCGAGCCGCGGACGTTATCGATTTGGTGGTTGCGATAGGACAGCCCGAGGTCGCGTTGGCTGCCAAAAAATTCGGCCATCAATTGATTGGCCTTGGGGATCGACGTTCGATCGATCACTTGCAGGTCGTCGTCTGGATTTTCGCCATCGGAAAAGTAGATGTCGTTTTCGTTTTCATCGAGTCCACACTCTTTCAGCAATCGCTGGAAAAACAGCACGTTGCGTTCGAGTGACGCTTGGTTCCCCGAGGGCGAGTAGCCGCCACCAATGGTCAAAAAGTAATCGGCTGCGGTCACGGAATGTGACGTGGCAAACGAAGAGGTGGCGAGGATCAAAGCAGCCAAGGCAGCACGACGCAGACATCTCATTCAATGGATTCCAATTGGGGGAATGGTCGTAGCGGATCTTGCTAAAGATCCTTTATGCGCGGGATCTTTGGCAAGCTCCATGACGGAGAAGCGTGAGTTCCCGTATCAAGGTTTCGCCAAGTCGATGGCGACCAATTCTTTGTCGTTACGCACGTAGGCGGTTTGGTTGGCGTATGCCGGGTGGCTCCAAACCACTTTGCGTCCAAACGCGGTTTGGGTTGGCTCGATCACCTTCATTTGGCCTCGCGAATGGTATCCGTCTGCGTCCATGTCCGCGATCGACAAATGGCCCTCTTCGCCAAACAAAAAATAGTGACCACTTGGCGTATGCCGCGTGACGAAGGTGGTGCCGGCGGGCAAGCGTCGTTTTTGGCCCGGACGAACCGGTTCGTAGGTTTGCCAAACTCGCTCGCCATCTTCGACCTTAGCTGCAACCAACGCCCCGAGCGTTTCATCGGTCCCAAACATCAACCCATCGTGGATCAGGGGCGTCATCGTGGAAACACTCAGCGACATTTTGGGTTCCCCGGCCCAAAGTTCCGTCACGCCAGGTTTATCAGCGTCGAGTTTCAGCATCAGCGATTTGTCTTTGATTCCGCTGGCAAACAAGTAATCGCCACTGCGTTGAGGTTGGCTGATCGACATGCCGTAATCGGGCACCAAGGGTACGGTCCAGTAGGTTTCACCCGTTTTCGGATTCAGTGACGCAACCGCATGGGGATGCCATGCAATCAATTGAGTCGTGCCGCCGGCTTGGATCAACGATGCCGGACAATAACCTGCATCGGTGCTCGACAGCGCTTTCCATTTCACTTTTCCGGTGTTTCGCTCAAACGCGACAACGGCTTGGCCCTCACCGCCGACCATCGTGACGACCATGTCGTCCGTAACAAGGGGATGTGCAGCGAAGCCCCACGTGGGTACGGGGGCCGCGAACTTTTCAGGCAAATTGATATGCCATTTGAGCTTACCGCTCTCTGCATCCAAAACCGCCAAGTCGCCCTGTGCTCCCAAGATCGCGACGACTCCATCGACGACCGTCGGGGTTGCACGTGGGCCCGCGGGGTAGCTGATTCGGTAGCTGCGTGGATATTCGTAGGTCCAGATCGACTTTCCGGTGTTGGCATCAAGGCACTGCAGTCGCTCGGTCCCTTCGAGTTCCGGTCTTGCGTCGGGTTCTTCGACCAGCGTTCCCTTGGTGCGTTTGTAATCCATCACATAGATGCGGTTGCCGACTACGGCAGGACCTGCATAGCCGCCTTCGACCGGGACACGCCATTTGATGGGAAGTCCGCCAGCGGGGATCGAATCGACCACGCCGGTTTCGTTGTAGTTGCCATCGCGAGTCGGCCCCATCCATTGCGGCCAATCATCGGCCGTCGCCATCGTTTGAGCCAACAGACTAGCTGCGGCAAGCATCAACAGGGATCGAATCGTTGTCGAGACAGTGTCCAGGATCATCGCGTCAGGTCCGGGGGGTGCAGAGCAGGAAGGGGGCATGCATGCCAGTCGCGGGATGTGTGGGCGACTCGCTAAATTCTCAGCGATATTCTAAGCGAAATAACGCATGAAGGGCTGAGGTCAATAACACAGAATCGAGAATCTTCGACAACCGAGTCCATCGCCATAAATAAAAAACGGAACTCCTTGCCTCGTCCACTACTGGATGCGCTAGATAAACGCTGCATTAGCGGGCGTAACGAGGGTCGGTTTTTCGGATGATTTCGTTGATTCCGGTTTGGTTGAATCCTTTGTAGCCATCATCACGCTGCAGGATTTCCAAATGCGAACCGATGCTGCCCGATTTGCGGAACCGCTCGGCTTGCTCGGTCGTGATCACCCCTTCCTCGACCGCTTGTTCGATTCGGCCCTCTGCGACCGGCCAAATCTCTCCCTGCGTAAAGGCCTGTTTTAGGAAATCGAAGTCGGTAAACGGAGCCATCGTTTGAATGCCTCGCTCGGCCAATTGAGTCCGAGCGGCATCAAAATCGAATTGGCATTCCAAGTGATGCATGCCGGCCTGCAAGATCGCTTCGCCATGCAGTTTGCACCACAGTCCGACGGTGCCAAGCTGATCTCGATGCGACAGCGGTTCGTGAGCAAAGTCCCCCGAGACTTCTTCGGCGGTCAAATCGACATCAGCAAAAATGACCACTCCGGTTGCGGGCTGCTCTAACACCTGAGCCCCCCAGCCCGCTTCGGCACCGCCGTAAAACCGTTCGCGACACTGGAATCCGAGTTGTTCCAGCAATGCGATTAAGCGTGTGAAGTGTTTGCGGCTGCTGCGGTAGGTGTGGTGGTCGTGGTTGGCCCAGCCGAGTCCGAGTTCGTCTTGGCGTGACTTTTGAACGCGAGCTGCCCGATTGCGACTTTCCCAATACCGGCGTTCGGCCGCAAAGAACAAGTCGCAAGTGCGATCTTGGCCCAAGTCCTCTTTCGCCGCAGCGACCAAGGCACTTGCATGATCAAATCCCTCTTCGTCCGAGGCAAAGTTTCGCTTTCGCAGTAAGAACGCCTCTTGATGTTGCAGGATGACCGGCAGATGAGTCCAAGCCGATTCACTTGGTTTGAAACCGACGTTTCCATGTCGCTCGATGACCCAAAGTTCCGTCGACTCGGTTTCCGAAACGCAAGCAAGCCGGAGTGCTGATCCGGGCATTCCTTGAATCGGAGTCGTGATGCGATGAGCGACCAAAAAATCGGTTACCGATTCAACTCGGAGGGTCATTCGCCGCCTGGGGATATCTCGCAAGACGACATCAGGAAACAGTCCATCGGGGTGCTGCCAAACTGGATCTCCCGATTCCTCGCGGCACTGAAAACCCGACTGAGAAAGCTGCGATTCGAGTTCCGCTGAAAACGGCAGCGAAAAGTGATCAAGCCAATCGCTCAGCCGCGTCCCGGTTACCGCTAACATCTGTGTCCGCAAATTGGCAACAAAGTAATTCTCGCGAACAAAATCTTCGGTCCACTGATTGATCAGCGTGGCCGCCTGGGGCTGACATTTCCAATCAAATTGCGTCAATGACGATTCGGACATGACCATCGGGCTCCACACGATCACGAGAAAGGAACACCGCGAACCGCTTCGCGATCGTCCATCCCATATTGTAGCAACGCCGAAATGTGGGATAGGCATCCTGCCTGTCATTAGGATCCCAAACATGCAGCCTTTCGTCTTCAGATAAAGGCTGTTTGCTGAGCGTCATTTTGCGGAGCGAAAGGCGACTTTGTTCGATTGACAGGCTAGGAGCCTATCCCACATCGCCTGGAGCGAAAGGCGACTTTTTACGATTGACAGACTGGAAGCCTATCCCGCATTGCTTGTCGGCTTAGCGCAACACGCTAGCGTAGAATCGCCTGGGCGACTCGCAGACCGCTATTCATTGCCCCTTGGATGCTGGGCGTTTCGCGATGATCGCCACACACAAACACGCCTTCACGATCCGTCGTCACGGGCTGGGTCACAGGATCAAGCGTTACTTTCGGCAGCCCAAATGGTACGTGATAGATCTGTAATCGTCGCCATTCACCGGCCTGTTCACCAAACCAATGGATCAATTGCGGACGTAGCGATTGGTCCAGCGAATCGGGATCGATGTCTTGGCTTAGCTCGGTGCTAACCGAGATCAGGTGCTGGTCACTCGGTGCGTAACGCGGCGCCACATTGGACATGACCGCGGCGGTTTGGATTGGACCCGACTCGTCACCTCGCAGCAGCAAGCGTCGGCGTTTCAGCGGTGCTTCGTTTGCGGCGTAGTAAACGGTGGTGGTTCCCGACCACTCGGTATCCAACGATTCGTCACCGAGCAGACTTGCTGCGGCGCTACTCTCGGTAGCGACCACAACCTGTTTGGCCCGCAGCGTACGTCCATCGGTCAATTCGACGGTCGGTTCGGTGGAATCACTCTGCAGTCCGGCGACAGGGGTTCTCAGTTGCAACGTACCGCGTGGCAATCGGTCGGTCAGTTGTCGTGGGATCTCGGCCATCCCGCCCGCCGGCACCGACACATGCCCTTGGCTGAACATGCGAAAGACGAACTCGAGCATCCGGCTGGGCATTTCGAGCGATTCGTCCAAGTACACTCCGCCGAGAAAGGGGCGAAAGAATTGTTCGATGATCCGTTCTGAAAATCCCTCATCTCGAAGTCGCTGGACCGTCGTTGTCTGCGCTCGGGTGTAAACGTCCTCGAGCGAGCCCGCGTGGCTGGTGCTACGAAGTTTTGAGATGCGGCATTTGTCGGCTAGCGATCCGACGGTGTTCTTCGCGGTGGCGGCGATATCCAAAGGGCGACGCCATGGATCGCTCAGCAGTGCGAATTCGCCATCTTGTCGAATCATCGCGCCGGGTGAGAAATGGCATAATTCCAGTTGTTTGTAGTCCAACAGTTCGCGGCAAGCAGGATAGGCGGTCAGCAACACCTGGAACCCATGGTCCAGCGTGAAGCCGTCGATGTGGTCCGTGCGAACTCGGCCTCCGGCACGATCGCTGGCCTCCAGTACTGTGACGTTGCGACCAGCCTCGGCAAGTTTGACCGCGCAAGAGAGTCCGGCCAGCCCCGCACCGATAATGATGACATCAAACGAGTCGCCGGTCGTTGCGTTGGACATGGAGTTGCTCTTGGAAAATGGTGATTCGACAGGCGGGAGGCCTAGCCCACATTTTTGAACATTTTATTGCGTTTTGACCTAACGTGTCACTGCGGATGCGATGAAGTAAGTAGCCGAAAGCGGCTGTTCTTCAAAAACAACACAAAATCACATCCCATCACGCGGAGTTTGATCATGGCTAAGTTTTACGTTCAATCAGGAAATTTGCGAACCGTCGTCCAAGCAGAATCGAGCCGCAAGGCTGCGATTTGGGCAGTTCACGAAGCGATGCAGCAAGTGTTACCCGTCGATGACGAACTTTCGTACTCGAAGTCGGATCGAGAGAGCACGGAAACGGGCACTGTGATCATGTTGACCAAACGGATCACGATCAGCGAACGAGGGTTTGATCGCGCCGATGCAATGGTGATGTCGACGCTCGAGGTGATGAACCAGTGGAACCAAATGGTCAGCACGCTCGATCGACTCGAGCAAATGATGCATCATGCGGCGTAATCCCGCTGACGTTTTCCGTGCCGGCAACCCGCGGATGCTTGGGAAGGTAATTGCGAGGAGTAGTGCCCTCGCTATTCTTTTCGCAGGTAGCCGGCACTGGTTTGAAAGAAGCGACTGCGGCGGACGACCGGTTGAACCTGATCTTGGGCCGCTTCCTGCAAATCCAATAAATTGGCTTGGCAGTACCGACAACCCACGTCCTCGAGATGAAAGCGAATGTAATCACTTGGCTCGGCATCCAGCGTGCCGAGGATATATTGGCCAAGTTCCGAGCGGGAGGGGCACGACAATCGTTCGCGTCGCCAAATTCCCGCGATCGTATGCAGCCCGGCTGCATCGCGGCCCTGGATTTCCGTCAACCGCTTGCGTAGCGAAGCGTCGCTGCGTAGTGCTTGCTCGAGTTCCGAGCTGCGGTTTGCCGGTAACGCCTCGTCCAGAAAAGCCGCCAATTCCGAATCGGTGAACGCGTTCATGGTTGGATGCTCGCTGTGGGGAATAAGGTCGTAGCGAAAGTGGTCAAAACTTTCGACGATTCGGGCGTGAACGAAACTTTTGGCGAGTTTCGTTACCCCAAGTCCTACCCTGGACGCAGCTCTAACCGTCGAATCGGCTCAGACACAGCGTGACGTTTTGTCCGCCGAAACCAAAGCTGTTATTTAAAGCGTAACGGATGTCGGCTTCGCGAGCGACATTGGGAACGTAATCCAGATCGCAATCGGGATCGGGGTTCTCTTGGTTGATCGTCGGTGGCAACACGCCATCGCGAATCGCCATCAAACAGACGATCATTTCGGTCACACCCGCGGCGGCAATCAGGTGTCCCATCATGCTCTTGGTGCTGCTAACCGGAGTGTTGATGGCGTTTTCGCCGAACACTTCTTTGCACGCTTTGGTTTCAACTTTGTCGTTCACCGTGGTGCTGGTTCCGTGCGCGTTGACGTAGCCGATGTCATCGGGGGTCAGCCCGGCGTCGGCGATCGCCATTCGCATCGCCGCGATCCCGCCATGGCCATCCGGTGGGATATCGGTGATTCGGTACGCATCCGCGGTGGTTCCGTAACCGGCGACTTCGCCATAGATCGTGGCGCCGCGGCGTTTGGCGGATTCGAGTTCTTCGAGCACGACCATGGCGGAACCTTCGCCCAGCACGAATCCGTTTCGCAGACGATCAAACGGACGGCTTGCCTTGGTCGGTTCGTCGTTGCTTTCGCTCAGTGCGGTCAACAGGTTGAATCCGGTCACCCCCAGCGGATGAATCATGCTGTGGGTTCCACCAGCGAGCATCACGTCGGCATCGCCTCGGCGGATGATTTCGGTCGCTTCGCCAACGGCTTGACTGCTGGCGGCACAAGCGGTCAAGCAGTTCAGGTTCGGGCCTTGAGCATTGAACATCGTGGCCAAGTGCGCCGCAGGCATGTTCGGTTCTTGCTCGAGTTCTTTGGCAGGATCGAGCAACTCGAGGCCTTTGCCGACAAACTTGGCTGCGTCATAGGTGCCGTTGGCCAACGCAGCGGACATCATCCGGCTGAACGTTTGAAAGTCCTGGTTGCCTTCGCCGCTGCCCATATAGACACCGAAGCGAACCGGATCGGTGATTGAATCCATCACGCCGCTGTCCTGCATCGCTTGCTTGGCCGCACCGATGGCAAAACGGGTGTGTCGACCGCGGTTTTCCCACTGCTCGATCGATTCGCCTACTTTCGAGACGTCCCAATTTTTGACTTCCGCACTGATTTTTGTGGGAAAGCCGCTGGCATCAAACAGCGTTGTTTTGGCAACGCCGCTTTTGCCTTCTTTCAGCCCCGACCATACGGTCGCAGCGTCATGGCCCATCGGGTTAATCATTCCGATACCAGTGACGACGACTCGGCGACGCATGGGGAAACCTTGGGTGAGATGAGTGAAAAAGGAAAAATCAAACAGTAAAAAATAAGACAGGCTAAGGACTTAGAGGTTCTTGTAGATGGGAACCGGAGTCCCGTCGGGCCGGACCGCGACATGGAAAAAATTCATCAATCGCAGCATCGATTCTAAGTCGCCTGGTCCGAAAAGCGGACCCGAGGTAAAGCGATCTTGGTCCAAGAACGCAAACATCAAATCGATCTCGGCATGCAGCGTCTCGCCAATGTGGCTAACGCCGGTCACGGTCGCGCCGGTGTCCTGCAGCGATTCCACTTTGACGTGGTATTGCAATTGGTCTCCGGTTCGAGCCGGATGATGGAAGATCGCCTTGCCGACTTTGGCTAGAACACATCGCTTTTCAAAGCCATAGTACTCGGAAACCAAGATGCCGCCGAGCTGCGCCATGCCTTCGATCACGAGGGTCGGGGGCAGCACGGGGTAGCCGGGACAGTATTCGTCCACGGCTTCCTCATCGAGCGACACATTTTTAATGCCGCGGGTGTGGCTGCCGCTTACAAACTCAGTAAAACGATCGATCCAAAACCAACGCATCGACAACTACGCTCCGACTTTGGTTTCGACGTAGTTGCACAAATCGCCAACGGTCAACAGGTTACCGAAGTCTTGAACGCGTGGGTTCTTTTCGAATTCCGACAGATCGGCCCAAGGCATACGTCGCTTCAGTTCGGCCATGCCTTCGGCGGTGACCACGCCATCGTTGACGTATTCCGAGTTGGTCAGAACGTCTTCGGGCGAAAGTTCTTCACGAGGGATCGTGATGTCGAATGCTTTTTCAAGCTTGAACACGATATCGAGAAAGTCGATCGACTCGGCACCGAGGTCGCCGACCAAGGTCGCTTCACGAGTCACTTCGTCATCATCGACACCCAAAGCGTCGATCAAGGCTTCTTGTACTTTTTCGAAAATCTCTTCTTGGGAAAGTGCCATCGAGTGGATCCTTTAAGGGCTGTTCACATAAACGGAGCGATAGGGATGCGTCATTTCGAGACGCGTAATGATTGTTTTTGGAGTCTCTCGGGGGGGCCGGCGTTGGACACCGAGCCTCGTCGCGACTCGTTCAAGCCTAGCTCGCAGCTTCGGCCGGAATCAGATCAATCGAGCCAAACAGTTCGTCAAATTGCTTTTTTGCACGCTGGCGAACGTCATCGTCGGTTTTTAATCGTTCAGGATCATTGCAAGAACGACGCTGAAGCACCAGACGAGCCGAAACCGTCGTGCGGCCCTCTTTCTGCGCCGTCGCCTTGACCGTGGTCAAATCGCCTTCGGTTTTGACCACTTCCGCGTTGATTTGTAGCGTTTCCCCAGGCGAAAGGAAGTCGCCAAATTTGACGCCGCGGACCTCTTTCAGCGTGACCAACGCGCTCTCAAAACCGTCACCGGTGCGGATCATCCAAATCGCCGCTTGGTGCAGGGCTTCGAGCATCATTACCCCCGGCATGACCGGAAATCGGGGGAAATGGTCCAGCAAATATTCTTCATCGGCGCCGAGGGTTCGCTCTGCCGTGATTCGGACTCCAGGTTCAATGGAGGTGATTTTGTCGAGTTGTCGGTACTTCATTTTCCGGTCATTGGCGGGTGTGGGTTCGCCATAAAATAGTTTTCGGGCTGTTTTGCCTCAACCTTAATTCCCGCGGTTTAGACTCTGTTTACTCGGAATTCGTCGATTCGACGACCGGGGATGAACGCGGATTAGTCGAAATTGGCGACGCTGGGTCGCCAACCTTCGCGGTCTGTTCAGCGTTTTGTTCACTGCGTTGGGCAGCCAACTCACTGCGTTTGGCTGCCTGTTCACTGCGTTTGGCTTGGGCAATCACCAAAACGCCGGCCACCAGCAATCCGACGCCCAGCATCCGCAGCGGCGACGCCGACGCCTGCGGATTGCCCAGCCATCCGTAGTGGTCCAGTAAAATAGCCGCCAACGTTTGTCCTGTCATGATGGCAGCAAACCATGGAACCGAGCCAACGCGGGGGACAAAGAACAGCGACGTCGTGACGACCACCACTCCGATCGCCCCGCCCGACCAGATCCACCATGGTAATTGCCCAGGCGACGATTGAAATGAGGGAGGGAAAACACCGGTGAAAAGACACAGAATCAACAACAGCCCGGTGCCGACCGCGAACGAGATCAATGCCGCTTGATAGGGGTGCGAGACCGCTTTGCCCAGCGATCCATTGACGCTCGGTTGCACCCCAAGCACACAACCTGCGGCGAGACCGACGAGAATCGCGACCCAAAGCATGCCCGAAGCGTGTTGCACCTAGCAGCCCTTTGCGGTTTGCACCGCTTTGGTGTTTTCCGGCGTTGGGCTGGTGGCAGCTTCGTCACGTCGCTGGGGGCCAGCGACTTCGGGCCCCAAATGCTTGATTTGGTTCTCGGCGTCGACGAACACCAACCGTGGACGATGCTCCGCCACCTTGTCTTCGGGGACCATGGTGTAGGTCGCCAAGATGACTCGGTCACCCGGGTGCACCAAATGGGCCGCCGCGCCGTTCATGCACACGTCGCTTGACCCTGGGATGCCGGGGATCGCGTAGGTTTCCAGCCGAGTGCCGCGGGTCACGTTCCATACGTGCACCGATTCATAGGCACAAATGCCGGAGGCCTCCAACAATTCCGGAGGGATCGTCACGCTGCCCTCGTAATCGACATCGGCGCCCGTCACGGTCGCGCGATGGATTTTGGCGGAAAGCAGTTTGCGAAAAGGACCTGTCATCGTTTTACTCGCTCAGATACGGCTCAAGCAATTCACGTGTCTTCTTGTCATCGATTGATAACTTTCCGAAACCGAGCACGCCCCCGGCATCGACGGATGCTTGTTGATGTTCTTCGTAATTGGTCACCAACATGACGGGGACCGAACCCACTTCGGGATCCGCCTTGATTGCCTTTAGGACTTCGAGTCCATCGGAATAATCGCGGTCGAGTTTGCGATTGACCGTAACAAGATCGACTTTGCGGGTGCGAAGCGTCTCGAGGGTGTCTTCGAGGCCATGGGTTTGAACCACCGAGGCTTTGAAGTTCGAAGAGACCATTCGCCGAATCGAATTGAAGTCTGGACCGCAATTTCCGCAATCCACGAGCAACTTAGACATCATCAAACCAATTTTATGCACTTCGGGGTCCCGCGTCCTGCCCCCCGAACAAATGGGGCGATGCGAACGAGGTTGCCGATACTGAGAAACTTTAGAGATTAGCCATGTCGCAGAGTACGACAAGGCGGTTGCAAAATGGAACAGTCGCAGGACCCCCGATTTTCGAGGGGCTGCGACTTGCATTAGGGCACCGGTTTTTACCGCTCAAGCGAGCTTTGGCCGAAGTTCACTTCCTACGTCGGTTATTCGTCGGTCTTGCCGATCGCGAATAATTTGTCCTTCGTGCTGATGTAAATCGTGCCATTGGCGGCTACTGGGGTGCTGTAAACACTGGTTCCCATGTTGATTTCTTCGACAGGTTCCTTGTTGTCGGGACCAAATTCAAAGATTGCAACGTCGCCGTCTTCGTCCCCAATGAACACGCGTCCGTCGGCGATCAGCGGGCTGCCCCAGCTTTGGGCGAACATGTCGTAGGTAAAGTAAACCGTCGGCGTTCCGTCCTCTTTGGGCTTGGCGTTCAAACAGTGCACCAATCCCGAGAAGTCGGCGATGTAAAGGATGTCATCTTTGATGGCCACGGTGCCGCAGCTGCGATGCATCTTTTCTTCGAAGTCGAATTCGCCGTCACCGTTCTGGTCGGCCATGCTGTAGTGCCACACCACGGCGGAATTGGAGTTGTCCACTGCCGCTTCGCCATTCTTGGGATCGACTGCTTGAATACGACGGTGAGGAATTGGGGTTCGTTTTCCATCGGCTTCGATCTTGACCGCCAACTGAGGCGAAACGTCGCCACGTTTGGTCGGGTCGATGCACCACAAATGGCCTTCGCCTTCACCGTGTTCGGGGTCTTGCCCGACCGCGATGTAGACCAATCCGTCATAGGCAACCGGAGTGGCGATCAAGTTGTTGCGAGTGCCTTCGCCGCCAAGAATCCACTTGGTTTCTTTGGGGTTGGCGTCAAATTCCCACAGTAGCTCGGGCTTGCCATCTTTGCCTTGGTCGGCTCGGTAGCTACGCAAGTAGCCGTCGCCGCCGGCGAACAAGACCTGAGGGACTCCGTCAAATTCCGCCACCATCGGGCTGGACCATTGTCCGTGCAAGATGTTGGTGCCCGGCGCGTTGTCGGTCCAATAGAGTTCGCCGGTGTTCTTGTTCAAACAGATAAAGCTGGCCGCGTCGGGAGCAGGCAAATTGATGTGCGATTCGTCCAACCCGTTGCTGGTGTTGACGAACAACAAATCGCCGTAGGAGGTCACGCTGCACGAGCACATGTTGTGCTGGCTCGAACCGAGTTCGCTCATCATGTTGTAAACCCAGATCGTGTCGGCATCGCGTTTGTCGTGGACGCCAAGCGTTTTGGTGAACATCAATTTCGGGCCAATCGCTTTGACGGTGATCGTGCGATCGACGCCGCCGAATTTGCCGGTGACGCTCCAAACTTTGCCTTCGGTGACGGTTTTGACTGTCGCGTCGCCCTCGAGACCCTCGCCTGCGGTTTCAAGCGATTCTTTGGCAGCGTCGGACAATTTGCCTTCGCCCAATGCAGCCAACGTGTCGGCGTACGGTTTCGCGCCAGGACCAGCGTTCATGATTTCGGTGACGTTCGCGACTTCGTCCTTGACCGGACCGTCGTCCTCGCCATCGTGAAAGCCTTCGGTGTCAACACAGCGGACTTCGCCACGGCTGGTGACGAACCACAACCGGTCGCCTTCGACCATGGATGCACAACAGATGCCTTGCAGCGGCCAGTCGTGGACGCGGCCGGTGATCAGTTTCTCGCTGCTGTGTTGCCACAGGAATTCGCCGTTGGATTCGTTGAATGCCAACAAACAACCAAGGTCGACGTTGGACGGATAGCGTTTCAGGTACCCCGCTCCGTTATTGGTCCCGACGAACACCTTGCCGCCCGAAACGACGGGGTTGCCGTAGGTTTGGCTACCCAAATTGGCGTACCAGCGGATGTTCTCGGATTTCTCTTTGTCCCATTCGCCCGTTTTACGGTCGAACTTGCCGATGTCCCACGACTCGGGAAGGTTTTTGACGTTGGGCGTGTTGTTACGCAAACGGGTGCCGCCCCACTGTGGCCAGTCGCCGCCGGCGTTGAGGACCTTTTCAGGCGAAATCTTTTCGCTGGTGTCCGCTTTGGTGCTGACCAGCATTTTCGCCGCCGGTTTGGCCGCTTCGGATTTGGCACTGTCTTCAGGTTTAGCGTCTTCGGGTTTAGCCTTTTCCGCTTTCGCTTCGGCTGGCTCGGTTACAGTCGTTTCTTCGACGACGGGGGATTTCGCTTTGGGCGACTCTGCCTTGGGCATTTCCACTTCGGGGGTTTCCACCGTTGCGGCAGTCGTATTGCTCGACTCGACAGCACCTTCGTCGATATCCAGATCCAAGTCGTCTGCTTCGATTTCGATCGAACCGGGAGCTTCAGGCGGCTTACAGCCACTGAGGGCGACCGCCGTAATGCTGCCAAAAACGGTAGCACCGAAAATCAGCGTCCAAGCGGACAATTCATTCTTTTTCATATTGGAAGCGTTTTGGAGCGAGAGGTTTTTATTTTGGGAGGGAGGGGAGCAAGGCAGATCGAATCGCTTCGAAACGGCCTTGCTGATGCGTTGTTCCTTGCCGAGCATTCGTTCGAATGATGTCCTCATTCTAGTGACGTTCGGCAAACGTGCTATTCGTTCGCTGTGACTTCGACGTTGTCGATGTAAATTTCAGCGTCCTTGGCGTTCCCGTAAAGACCTGGGCTCGCATTCAGATTGGGGGACTCGTCACGGGCCGTGATGGTCCATTCTTTGGGCTCGGGTTCGTCACGAGGCCAAACCTTGCCCTTCAACACGGTGACCGATGCCGGTGGTTCGCTTTCGATTTCCGCACGGAATTTCATGCGGTACCAGGTGTCTTCTTTCCATGGAAAGTCGATCGTTTCCGCCATGCGAAGCTGAGCCGACCAGGTTCGGATTTGAAGCTGTTGGCTCTGGCCCATCAAGTCCAGTACATAGCCGTGAGCGGTCAATCCGATGTCAGGCAGCTTGTCGTTGTCGCGAGCCCCGCGAACGTCCGCCGCGATCGTGTATTCCGACAGATCGCTCGGCCCCATCCACGCTCGGCTACGTGCTCCCTTGGGAATGGTCGAGATTTTTACGAGCGCTGGCGATCCATCGACGTCACGAATCACGTGACGATAACGGGCCCCGACCCACGACACCGGTGGGTCTTTCAAACCATCGAACGTGAATTTCCATGGCAATGGGGGAACGATGCGAATACGGGCGGTTCCCGTCGCATCGCCAGCACTGGCGGTAATCACGACGCCAGTGTGCGAGGCGTCAGCGTCAGCGGTAAAGGTCGAACCTTCGATTTTGCCCGCCCCCTGTTTGCCTGCCCCTTGGACTTCGAAGGTCACGTCGGCATCCACGTCCAACGGTTGACCGAGCCGATTGAAGAAACGAGTGCTCAATTGGACCGTTTCACCCGGCTGGACAATCGATTCGGCAGGAACGACCAAGATTTGAGCGAGATCGGGATTCTCGGAAACCGGCGTCTCATCACCCATCGTGCTGGCCATGTCGACGCTCTCTTGGCTGCCATTTTCGGTGGCGACACAGTACAGCGTCTTGGAGCTGGGGAAATACAATCGTCCATCGGCCACGATTGGCGATCCTGCGAAGTCTGCGTCATCGACACGTCCCTTGCTCAGCACCTCGAATCCGTCTTCGGTCGGTTTGACGACCGCCCAGCGGCCGTTTTCGGTCAAGACATAGATTTTGTCGTCGGCGTACAGCAGGGCACTGCGTTGGCGGCTGCCTACAAAGGCTTTACGTTCGACGACCGTTTCGCCGGTTTCCGCATCAAAGATCCACATTTTACAGCGGTCGTCGACTAGGTAGACGCGGCCATCGACAAACACGGGTTCGCTGTAACCGGCGACGACTTCTTCGCGACGCCACAGTTCTTCGACCTTGGTTTCATCCCCGGTGCCCGAGACTTTCATGGCGACGATGGCCCCCATCGAGCTACCCGAGACGTTTTCTTCGCTATGGGCGGCGAAAACTTTGTCGCCCACCACCAGCGGCGTGGCGTAAATTCCGCGGCGGGAAATCTGTTTGTTCCACAGCGGTTTGCCTGTGCGGGGTTGGAAGCCCCAAATCGCACCGTCGCCTGCCCCCAGAATCAGTTGGCGTTGGCCTTCGATCGTGACCAAACTCGGAGCCGAGTAGGTGGTGTCGTACGGCAAGTCGCGGGTGCCGCTGAACCAGACGATTTCGCCGGTTCGTTTGTCCAATCCCAGCAATCGATGGTTTGGTTTGGCAAATTCGCCCCAATTGATGATGATCCCGCTGATAATCACCAAATCTTCGTGGATGATCGGGAAATTGGTTCGCCCGCCGTAGGTGCTGAGCATTCCGAATTGTTCGTGCAGCGGAATCTGCCATACCGTTTCACCGGTTTCGCCGTTGATGCACAGGAAAATATCGCAAGCGCCTAGCACATAGACGTTGCCGGTTTCCTGGTCGCCGACGACGCTGCTCCATCCGATTCGCTCGGCAGGAACATCGGAAAGCCAAACGTTGTATTGGTTTTCCCAAAGCGTCTCGCCGGTTTTGGCATCCAAGCAGACCACTTTTTCGGATTCACGCTCGGTTCCTGGCAACGCTCGCTGGATCGTGTAGAGCCGCTGGTTCATCACGATTGGCGTGCAGGGGCCGCCGATGTCTTCGCGTTTCCACAGCACATTGCTGCCGTCGCCCCCATCGGGATCCCAGTCTTCGGCCAAATTGGTTGCTTTGGCGGAACCGTCGTAGTGAGGTCCTCGCCAATAAGGCCAATCGGCGTTTTCCGCCTGGGCCGACTGCGGAACACTGATCGCGGCAATGGCAACGATCAGCAGGGCTAGCATCGAACTGGCTAACCAGCTCTCGCGCTTTCGGAAAAGCGACGGCGTTTGAAACAGAGATGGCATCGAAACTCTCTTGAGGGAAAGGTCGTTGTGGTTGTTCGTGTTCTGCGACAAATCGCTTGGGCGTTTTACGGGGGCGGTTCAGCCGTGCCGTACTCGGCGTGTCGAGCCACCGGGACATCGGTCCGCGTCAATTACCCGTCATTTACGGGGAATTGACCGATCCGATTCTTCACTGCGGGTCAAAGTGTTCGTCGCTCGCGTCAAAGTTAGGAGTACTGATAATGACCGTTTTCATCTCGCCAACCGCCCGATGACGTACGCCCGTCGGGATCAGGATAGCAGTTAAAGGGCGAACCGGGTGGAGGACTCCATCGAGTTCGATCGCTGCATCGCTTTCGCATTCCAGTACGATGTAAACCTCAACATGTTCATTATGGTAGTGCGTGCGAGCGGATTGGGTGATCTGCGTTAAATGGACTGTGCCGGGAAACTCGGGGCGATCGGCGAATGCGCGACGCGCGGTGCCACACGGGCACGGCACCGCAGGCAATGCTGTCAAATCAACGAGTTGTGGGGCCGTTTTCGCTCGGTTCACTGCGACTATCGTAGGGATGGCGGTTCGTTTGGGGGGGATGGCTCGCTGATGGTCGAGCACAACGGCGAATCGTCGGGGGGTAATTGCTTGCCACTAAGTTCATTCGAACCAAAGTGGCGTCGTGGGGGGATTCAAAAGTTCGGGCAGAGGGCGTTGCACCGGGGGGAAAGCGGAAATGGGGCTTAGCCAATCTGGAAAAATGGCGGCAAAACCTCGTATTCCCATTAGTTTATACCGATCTTACTTAAGATGCCATGCGCAGAATGGTCACAGTCGGATTTGCTGGAATATGGAGTCGGGTTTACCTAGCCGTCAAACCCTTCCAAGCGGCTGAAAATCGCTCGGATCACTGATTCTCGAGGCACCGAGCGCCGATATCGTTATTGTCCCGCTAACGAAGGCTTCACATCAACGAAGGTGACGTCGGATTTGGCGAGGCAAAATAGAAGGCTTTGATATCGGATGTCGAAGCGACCAGGTATTTCGACCCAAAAAGAACTCGATCGTTCGAGTGCATCCCTGCCACGATCAGATTCATCTCGGATCGCGGCGGTGATGGTTTCAGGTTCACAACAAGCTAACGAAGTCGGCGGGCCGGGTGCTCGCACCCGAAACCGTTAGGGTTTGTTGAAACAGTAATAAGGTGTGATCGTCGGCGACTTCGTTCGACGACTGGATCTTCTGCTTACCTGAAAAACGAACGATCAGACCTCTTTAAAGAAATGCCGACCAACACCCCGCAGAAAATGGCATAAAGGGAGACGTGGCTCCAATGAAGCGGACAATCTTAACTTTGACCCTCGTATTGGGTAGTTCAATTTGTAGCCAAAGCTTTGGATTCGATCTGTTGGATCGAATGCTTGGCATTAAAGGCTGTGGCAGCACTGCAAGCTGCTGCGATGCACCAACATATGACTGTGACAGCCCTTGTGGCTGTGACGTAGAACCAGCATGCGGCTGCGAAGCTCCTGCATGCGGTTGCGAAAAATCGGGCTGCGGCCTGCTTTCGGGCGGCCACAAGCTGCTCGGCGGCCACTGCGGCGAGCCAGCATGCGGTTGCGAAGCACCCGTGTGTGACTCCGGTTGCGAAACGCCTGCTTGCGGATGTGCAGAACCCGCTTGCGGTTGCGAAGCACCATGCAGCAAGAAGCTGGGTTGCGGCCTGTTCGGTCACAACAAATCGGCTTGCGGATGTGCTGAGCCCGCTTGCGGTTGCGAAGCACCCGTCTGTGGCGGATGTGAACCAGCACCTGCTTGTGGTTGCGAAGTTGCACCGGAATGTGGCTGCGAAGTCAACGCATGTGACTCGGCTTGTGGCAAGAAGAGCTGCGGCGGTTTGCTGTCGAAGCTGTTCTCGCACAAGAAGAGCTGCGGATGTGACTCGGGCTGCGAAGTTGCACCCGCTTGTGGCTGCGAAGCTCCTACCTGTGGCTGCGAAGTTGCTACCTGCGACAGCGGATGTGACAGCGGTTGCAAACGACCTGGTCTGTTGACCAAGTTGTTCGGAAACCTCGGCTGCAACAAAGGTTGTGACAGCGGCTGCGACGTCGGATGCGACAGCGGCTGCGGATGCGGAGCTCCTGCTCCCTACCAATCGGCTCCTTATCAATCGGCTCCTGCTCCAGCAATGGACGCAGCTCCGATGCCACCAGCACCGATCGTTGATCCAAGTGCCAGCGTGACCACCAAGCGTCGCGTCATTCAAGCTAGTGCAAGCTACGTTCGCTGAAAAATGCTTACAAAGGTAGCCCACTAAGCTATTAGACGTGACCTAAACGACCCGGTCGGGGAATTTCCCTGACCGGGTCGTTTTTTTTTGCTTTCATCGATTGTTTGCTATCAATCAATTTCAATCGGGACGCAACTATTCGCATTGACGCGGACTCGCGAATTTTCTAGCTATGTCTATCGAAAAATTGCACGCGTTCCGATCCCCTCCGGTCGCCTCGTTTCACCAACCCGATCCCGCGAAGACATGTCCAAACGCATCTTCTTTTCTGTTGGTGAACCCAGTGGCGATCAACATGCCGCTCGGTTGATCACGCATTTGAAGCAATCGTATCCCGAAATCGAAACGACCGGTTTCGGTGGCGAAGCGATGCAGGCCGCCGGTTGCGAGATCGAATTGGATCTGACCAAACACGCCGTGGTGGGAATCCTCGAAGTCCTGCCAAAACTTCGCGAGTTTTTTGGCTTCGCCGATCAAGCCGAGGCGATTTTCAGATCAGGCGAAATTGATGCGGTCGTGTTGGTCGATTTTCCTGGGTTCAATTGGCACATCGCCAAACGCGCCAAACGCTACGGCATTCCAGTCTACTATTACTGCCCGCCCCAATTGTGGGCTTGGGGCGGTTGGCGAGTACGCAAGATGCGTCGGTTAGTCGATCATGTATTGACCGTCCTGCCGATCGAACAGACCTACTTTACCCAACACAACATCCCTGCCACCTACGTCGGGCACCCGTTCTTTGACGCGGTCGCATTGGCGGAACTCGACGAACAATTGCTATCGCGATTTGCCAAGCAGAGCGAGTCGGGCGATCAACTGGTCGCCGTTCTGCCTGGTTCACGGACTCATGAAGTTCATCGCACATGGCCCGTGATGCTCGAGTCGATTCGTCAATTGGCCAAGTCCGAGCCGTCCGCAAAATTTCTGGTCGCAGCCTATCGCGATCGTCACTGTTTATGGTGCCGCAATCAATTGACCGCTGCGGACGCCGATCTGCCGATCGAATTTTATGTCGATCGCACCAGCGAAGTGATCGAAGCGGCACGGTGTGCGATGATGGTTAGCGGTTCGGTCAGTTTAGAGTTGATGGCGCGGCGAACTCCCGCCGCGGTCACCTACCGGATCGGCCGGTTTCTGTACGCATTTGCCAAAATGGTGGTCAAGCTGGACTCGATCACGCTGCCGAACTTGATGAGTCCTCGCAAAGTGTTCCCCGAGTTCATCTCGGTCGGATCCACTCAGCCGGCGGTTGATTTTCTGACGCAATCGGTTGGCGCGATGCTGCACGACGAATTCTATTATCGTCAAACACTCAAAACGATTGACGAACTGTGTCAACAGCACGCTGGCGGCGGTGCCACCGCAAAAGCAACCACTTGGATCGGAGAGAACGTGCTAGGCCACCGCGACGAAGCCATTCGCCGCGCCGCCTAACCGCCCCGCAATCCCCGTAGCGGAAGTCGTCAAGACTTTCGTCCCGCAATCCCCGTAGCGGAAGTCGTCAAGACTTTCGGCCCGCAATCCCTGTAGCGGAAGTCGTCAAGACTTTCGACCCGCAATCCCTGTAGCGGAAGTCGTCAAGACTTTCGACCCGCATCGGAAACCGTGAACGGCTTGTTGACTTAGTGCAGTTTCCTGCAGCGAGGGGTGTATGATGGACTTCCTAGTCCGTCGTACGACCAAATCAACAAGCCGCCAAAACTTTCCTGAATCGCCAAGCAAATCGAAACTCTTGACTCGCTTCGCGATGACCCAAGACGTCGTTTCTAAAGTCGACGTCCTTAGCGGTCCAAGCCGTCGATGGCGAAGCAGTAGATTTCGGTTTGGATCGACTTCTCAAAATCGTTGTCACAGCACACCCATAGCGTGCGGCGACCATCGGGCAAGCGAGGTCCCCAGCACAGGCCTTCGGGTTTCTCGTGAGCGTGTTCGCCCCCCAATCCAAATTTGGGGTCGAGCAAATCGATAAAGAGGCTCTTGTGTGCCGGGGTCACCGACGACGGCAGGTCCGTTTTAGGCAGCGATTCAATTCGCGTCACGTCGGTGGCCTCGGTGGTGTCGATCAAGAAGATCGCTTTCGTCTTGGCTTCACGCCCGGCCTTGCTGTCACGTTCAAGCACGAGAAAGCGATCTTCGTCGACCGCCAAGATCTCGCTCGTTCCGCTGGCAAGGTTGTCTAATTGGTAGACGATTTCGCTTATGCAGTTGTGATTGCCGTCAAAGACCACGCAGCGGCAATTCAGTCCAATGCAATATCCGTTTTCGATCACCGCGTCTTGGATCAGCGGGCTTTGCGGAAGGGCGATCATGCGACTGCCGCTCGGGGTGACGGCGATTCCTTCCAAACCGCGGTTGCTGTACACGCCCTTTGTATAGACGCCGTCTTCCACCGCTCGCAAACGGAACTTGTCGGGCACCGTGAATTCATTCGAGATCCGTCCCGACTCGTCAACGACAACGATATGAGGCCCATACTCGTCGCTGATCAACAGCGACTTGTCGGGCAACAGTCGTACGCTCTCAGGATCAAACGCGGTCCAAACGGGATGTGGGGTTGGAGAATTCAAGCACTTTTCATGGGCCTCGATCGAACCGACAAGCGGTTCGCCGGTCGGTGTGCTGAGCATTCGCGTCGTTTTCAGCGCGAAGCCGATGGATTTTGATGCTGGGTCGACGGTGATTTCGGCTTCATGGTAACGGCACTGATAGTTCACCTCGCCATCGCCCGCCCCGCGATCGGCCAGCAGCAAGAATCGGTTGCCGATGCCGGTGTATTCGATCCCCGACAGACCACCGAATTGGTTTGACGGCGAGCCGTCTTCAAGCGGGGTGTCATCGTGGCTGAGGTCGTGTTGATCGCCATCGATCGCGACTTTTCCAATCAGTTCAATCTCAGGCGTTGCCGCGGGGACCGCTGCACCGCCCAAACCCAACGTTGCAATTCCAATGCTCAAAAATGATCGAATCAGGCCCGTTTTACAGGTCATTATGTGTACCAGCAAAAGAACAGAGGAGTGAGTGGAAGCGACAATCGTTCCATGCTCGCGCAGGAAGAGAAGCCAAACCCTGCGATCGGTTGATCGAGCGGGATTATGTAAAAGCTTGGCGAAAATCCGATGTTGGAAATGTGAAGATTGCGCGAAGGTGCACGTGCGCTGGATGCAGTACCGGGTCGAACAGACCAAGCCGATTCGCATGCGCGACCCGTTGTTCGCGGAAATCTTTCGCCATACCGATCAGATCAAAATGGTCCGCGTCGACACGGACAAGGGCGTTCGCGTCACCGAAACATCGGATGACCCGTATATCGTAAAATTAATCAAAGCTCACGCCCAAGCTGTTTCTGGTTTTGTTGCCAAAGGGTTCCCGCAAGCCATGAAGAATCATCCCGTGCCAGAAGAGACAGCGGCGGATCCGCCCAAGTATTCGCACCCGGCGATCGCCAAGTATGGCAAAGTCGTCTCGCTGCCGGACGCTACGCAGCAACCTCGCGACGGCAGCTGCATCGTTGTCGATGTCACCCAAGGCGGCGAGCCGGACAAACTGAACTCTGCGTTGGATAAGGTCGCTCGCTTTGTCAACATCTACCGAGGTGCTGGCAAGAAGCCGGCCCAGGTCGACATCGCCGTTGTCCTTCACGGCGATGCGACGTTGACCATTTTGAACGATGACGCCTATGCCGCTCGGTTTCAAACCAAAGGCAATCCCAATCTTGATTGTTTACAGGCACTGCACGAAGCCGACGTTCAGATCTTTGTTTGCGGCCAGTCGCTGATTGGTAGCAAGGCCAAGCCGGACCAGGTCGTGGTGTTCGCCGACGTCGCCGTGTCGGCACTGACGTCTTTGGTCAATCTGCAAACCGAAGGCTACGCCTACGTGCCGCTGGGCAAGTAGGCGGTCAGTCTCGCCAGCGGCTGGCTACGCGAACTCGCCGTTGCGAGTCAGCACGAGGTTGTCGCGGTGGACCACATTCTCGTAGGGACAGTGGCCGATCAACTCGCCGATTTGGTCGCTCGGTTTGCCTAGGATCTTTTCGAGTTCGCTTGAGCGGTAATTGCAAAGCCCACGCGCGATCTCGTTGCCGTTGGGATCGTGCAGCGCCACCACGGCTCCTCGTTTGAACGTTCCCTTGACCGATTTGACGCCGACGGGCAAAAGGCTTTTGCCATTCTCCCAGACCGCCTTGGCTGCTCCGGCATCGATATGCAGAACCCCTTCGACTTTGGCCGAACCTCCGATCCAGCGACGTCGTCCCTTGATCGTTTTTTCGGTCGGCAGAAAAAGAGTGCCCACGTTTTCACATGCAAAAATCTTGTCCAGCACCGCGTCGTCATGCCCGGGTGCGATGATCGCCGTGTGGCCGTGGGAGGCGGCGATTTTTGCCGCTTCCAATTTGCTGGTCATGCCCCCTTTGCTGACATTGCTCAGTTTGTCTTTGGCAAGACTGAGGATCGAATCGTCGATGCGTGGGACCAATTCGATTCGTTTGCTGTTGGGATCATTCGGCGGCCCGTCATACAGCCCGTCGATATCTGAAAGGATGATCAGCAATGTGTCGGTCAGCAGTCCGGCCACACGGGCGGCCAACCGGTCGTTGTCCCCAAACGTCGTTGTCAATTCACGCACCGCCACCGAATCGTTCTCGTTGACGATCGCGATCGCGCCATATTCATGGATGCGGCTTAGCGCATTTCGAACGTGCAGGTAGGCGCTGCGGCGGCGAAGGTCCGATGCAGTCAATAAGACTTGAGCGGCATGACGGCCACGTGCGGCGATACTCGATTCGTAGGCCTGGATCAGGTCGGTTTGGCCAATCGCGGCAACGGCCTGCAGTTGCGAGACGACTTTGGGCCGCGTCGTCAGCCCCAGCTTGCCGACGCCGGCGCCGACCGCGCCGCTACTGACCATGACGGTTTGCCGCCCCGTGTCGGCGATGCGACAAAGTTGCGCCGAAAGTTTCTCGATACGATCCCGGTCCAGTTTGCCGTTGGGGGTGGTGAGGACCCTCGTCCCCACCTTCACCACGACACTACGTGCTCGCTGGATCGCAGATTTTCGGTGCGCTAAATACTCGTTTTCAGCTTGGTTCATCGGAAAAACGATTCCTTGATGACTTTAAAATGGGCAGCCGTTGTGAGGCTGCGGAGGGTTCGGAAATAAGAGGTGCGGCCCTGCGTACGGGCGAGTCAGACTGCATATTGCTGGTAAATTTCAGCAATGGATGCGGAACACGTCGCCCTTTTCACCAGGAAATAGCAGCTTCATGCCACCGCAAGAAGATTGAATTGTGTTGGGGAATCGACGACCTTGGAAGCCCAGCGTACATTTCATGTAGACTTGATGAAGCAGCATCGATCGAGAATCGTTGCTCCTTTAGCCGAACCATCCGCCTCTTCATCTTCCTCAGAACGAAGCATCTGATATGAGCGAATTACATCACGAGTGTGGTGTTGCTGCCATTTACCACCTGTCGGGACGCGGCCGAAGCCCGCTGTGTACCTCCGATGGGCCACGCCACATCTCGCGGTTGTTGCCTCGAATGTTGCTGGATATCCAAAATCGAGGCCAATTGGCTGCCGGGATGACGACGTTTGATCCCGCACGTCCTTCGATTCTGAGAACCCGCAAGGACGTCGGTACGGTGACCGAAGTTTTTCGGTTGAATCACCGTGCTAAATCCGAATCCTTGATGAAACATTTGGCCGGACGCGCCGCGATCGGCCATGTTCGCTACGCCACCTGTGGCCAAGATGACCGCAGTTACGCTCAACCGTTCGAGCGAAAACATATTCACAAACGGAAATGGTTCAGTTTCTGTTTCAACGGCCAATTGGCCAACTACGGTCTGCTGAAAGAACGACTGCTCGCCGATGGCGATCATCATTTGTCGCTCGATACCGACACCGAAATCATCTTGCACGAATTCGGTCGTCTGTTGAGCCAAAAACCCGATCGAATGGAATGGATCGATGTGCTGCGTGAAGCCACGGCCAGTTTTGATGGGGCTTACAGTTTGGCGTTGTTGACCGCCGAAGGCGAGATGATCGTCGCGCGAGATCCATTGGGTGTCAAACCGATGTGTTACGCCAACGAAGGCCCATTGTTTGCCGCCGCCAGCGAAAGTGTGGCGCTGTTGAATCTGGGGTTCTCCGATGACCAAATCAAATCCTTGGCTCCTGGGCATGCGATCATCATCCATCCCGAAACGGGATTTCGGATCGAGCGTTTTGCCGAAGAAAGATCGCCCGCCCACTGCTTCTTTGAATGGATCTACTTTGCCAACGTCGCCAGCACGTTGGATGATCGAAGTGTCTATCTGAGCCGTACGCATCTCGGCGAAGAACTAGCTCGTGCCGAACGCGCCCTTGGTCGTGTGCCATTGGATTGTGAAAACACGATCATCGTTCCGGTGCCTGACACCAGCAAAGCGGCAGCCGACGCGATGGCGTTTGAGTTGTCGATCCCCTGCCGCGAAGGTTTGATTCGAAATCGCTATGCCGGCCGAACGTTTATCGAAGGTGGCGGCGCGCGAAAGGCCAAGGCATCAGCGAAATACACGCCGCTTCGCGAAGTGCTCGAAGGCAAAACGGTGATCTTGGTCGAAGACTCGATCGTCCGCAGTACCACGATGAACGTCTTGTTGGACCGAATCCGCGAAGTCGGCGGCGCCAAAGAGATCCATGTTCGTGTCGCCTGTCCGCCGATCGTCGCGCCCTGCTTCTACGGGATCGACATGAGTACGATCGATCAGTTGATCGCACCAAAATACTTTGGCATCAACGGCGAATTGAGCGACGAGTCCCAGCAGCGATTGGCCGATGATCTCGGAGCCGATTCGCTACGTTACCTGCCCGTCGACGCGATTGCGCGTGCGATTGGACTGCCCGAAGAAAAGTTGTGTCGTGCTTGTGTGACCGGAAATTACCCGACCGAATGCGGCCAACATCTTTACCAAATCGCGTTGGACAATCGCGGCAGCAACATCGATTCCAAGCGAACCTACGAACAGCTCGCCGCAGCATTGCAACAGAGCTAGTCTGTCGAACAGCTAAGCTTTTGAGCTTGTAGTGGTTTGTAGGTTGCGCAATCTTCCAGCCACCTCTCCCGGCGAAGCTGGGAGAGGTCGAACGGGCCTTTCGGCCTCGTTCGGGTGAGGGCGACCGCGCAACCTAGCTTGCCGCTCGCCACAGCTTACGCACGTTGGCACAGAGGCGTCGCCCTCAACCGCGCATCACTGAAGGCTCTGCTCGACCTTTCCCAAACTGCGTTTGAGAGAGCCAGCAGTACAGTGGTGTTAAGACACACGCTCATTCAGTAACCTCTTCGTCGACGGCGAGGTCACTGCGAAATTAGCGAAAACAAAAAACACCGCCCCCATGAAACTTGATCCGTCACTTCAATCGCTTGTCCTACGGGCCACGTCCGCCAGCGGCGTGAGCGATGCGGCGCTGATTCAATCGCTGTGGAGCGGCTATGGCAAGATCCTTCGCGTCCCGTTGACGTTCAGCGACACCGATCCCTCGCACCCCGCATCGGTCATCGTCAAACATGTCTCGCCTCCATGCGAGCAGCAAGGTTCGCCGGGGGCCTCGCATCCTCGCGGCTGGAACACCGATCAATCGCACCAGCGAAAAGTTCGCTCCTACGACGTCGAGGCAAGCTGGTATCGCGAGTATAGCGATCGCTGTGACGCGGCCTGCCGCGTCCCTGCATGCTTGCTCGCCGAATCGTTCGATGGCCAGTGGGTGTTTGTGCTCGAAGACCTGGATGCATCCGGGTTCGCCACGCGGAAATCGCATCTTGATCGTGACGGCGTGTTTGTCGTGTTGGCATGGTTAGCCCACTTTCACGCAACGTTTCTGTGCGAACCGCTTGAGGGTTTGTGGCCGGTCGGGACGTATTGGCATCTGGCGACTCGCCGCGACGAATATCAAGTGATGCAGTCGGGGAAATTGAAAGCGGCCGCTGCGGCGATCGACGCCCGCTTAAACGCGTGTCGTTTTCAGACGGCGGTGCATGGAGACGCCAAGGTCGCCAACTTCTGTTTCTCGGCCGACGGGACGCGGACCGCCGCCGTTGACTTTCAGTATGTCGGCCGCGGTTGTGGCATGAAGGACGTCGCCTATTTTCTTAGCAGCTGCATCTCCGAAGCCGAATGTGAGCGTAATGAATCGGTCTACCTCGATTTCTATTTTCGAGCCTTGCGTCAATCGCTCGCGTCTCGAAACAGCACGGTCGATGGTGATGCGCTCGAATCCGAGTGGCGTGCGATGTATTCATTTGCCTGGGCCGACTTCACGCGGTTTTTACTCGGATGGTGCCCCGGGCATCACAAACTGAATCGTTACAGTCGACGCATCACTGAGCAAGTCCTGGCGGAGTGTTAGCTCGGGTGTATCAACACGATGTAACGTCGGGCTTTCTAAGGACGTTCGGAACAATAAATGGTGGACGGTAGTGGACGAGGCAACGAGTCCTGCAGTTTCACTGAGCCAAAAAGGACTCGTTGCCTCGTCCACTACGGAAGACGTCGCCCGTTATTCTTCCGACGGTCCTAAGCAGGTCGTTCGGTGTATACCGCTGAAGCGTCGGCTCAGACCATCATGTGGAATGACTCATATTGTCCTGCTTAATTCGTTGGTTCGTCTTTAGGCAGGATTTCTTCAGGGGTTTTCCAGGGGGTGCCCGCCAAGTAGCCACCCGGTTTCGCAAACGTGTCAAAGTAAAAATCATACAGCGGAGAAAACTGCAAGCGAAAATCTTCGGAATCGCAATCGAAGAAATCGTCGGGGATCTCTTTGCCGAGACGCCAATCGAATACCCAGTTATGTTGCTCTTTTGTAAGCCCAGTGAACAATCCGCCTGCCGCTGCGTTGATCACATAAGGCAGATACTTTCCCGATCCCGTGTGCTTCTTCCACTTGATCTCCGTCTCTCCGTAAAGATGCGGATGCTCTTTCGAAGTGCTGGTGTATTTAACGTGTGTCGGTAAATAGCCATACGCCTTCGATTGTGTTAGCTCGATGTCGAAATTCCCATAAGGCTCGTTCAGTTGCCATTTGCTGCGGATGTCCCCCTGAGTGATCGTTTCGGCTGATAGAAGCTTGCTCTTGGTGAAAAAAATCCGTTCGATCCATCCATACTGATTCATTGGGTTCCTTAAGAACATCGGATGCAGCACAAGGTCATCAAATGGGTCGAAGCCAATCGATTCGACGAGATTCTTCTCAAGGAAGTTTTTAGTCGTCTCGTCTTTCTGTCGCACCTTGTAGCCGCGGGCCGATGCACTGCCGTAATTTGCCTTCATTACCAAGCCGCACTGTAAAAGCTCCCTCCAAAACTGGCACTCATAGGGGCGATTGGTCTGCTCGACGCCAAGCACAGCACCGCTTGCCACGTATTTGAATGACGTCGACTTCAATCTCGCTTGCAGGTCATAAATGCGATTGATCCTCAAAGGCACGCGGCTTTTTATCGACGCATCGTAGGATTTGTGTGACTCGCCTGTCACCATCAGTGTATAGCGTTTGAGTACGTCGTCTCGCAGTAGCGTCAGATCCGTAATTCCCTGATAGACAAGATCAACCGTGTCCTGATCGCTTTTCGATTCCTCGCCCCAAAGGCTTGCCGCCAAGATGGGCTGGCACAACAAGAAAAGAAAAGTGGCTAAAGTGCGAAATCGCATTGGTTTTCCCTGCAAGCTTCATGGAATCGCTGTCGTGGGGAGTGGTCGACCCCTTCCGCCGATAGCGGTGATGCTAACGTATGGGATTTGCGAGTCAAGCAAATGCTGCGGAGTGTTCGTCGGCTCTCTGCAAAGCGTTGTTGCGGTCACGCCTTGAATCTCACCTTCGTCGGAAAGTCTTCAAGCGGGGTGCTTTTCTAAAACACGACAGAAAGATTGATGCGACAGAAAAATTTTTTCACCGCGACGAAACCTTCTCTTTTTTTCCGTCGCATTAATGTTTCTGTCCGTAGGGTAAAAGCATTCGTGAATGCCGGTACCGTGTTTGGTGTTCAAGTGAAGGAGCCACGCCATGCGAGTGCGTATAGGAAAATGACTGTTTCCCCCGAGCACTTTGTATTCCTGGCACTTTGTGTCGACGCACCCCCGGAATTTGCCTGTGACATTGGCAATCCGTTAAACTTCGGAATGCGAATTCAACTGCGGTAGATCGATTGGGGTGTGCGGTGCCACAACCATCAGGTGCAATGATGCGAAAAAAAGAAGTGCTCGCAGCGATTCGGCGACGATATCGTGACCGCCAACCTCTGAACGTGTCCACGGTCAAACGCGAGGATCCTGAGCTGGTGGCCGCCGTGTACGATGTGACGCCGTACTGGGGTTGGAAACAAGCGTTAGCGGACGCGGGGCTGTCTTACCAATCAATTCGAATCGAGGTTCGTGAAACGGTCCAGTGCCAATTGTGTGGGAAATCGTTTCGCTCGTTGCTGGGGCATTTGCGAATCCACGAAACCGACCCGGAAGACTACCGCGTCAAATACCCGGACGCGGAAATCGTATCCGAGTCGATGCGTCAAGCGTCGATGGGGCCTCGTTGCAAAATGCCAGCCCCTTGGCTACCGCACTGGGAACCCATTTATACACCCGAGTATGTACTGGACCGTGTGAAGGAGTACGCGGATCAAGGCATATGGATGGAATTGTCAACGATTGAGCGGTTAGATGCTTCGTTGCTTCGTGCGGTTCGATACCATTTGGACGTCAGCTGGGATGATGCCTTGCGATGGATCGGGTTGGATCCAGTCGTCTATCGGGGATGTTACCGGCCCGATGATTTTTCGTTGGCGGATCTGCAGGCGTTTTTAGAGCAGCGCCGCGCGGCGGGCCTGCTCAGTACTCCGGCAGCACTGTTTGCAACCTATGATGATCGTCATCGTCGTCCGCGAGTGTTCACTTGGGCGCTGCAGCGGTACGGCAACTGGTCCGCGGCACTTGATGCCGCAGGCGTCGATCGATCGGACCCGCTGTTTGGCGGTGATCGGTATCTGACAAAAGAGAGTGTGATCGAAGACCTGCAGCGATTGCAGCACGAGTTGCCGGATATGTCACATACCACCGTCAGTCTGTTGCCCTACGGGATACAGTTGACCGGAGCAGCTACCCGGTACTATGGCGGTTGGGACGCCGCCTTGGACGCCGCAGACATTCCCGTTGATATTCGCCGCCGCATGGCGACTTACGATTCGGCGGACGAAGTCGTTGCGGGGATCACCCATCGATTGGAAAATGAATTCAGTGTTGCACCGCTAGATGTTTTCTTTGGCGCTCGTAGCGACATCCAATTGTGGAAAGCGGCGTTTCGTTTTTTCTCCAGCTGGCGATCTGCGGTGGTCAAATCAGGCGGCACATCCGCTCAAGTAAAGCAGGCGGCTGACACACCGCTGGGGACTCGGGCCAAGGTGCTTCGCGAGCTGCGACGGCGAAGCCATGATGTTCGCCAATTGGCTATCACCAGTCTGACCAGTGATGTTGCCGACAAACAACTTCATGCCATGGCATCGGGTTTTTTCGGTGATTGGCAATCCGCCGTGCGAGCGATTGGCGTCGATCCGAAATCCTATCATCAATGGAACTTGACGCCCCACCGAAAGTATGCGGATAAGGAATCGTTGTTGAAGGAAATTCGGCGACGCCGGCGGGCGGGCGAACCGTTGCACGCTCGCGGATTGACCAGCGGCGAACACGTCGATGTCCCGCTGCTGTACACCGCGCGTAAGATGTTCGGAGATTGGGAATCGGCGATCCGTGCTGCGGGTATCGACTACGACACGATCGTTCGCAAACGACAAGACTATGATGCGTACCGTGACCGTGTGTATCGAAGTTACACGTCGGCCGACCAAGTGACGCAGGAACTGAAGCGGCGTCATGCCGAGGGAATGCCGCTGAATGTGCGGGCGGTGACCCACAGCAAAGAGGAAGAGTATCGTGATTTTGCACTCTTTCGTGCCGCCAAAGAGTACTTTGGTTCATGGGAGGCGGCGCTAACCGATGCGGGGATCGACGTCGAGTCGATCCGCCCCGCTTGGGTGACCAAACGTGCCGAACGGCTGCGTCAAAAACAGCAGCGATCGCCTTGAAAACCTTGCCGACTGCCATTCCACGGCATGTGCCATCGCAGCCGTGTCTGATCACTGCCTTCGCCCCAAGGTGGTGACGCGTCTTTGCGAGGTGCCCCGCTGCGCTCTGGCGAGCATTGCATACCGAATGCAAGTGCCGTCCGCCAACAATATCACGTCATTCCGAGGCGGTCTTGTACCACCGAGGTCGTCCAGACGATTAGAATTGTGTGGCAGTGAGCGAGGGGGACAGGTTCGAGTCGAAACTGGGGTGTCGTTCGCTGCAAAAGCAAAAGCGAATCAATCGCATCGGGAAAAATGGGAATGCCAAACTTGAAATTGAAAACGATTTTGACTGTGTTGCTGTTGGTGTGTTTGTCGCTTCCGACCGCGTTTGGCGAGGATTTGGTCGAGCTTATGAACGGTTCCACCTTGACCGGCAAAATGCTCGAGATTCGTAAGGACGCACGCGAGTTTGATTTTTCGTCCAAGTTTGGTCAGACCGCAGTGACGCGAACCTACTCGTACGCCAGCGTGCATGCGGTCACGTTCAACGGCAAACGTTTTGTCTTGACTCCCAAGCAAGCGACGTCGGAAGGCGAGACATCCACTGGCGGGATCACTCGAACGCCCGCCGAACTGCGAAAGTACATTGAACAAGTCGGTAGCACTCCGCCCGATTGGCTCGCGTCGACTGACATGAACCACCCCTCCTCGCTCGATCTCGACTGGCCACTGAAGGCGCCAGGGAAATGGGACGAGTCTAAAAATATCGGGCAATACATTTGGGGCCGCGTCAATCCAAACGTCTCGCGTTGGAAACCGGGCATCAAGTTGGTGCATCATGTGATGGAACGTCATCAGCGTAACCCAACGCTGCTGAAACGTGACATGGAAAAACTCGGTGAGATGTACTTCACGTTGCTGCAAGATTACCCGCGTGCCGCCTATTGGTTGCAAAAAGCCAAGGTCTCGGCGACCACTCCGACCGGGATCCATCTGGCCGAATGTTATTGGCGTTTGGGCAGCAAGCCGATGGCAATGGAGATGCTGAAAGGCCGCAGTTTGCATCTCAACGCGATCAAGCTGCTGGGGGACATGGACGAAGTGGACAAGGCGATGGCGTTAACGGCAAGCTATGCCAACACGAACGCGTTTAACGAAGCCTTCCTGAACGCTGGCGATGCGCTGCGAGGTGCCGGACGACTGGACGAGGCGATTGAGTACTACCAGCGAGTGCTGGACATCAACAAGGCCCGCAATGCCGAGTATTTGAAGCGGTACCAAGCCCGAGCCGCCGAATCGATTGAGGCAATCAAGTTGTTTGACAAGGCCGATGTCAGCCGGGTTGCCGATGGAACGTACACCGCCCACAGCACGGGATACAACGGCCAGATGAATGTGGAGGTGACGGTGGCGGATCAGAAAATTCGCGACGTTCGCGTGACCAAACACAGCGAAAAACAGTTTTACTCGGCGCTGACGGATACGACGACCCAAATCATCGACCAGCAAGGAATCCAGGATGTCGATGGTACCTCGGGAGCGACGATCACATCGCAAGCGATCGTCAGCGCGACCGCTCGCGCATTGGCAAAGGGTGCAAATTAGATGACACATTTGTCGACTCGGATCACGAAGGCTGCGATGGGAATCAAACTTGCGTTGGCGGTATGCTCGCTGTTCGCTTACCTTGGGGGCGCGGCGGACGGGATAGCCCAAGAGCTGAATTCTTTCTCAACTTCCCAAACGCCGCTCGCACCTACGGCACCGTCTGAAAACGACCCGCTTCGAAGCGGCGATTTTCGCTGGCGTGTTAGCTCACCGCTGATTGCGGTGGATCCCGCACGGCTTCCCGAGTCGCCCCAACATCCTTGGCTGGCCCTGAAAGATCCTTCGATCGTGCGGCATCAAGGACGTTGGCATCTGTTTTGTACCTTGAGAAAAGCGAAGCAAGGCGACGGTCGTATTCGAATCGGGTATGCATCGTTTGTCGATTGGGCGGATGCGAGTGATGCCGATTGGAGTGTGCTGGATTTGACGTTGGGGTACCACGGAGCGCCTCAAATCTTCTACTTCGAGCCGCACCAGAAATGGTACTTGATCTACCAAGCCAGCGATGAGACTCGCAATTTGAAATACGGTCCGTGTTACTCGACCAATGATGATATTTCAAAACCCGACCGCTGGACTCGCCCCGAGCCGCTGTATGTTGTCAAAGAAGGCGCCAAGGCGGGGCTTGATTTTTGGCTGATCTGTGACGAGCAAAAGGCACATCTGTTCTTCACCACGTTGAACGGCCAAATGTGGCGAGCGGAAACGGCAAAGCAAGATTTTCCTAACCGCGGTTGGTCCGATCCCAAAATCGTGCTGAAGGCCGATATCTTCGAAGCTAGTCACACCTACAAATTGAAAGGCCAGAACCGGTTTTTAACCATCGTCGAGGCCCAGGCTGGCAAACGGCGCTACTTCAAAGCGTTCACCGCGGATGCGCTGGATGGACAGTGGACGCCATTGGCGGCAAGTCGCGATCAACCGTTCGTCTCGCCCAAAAATGTCGTCAACCAAAACGAGTCATGGGCGACGTCCTACAGTCACGGCGAATTGATCCGCGATGGATCGAGTGAAACGATGGAGATTGATCCCGCCGAACTTCGTTTGTTGTTCCAAGGTGCCAGCGATGCCGAGTATCAAAGTGGGAACTATGGACAGATTCCGTGGCGATTGGGGCTTCTGGAATTGCAAGGTTCCGCAAAATGAAACCGTTGCGAAACTACCTGCTCGCCGCTGCCTTGGCGACGCTTGCCACTGTGTTAATCACCACCGCGATGACGGGACACGCATTTTACCGTGACCTGTTTCGCGATCGATTCTCGTTGGCGATCACGGTTGGGACGGTGTTGTTGACGGCCGCGGTGTTGGCGTTATTGACGACGCTGGATCGAGGCCGATCCACCGCAGTGATTCGGTTGGATTGGTTCCTGCCTGCACTTCGCCGAGTGACTGCAGGAAATTCTCCATCGCATACGTTCCCTGGACGGCTGCTGCGACGCTGGATTCCCGCTCGCTTTCAATCGGATCGTCTCAAAAAGAAGCGGGGTTGGATTCGAAAGTCTTTGCGAAAGCTTGGCGTGTCGTGGTTGGCGACGCCGGTGCGACGCGTGGTGCAGTCAGTCTGTTTGGTCACGTTTGTCTTGCTGTTTTTCTACGTGTGCTGGCCATACAGTGCCCGTCCTCTGCCGCCTGGCGGCGTGTCGCACGGTTGGTCACTGCAATCCGTTGATCAACAAAGTGGCGAGTTTGTCTTAACCCAGGAAACTTCCCATTCGGCTTCGCCATCTGACTGGGAAATCAAATCCGGCGCGAAGCTTTTTGTCGTTGACGACCGCGTCGCGGCCCAGGCGACTGCGGCTGAGTCGATCACTGCGATTGGACCGTTCGTGGTAACAGGTCGCGAGGGAAAGCAGATTCGCTTGACGCCGCGGGAAACAGCCACTCCGGCGATGTTGGATGCGTTTTTAAGTGGTTCGGGGGCTTTCCAGTTGGCCCAGCGTGATCCACAAGCATGGCCTTCGCATTATGCCGACAACCTTTCGTCTAAAGAATTCATTCCGGCCGAGAGTTTCCTGCTGATCGACCCGTTGGTCAGTTTGTCCACAGCCGTCGCTTCACGCAGTTGGATCGCGTCGCTGGTTTCGGCGGCGGCGATCTTGATCGTTTGCATTTTGATTCCTCGCGGGTTTTGCGGGTATTTATGCCCTCTGGGGACCACCATTGATCTGTTCGATTGGGCGATCGCCCGGCGGACGACGCGATTCAATGTCCCTGACGATGGATGGTGGGTTCACATCAAGTATTACTTGTTGGCAGGCACTTTGATCGCCGCGGTGTTCGGTGTGTTGGTATCGGGGTTTGTTTCTGCGATTCCCGTGATCACTCGAGCGATGTTGTTTATCGGTGATCCGCTGCACAGCGGCGTGACTCGCGGTTGGCATCTTGTGCCCAGCATCGGAGTGGGCCATTTCGTTTCGATCGGGCTGTTTATCGCCGTGTTGTCGCTGGGGTTTTTGCGTCCTCGGTTTTGGTGCAAGTACGTTTGTCCAAGTGGTGCGGTGTTTTCGCTTGGCAATCTGTTTCGTGTGACCGAGCGTAAAGTCGAATCGTCCTGTATCCATTGCAACAAGTGTGTCGAGATTTGTCCGTTTGACGCGATCAAGCCCGACTTCACCACGCGCACCTCGGACTGCACGATGTGCCAATCGTGTGGCGGTGTTTGCCCCACTCACGCGATCAAATTCGTCGAACGCTGGAACGTCGTCGAGCTCAAAGTGGACAATGATCCGCCGACAAACGAAACCCCGCTCGGTCGTCGCGGTTTCCTGTCACTTGCCGCCGGCAGCACGGCGGCTGCGGTTGGCGGAATCGGGCTGGCCAGTGTGACCAAGGCGTGGGGAGCGAATTTAGATGATCCCAATTCGCCACGACTGGTGCGACCTCCGGGAAGTGTCCCCGAGCAATCGTTTTTGGAAATGTGCATCCGCTGTGGCGAATGTTTCAAAGCGTGCCCGAACAACGTGCTGCAACCCGAGGGATTCCAGCAGGGATTAGAAGGACTGTGGACGCCGATGGTGGTGGCCGATTGGGCAGGCTGTGAATCGAGCTGCAACGCATGCGGGCACGTTTGTCCGACGGGTGCGATCCGGCCGCTGGTGATCGAAGAGAAGAAGGCCGCACGGATGGGGTTGGCGATCGTCGACGAATCGACCTGCCTGCCCTTTGCCGGCACCGGAGCATGCGATTTGTGTGTGCAAGAATGTGACGCGGCGGGCTACCACGCGATTGAATTTACCCAGGTCGGAACCGAGCTGGACGAAGCCGGCCAACCGGTCGAAGGCACTGGCTATCTAGCGCCCGTGGTCCTGGATGACAAGTGCGTCGGCTGTGGTTTGTGTCAAACGCGATGTTACGCCATCAACGTCAAAGCCGAAGGACTGCTGTCTCGCTCGGCCATCATCATCGAAGCCGGTGAGGGCAAAGAGGATCGGTTGCACGAAGGTTCGTACATTGCGCTGCGTGAGCAACCGCAACGTCGACCCCCTGTCCCAACCGATAACGAAGTCGTGCCACCGGCGGAACCAATACAACCCAAGGAGGTGGATTCAGGAGGCGAGTCGGCCGACGACCCGTTCGGAGTTCAATCGGACGAAGCGGACGCCGATCCCTTTGGATTGTCCGATTGACCGGAGCAGGTATTTGTCTTGGTTCGGTAGCGTTGCTAGCAGGGAATTAACGGACATGGCGGGACAGCACTGCTGTGAAGCATTTACAAGCAGCGTTTAGCGGGTTTTCATAACCCGACGCGTCAGTTTTGAAGTTGCGCGTTTGTATCTAGGGGTAAAGCCCCGGACGTTTACCTAGCCCAGCCCAACGGGCTGGGACCAAGAAAACCAATGAATTGTAGGCCCAACGGCCCGGCCGTTTGCTGGGACGTATTGAGGGCGGCTAGCAAATGGCCGGGCCGTTGGCCCTTAGGTTTGTTTGCATTGAAAACCTGGCCCGTTGGGCCAGGCTAGGCAAATTGCTGGGCCTTTGGCCCGAAGAACGTCGAAAAGCGTAACTTCAAAACTGACGCTTCGGGTTATGGAAAATGCTTCACAGTGTTGCGTTTCGCGGCTGATGGAATGTCCCATTCATTCCTGTCTAACTACTTACTCGCATCTAGAACCGCTCTAGTCGCTGAGTCAATGAGTAACTAAAATTTGCGTTATGATCCAATTTGTTTCACTACTGCTGATTCCCTTTTTTGTGCTGGGGCAAGCTCTGCCTCATTCGCACGCGGGAACCGGCGTTGCTCAGCCGGATGGTCATGCTCTGCGTCCGCATGTACATATGCATTCGCACGCTCACCATCATGGTGACGAAACTGATCATCACCATGATGCCGATGAAAAGGACGTTGCAGCGGATGTCGAAGGCATTGTGCCAGCGGCGGATCATGATTCGGATGCCCTTTATCTGACGGCATCCGGGCAATCGCTGACGCGTCATTCCCAATCTTTTGAGATTGACGTGTACGCGGCAAATTTGGATGCGTCAACGCTGCCGGTTATGGTTGATACACGTTGTCGATACCACGCCAGCGTTCCGCCGGATCCGCTTGCAGCACTGCCGATCTATCTTCTCACAGCCTCGCTTCGGCTATAGCGGACGCTCCCTTGCACATGCTTTGATCATGTGCAAATCCGAGTGATCCGGCGGCAACAACTGAGGGCATTACTGCTCGATTCGCTGCCGCTGTCTTCTCCCCAACCAAAGCTTGTTTCAGCCTTGCGCTAACGCTGCGCGGTGGGTGTTGTCCGCTGGAAATCCGTTGAGAACAAACGACTCATGAACCCCTTGAAATCACGTTTAAACGCCTTCGTCGGCCCCACAGTGATCATCATTGCCGTTGCGGTAATCTGGTTTTATCAAGACGAATGGTTTGGCAGCGGCGACGTGGTCGACACGTCTGCGGCAACCCAATCAAATGCGTCCGCTGAGAAGCAAACGGTGCTAGAGATCAGTGCCCAAGCGAGGAAGAACCTCGGGTTGGTGTCCAAGCCTGCGCGGCCACAAACGTACTGGCGATCGGTCACGATTCCTGGGGTGGTTGCCGATCGCCCCGGCGTCTCGGACCGTGGCGTCACGTCGCCCGCGGTCGGGATTGTGACCGCGATCCATGCGTTCCCCGGTGACACCATGCGTCCAGGCGATTCGCTGTTCACCTTGCGACTGTTTAGCGAGTACCTGCAGAACACGCAGACGCAATTGTTCAAGGCGAATCAAGAAACGAGCATCATTCAAGCCGAGATGGAACGATTGGCCGGAGCCGCCTCGGTCGGAGCAGTTTCGCAAGGCAAGATGATCGAGTTGCGAGCCAATTTGACTCGTCAACGCGCGATCATTCAATCCTCGCGGCAAGATCTGTTGACGCGTGGATTGCTTCCCGATCAGATCGACCAAGTGCAACAGCAAGGTGAGTTCGTTTCGACAATCAAAGTCACGGCGCCTCCGTTGATGAACCAACAATCGCTGTGGGATGACCGTGATAACGCGGTTCGTCAAGCGAGCTTGGTTACCGATTCGGTTACGGCCAACGACATGGCTTATGAAGTTCAAGAGCTGAATGTCGAGATGGGGCAACAGGTTCAAGCGGGCCAACTGCTAGCCAAACTCTCCAACCATCAATCGTTGTATGTGATTGGTCACGCATTCAAACGTGAGGCATCGTTTTTAGAGCAGGCGGCAGCGGCCAATCGCGCGGTCCAGATCGAATTTGCTGAAGACAACGCGGCGGATTGGCCTGTGGTCGAGCAAACGTTCGTGATTCGACATCTCTCCAATACGATCGACCCTGATAGCCGCACGTTCGACTTCTTCATGCCGCTCTCGAATCAGTCGCATGCCTACGAGAAATCGGGGAATATGTTTCTGGTGTGGCGGTATCGACCAGGCCAACGAGCAAGGATACGTGTTCCCGTCGAGCAATTTGAAAACGTCTTCGTCTTGCCAGCCGAAGCGGTGGTACGAGAAGGACCCGAGGCGTACGTGTTTCGCCAAAACGGCGACCTCTTCAAACAGTTGCCGGTTCATGTGCTGCACGAAGATCGCCTTGCCATCGTGATCGCCAATGATGGCAGCATTTCACCTGGAAGCTATTTAGCGCAGAGTTCTGCCGCCTCGCTTAATCGGGTGCTCAAGTCACAGTCGACCAGCGGAAAAGCACCCGGAGTGCATGTGCATGCTGACGGCACCGTGCACGCGGCACATTGATTGAAGATTGAAGATTGAAGATTGAAGATTGAAGATTGAAAGGAACCAGACATGAATGATTCGGAATTGAAGAAGAGGACAAAGCAGCTTGCTCTGAGGGTGATGAAGCTCGTCGGTGCTTTGCCGAAAGATGCAGTCGGGCGTCCCATCGGCAGTCAATTGATCCGGAGTGCGACATCCGTTGGGGCGAACGATCGAGCCGCGTGTCGCGGGCGTTCGAGAGCTGAGTTCGTCTCAAAGCTTAGCATCGTCATCGAGGAAGCAGACGAATGTTGCTACTGGCTCGAACGCATTATGGAAGGCGACCTTTTACTAAAGGAGAAAGTCGAAGCACTACTCGACGAAGCGAATCAAATCACGGCAATCATGGTCGCATCCCGAAAAACAGCCAAAGGTGAATGAGGGTCGGCGATTCAATGTTCAGCAATCTTCAATCTTCAATCGATGATCTTCAATGTTAGATTCAATTATCAAATTTTCGCTCCGCTACCGAATGCTGGTCATTGTGATGAGTTTGGCAGTGTTGGTGTATGGTTCGTACCTCGCCACGCAAATGTCGATTGACGTCTTTCCTGACCTCGACCGACCTCGCGTGGTCATCATCACCGAAGCACCCGGCTTGGCGACCGAAGAAGTCGAAACGCTGGTGACCCAGCCTATTGAAATCGCGTTGTTGGGGGCCAACGGAGTGCAGGCGGTCCGCAGCCAGTCAACCGCGGGGCTGAACGTCATCTATATCGAGTTCGATTGGTCGACCGAAATTCGCGCGGCCCGGCAAACGGTTCAAGAGCGATTGGCCACACTCGAAGGCATTTTGCCCGCGGGCATCCGGCCTCAAATGACGCCGCCCTCGTCGATCATGGGGCAAATCGTAGTCGCCGGTATCTATCGTCAAGATGGACCCGATGGCGGACGACTTGCTCAACTTGGCAACACCGAAATGATGGCCGAAGTCCTTGAACGAATTGATGGCAAACCGCAGATCCAAATTTGGGAACCCGGCGACCGCCACGATCTTTCGACCTGGAAAAAGATTGAACCAACAAAAATTCAGTGGCATGATGAGCCTGGTCTCGGACCTGCCACGTCATCGGTCTCCGTGGGATTCGCCACCATCGAAATCAACGGCAAGACGTTGGAAGCAAACTTCTACAGCGAAGCCAAGCAGCAGTTAGAACTTCGCACCGTCGCGGACTGGATTGTCCGACCGCGGTTATTAAAAGTCACCGGAGTGGCCGAGGTGTTCATGCTCGGCGGCGACCGGAAACAGTACCAAATCCTGATCGATCCTACATTGCTACTCGAATACGACGTCACCGTTCAAGATGTCGAACGGGCACTGCGAGCCAGCAATATCAATACCAGCGGTGGGTTTGCCATAACCGGGGAAACCGAGCGTCCCATTCGTGTGCTCGGACGATTGGGACCCCAGTCGCGAGTGGTCATCGAAGACTTGAAGAAAGTGCCGGTGGGGAATCATCCCAAACGCTCGGTCTTGCTCGAACAGGTCGCGCGCGTCACCGAAGGGCCTCAAATCAAGCGTGGCGATGGCAGCGTGGATGGTCGACCGGGAATTGTCTTTACGACGGTCAAGCAACCGCACATCGATACACGAAAACTGACCGACGATGTCGCGCAGGCGTTCGCGGAAGTCGAAGCGTCGTTGCCTGCGGACATCGTCGTCAATAGCGAACTGTTTCGACTCAAAAACTTCATCGATCGAGGTATCTTCAACGTCGCCGAAGCGCTGGTGATTGGCGCCGTATTGGTCATTGTCGTGCTGTTTTTGTTTTTGCTGAATTTTCGTACAACCTTTATTACACTGACCGCGATTCCCTTGTCGTTGGTGCTGACGACGCTCGTGTTTCGCGTGATCGGGATGCTCAGCGGCAGCGAGTTGTCGATCAACGTGATGACGCTTGGTGGCATTGCCGTTGCCATGGGCGAATTAGTCGACGACGCAATCGTCGACGTCGAAAATATCTTTCGCCGATTGAAACAGAACAATGCGCTGCCGAGCGAACGACAGAAGCCATCCATCGTTGTTGTCTTCGAGGCGAGCAAAGAGATTCGTAGCTCGATCGTGTTCGGCACCGCGGTCGTGATTCTGTCGTTTATGCCGCTGTTTGCACTCTCGGGTGTCGAAGGCCGCTTGTTCACACCACTGGGGTTTGCCTATATCGTTTCGATTCTGGCTTCATTCGTGGTGTCGATGACAGTCACGCCCGTGCTGTCGTATTACCTGTTGCCCAGGTCGGGGGCGACTCACCGCGAAGGTGATGGTTTCCTGCTTCGTGGTTTGAAACATCTGGTCACGCCGCTGATTCGACTGAGCATGGCGATGCCCGGCACCCTGTTGATCTTGACCTGGATGGGGGTGGGGCTCGCTGCTTGGCAGATGTCACAGATGGGTAAGAACTTCTTGCCTCCGTTTGACGAAGGAAGCATTCAAGTCAACGTCACTCTGCCGCCTGGTTCCTCACTCGACGCTTCCAATCAAGTGTCCAAGTCGATCGATTCCGTTTTTCAATCGTTGCAGAAAAACAGTGAGAATCCTGATGGCGAGATTTTGCACTTTGTTCGCCGTACGGGGCGAGCCGAGATGGACGAGCATGCTTCGCCCGTCAATTTAGGAGAATATATACTCAGTATGAACCCCGATTCGCCAAGCGAGCGTGATGAGATCATCGCTCGACTGCGAGCAAAGATCAGCGACGAGGTTCCGGGCGTGGATATCGAAGTTGAACAACCGCTCGCTCATCTGATCAGTCACATGATTTCAGGCGTGTATGCTCAAATTGCGATCAAAATTCACGGTGATGATCTCGACACATTGCAGCATTTGGCGGAACAGGTAGAGCGGACGATCAAAGACGTTCCCGGCATTACGCCGCCCATCGTTGAACCGATTCAAGAAACCGCGGAACTGCATATCGAATTGCGGGCGGACGATTTGGCGCTGTACGGATTGACGCGGCAATACGTGGCTGACGTTTTGCAGACAGCACTCCAAGGCGAAGTGGTTTCGCAGGTCTTAGAGGGACAACGAAGATTCGATTTGCTGGTGCGGCTGGAAGAGGAGTATCGGACGGACTATGCCAACTTGGATCGCCTTCGAATCGACTTGCCCCATGTCGATGGCGATGCCGAACGCGGTCAAATTGAATTGCATGAAGTCGCCAATGTCGGTGAGGGGACGGGGCCGAACTCGGTAAACCGCGAGAACGCTCGACGCCGAATTGTGATTCGCTGTAACACCGAAGGACGCGATTTGGCCGGCGCGGTAGGCGAGATAAAACAGCGTGTGTCCGCTCAGGTTCAATTGCCAGTCGGCTATTTCATCGAATACGGCGGCCAATTTGAAAGCCAACAGCGGGCGACTCAGATGATCATCGTGTTGGCCGCGATCTCGGTCGTCGGAATGTTTGTCGTGTTGTTGATCCTGTTTCCCTCGGTGCGAATCGTTTTGCAGATATTGAACGCGTTGCCGACCGCATTTATCGGCGGAGTGCTGGCACTTGTGATCACCCAGCAAAGTCTGACGGTCGCGAGTCTGGTCGGATTCATTTCGCTCGGCGGGATCGCGGTCCGCAACGGTATTCTGCTGGTCACGCATTACTTTCACTTGATCAAAGAAGAGGGCGAAGTGTTCAGCCAAGCGATGATCATTCGTGGCAGTCTAGAGCGGCTTGCCCCTGTTTTAATGACCGCACTGACTGCGGGGATCGGGCTGATTCCGCTCGTACTGGGCGGGCAAGAACCAGGCCGCGAAATCCTGTACCCGGTCGCAACAGTGATCCTCGGCGGATTGACCACGTCGACGTTTTGTGAGTTCTTGATTCACCCCGGATTGTTTTGGAAATTCAGTGGCAAAGACGCCATTGCGATTGAAAATCGACGATCGTCGCTTGACGCATTCTGAGCCTCTCGAAATCCAAGTTGATGAACCTCCGAGATTGTTCCCCCTGCTGCGGTTCTTGATGGTTGCCTTTCAATCTCCAACCGAGAATCAATAATCGCAAATCGATGAAGGAAGATTCTGATGAAAGTTTTGACATTTCTAACCCTTACCATTTCGCTTTTAGGTTTCGTGGGTTGCAAACAGGAAACCACGTCCACTCCGGCGCCTCCAGCCGAAACCGCCGGGGAACACGGGGATGATCATGCCGATGGTGAAGTTCGCGATCATAGTGTCGCCGGACATGGCCACGGTGCTGGTCCTCATGACGGCGTCATTGCGGATTGGGGCGGTGGAAAGTATCACGTTGAATTCACGGTCGACCACGACAAAACGCAAGCGACCGTGTATGTGCTCGGAGGCGATGAAAAGACGCCTGCCCCCATCGACGCCGAATCGATCGAGCTGAGCATCGTGGATCCGCAAATGGTGGTCACGCTTGCAGCGGCACCGCAAGACGATGACCCCGAGGGCAAAGCATCACGCTTTATCGGCACGCATGAAAAATTAGGGGTGGTCCAAGAGTACGAGGGGACGATGACCGGCGTGATTGACGGCACCCCGTACTCGGGCGATTTTAAAGAAGAAGCCCACGACCACTGACTTACTTTGTTTTCGACGCTGCCTTTGATTCTGTTAGTATCTGCCATCCGCCGCGGGTGACGACCGCGGCGATGACGATGCCGATGATCAGGTCGGGGATTTGCGAACCGAGTAGCAGAACCAGCAAGCCAGAGACGATGACGCCAATGTTGGCGATGACGTCATTGGCCGAAAAAATGTAGGACGCTCGAAAGTTGATGTCGCCGTGTTTATGCCGCGAGATGAGTTTTAGACAAATCGCGTTAGCGATCAACGCAACGAACCCCATCCCCATCATCGCGGCACCAATCGGTTCACCACCGCCGATAAATCGACGGACCACTTCGATTAATACGCTGATACCCAAGACGACTTGCAACACGCCGCTGGCGGTCGCGGCCTTGTGCCGGATCGATGACGACCGCCCGACCGCGTACAGACTAATCGCGTAGACGTTGGCGTCAGCCAACATGTCGAGTGAATCGGCGATCAATCCCGTCGAACTGGCCAGCAACCCAGCGACGATCTCGGCGACAAACATCGCCGCATTGATCGCCAGCACCATTCGCAGCGTCTTTCGCTGCGACTCGCCGTCAGCTTCCAATTCGCATCCACAGTCGCTCATCGATTCGTGTTCAATCCGTGGTAGAGGTTTGAAGCTGGTAGACCAGCATGCGGTTTGTCAGCCGTATTGGCTCAAGCGACGAGTGCAATCTCCCCCAATCGATTCGTGTCGGCGATCTGTCGCTTTTGTGCCACGTGGATCATCGCGAGCTTGATGTGAGCAACCTTTAATCCATCAAAGAAATATCAAATGAGGAGCTATTTGAAATAAATCGATGAACTAAATCTCGCGATTCAAAATAGCATCTCCATGTCTCCCTCTCTCCCTCTCTCCCTCTCTCCCTCTCTCCCTCCTCACTCCTCCCTCCTCCCTCCTCACTCCTCCCTCCTCACTCCTCACTCCTCACTCCTCTCCCTCTCACTCCGGGCAGCCCACGGTGCGGTCGATCCTGGCGATCGTCGTCGCCAGCGTGGCGTCAAATCGGGCGAGCTGGGTTTCGAACATCAACAGCTCGCGGTAGGTTTCGATCAGACTATAAAAATCGGTGCGTTTGCCTCGGTAATCCGCCACCGATAGTTGCAGCGTTTTTTCGGTGCGAGGGATAATCCGTTCTTCGTACAATTGTCGCTGCTCGATCAGCGAGTCGGCTTGAGCCAGTAAACGTCGCAGTCGGCCGTATAGCGAGTCACGCTCGGCTTCCATGCGGTTGGCGGTGCTGTTGGTGCGATGCGCCGCTTCGCGAATTCCCGCGTTGATCTTGTCTCGCCAAATCGGCAACGTCGTGCCGACGGTGAAGCTAAGGTTGTCGTGACCGTTGGCAACCCCACTGAGTACGTCGTCATCGTCGCTGACGATCGACAAATTCACGCCGACCTGTAGATCGGGGTACTTTTGCAAACACGCCAATCGGTGGCGTTCTCGGTCGCGTTGGATTTCCCAAGCCAAACCTTGCAGTTCAGGACTGCACGCTTCTGCAGATGCGATCAATTGATCCAATTGCCCAGGGGCATCAGATATTCCTAAATCGTCGACTGCTTCGGGCACCATCGAAACGGGTTGTTGCAACAGCGCCGCGAGATCCGCTTGGGCCATCTGTTTTTGTTGAGTCAGCTGAATGCGTTGATCTTCGAGTCGGTCCGATTCCGATTGAGCTCGCAGTACGTCTTGTTGTGCTCCACCACTGCGATAGCGAGCCTCGGCCACGTTCGTCAAATCCTGGACCAAGTCTTTGGTTTCATCGACGATCTGGATCGCTCGCGTCGCGTACCACAGTTCGTAGTAAGCGATGCGTACCGATTCGGTGATCTCGCGTTCGATGCGGTCCACTTCGGCTTGAGCGATTTGCACCTCGCGACTGGCGATCGCTGCCTTGGCTCGTCGTTTCTCGGGCCACGGTACGCCTTGAGAAAGCGACATTTGATGCGCGATACGTCCGCCCGCAGTTTGCAAGGCTTGGTCATGCAGCGGCCAAAAGGTGTTGTTGAACATCGGGTCTGGCAGCGACTTGGCCTGCGGGATCACGTTAGTCGCTGCGGCAACGCGATGTCGCGCGGCTTGGATTCTTGGATGTCCTGCCAAGGCGATGCCAACGAAGTATTCGACCGGTTGGCCGGTTGACGGTGGGGGCGTTGTCGAATCGGTTACGCCTGTGGACCGCGTCTTCTCGTTTCCTGCGTCGGGTGTAGCTTCGACATCGCCCTCGGTACCGTCCGCTTCGTTCAGGGTGTCGTCCGCTTCGTTCAGTAGCGTCAGATCCATCGCTGCGAATACGGCGGCGTCTTCGTAGATGGTGGGGCGGATAGCGGTGGCCGAGTCGATTTCCGTTGCCTCGCTACGGACCATTTGCACCTTGGACTCTGACACACTCTGAGTGGAATCGGCCGTGGTCGGTGGCGGCGTTAGCTGGACAACACGTTGGCGGTTTGCACTGCACCCCCCTGTGGAAACGGCCAGCATCGCCAGCAGCAACCATGGCTTCGGTCGGGCTTGTCGAAGATTTCTCATGCGTTTTCCAGCGATGAAATGCGTCACTTTTCGGCGATTCACAGCTATAATGACACCATAAACCTTGCCCAGTCCGCATATTCCACTTGAACCGATCGGGCAAATGGACGATACAATGCGTATACCGGTCATGGGTATAATCTTCGGAGCGTTTCAGTAGTGATCTTCCGCCTAAGTCATATCGCCGTCATTCTTTCGCTGATCGTCGCAACGATGATCCAGCCGATGGCGCTGGGTATGACCGGAATCGCTTGTGCTGAGAAATGCGAAACCAGCCCCCGCTGCCAAGGATGTGGCTGTTGCGAAGTCAGTACGGCGGGGACGCCCTGCGGATGTTGTGCCGATAAAGCCAGCCCAACAACAGCCAGCCCCACCAATGCTGCCAATGAAGCTTCCGCAGCAGCGGCGAGTTGTTGTCATGATTCATCACCGGCGGCAAAGTCCGATGCGGCAAATTTTCGTACCGAATCGGATGACAACGATCGGATCGCAGAGGCAGCGACTGTCGAGAAGACGACCAAGTCCAGCAATGTCTCTGCGTGTCTTTGCGGGGTGACGACACAACCGCTAGGTGAATCCACTCCGCGTCCGCCAGTGAACGAACTGCGGAACCTTGATGTTCTCAGTTACCTGGTTCGTGTTATCGATGCCGAAGCGGTCGGTGCCACCGTCTATCCCGATGGGGACATTGGCGGGACGCATCTGCTGGCAGCCCATTATTCTCAGCGTGTTCTCTGTATCTGGCGTCTCTAACGTCTGCGTTTGAGTTGCGCTCTCACTGCAACTCTCTGTTGAGTCATTTCCTGCGCACTTGAGATCACGAATCTCACGTCTGGAAATGGTTTTTGTGCATGGATCGTAGCGCGATCGATGCCCTTTTTTGCGTCTTCGCAAACGCACGCTTGCTGCAAAGCCTATCCGAGAACTCAATATATGTCTGCGCATTCGAATTCAGACGATTCAAACGACACAGGGCCCATCGCATCATCGGACTCACCCCAGCCCAGCACGCCATCGTCGGCACGGCCGCGAAGTGGACGAGCATGGTTAGCGCGAATCGCGGTCCAGGCGGCTGTTGTGCTGGCGGTCGCTGCGCTATTGCTGGTGATGATCGGGGTTGCTCAGCGGACTGGATGGATCACGCCAGATGGTTTTTTCGGGGCCAAGAACAGTGATGCTTCGCAGTCCGCTGAAGGGGACGCGGACAAGCGTTACATCTGTCCGATGATGTGCACCCCGCCGTCAACCGAACCAGGACGCTGTCCCGTTTGCGCGATGGAATTGGTCGAAGCAGTTGGTGGTGGCGGAGGAGACGGAAAATCGGTCACGATCGAAGCGGCGGCTCGGCGTTTGATTGGAATTCAAACTGCAACCTCGAAACGAGGCAGTCTGAACCGGGTGATTCGGACGATCGGTTCGATTGATTTCGACGAAAGCAAACTGACAACCATCTCGGCCTACGTCGATGGTCGACTCGAAAAAATGTACGCCAATTATGCGGGTGTCCGAGTCAACAAAGGGGACGACTTGGCGTTGATCTACAGCCCTCAGCTCTATTCGGCCCAGACCGAATTTGTCACCAGCATCAACGGTGGATCGATCGGACGGTTCGCTGCCAGTGAGACGAATCTGAACGAAATGGCGAGAGAGAATCTCACGGAACTCGGAATGACCGAGACCCAAATTGAACAGCTTCGCAAGAGCCGAAAACCGCAATCGCGGATCCGTATCAAGTCGCCTCAGTCCGGTACCGTGATCGAAAAATCGGCGGTCGAAGGTGACTATGTCAAAACGGGACAAACGATTTATCGCATCGCGGATTTATCGTCGGTGTGGTTGATGTTGGATCTGTTTCCCGATGATGCGTCGGTGGTTCGGTTTGGACAACAAGTCGAAGCTGAGATTCAATCACGGCCGGGCGAAGTGTTTACGGGGCGAGTGGCCTTTATCGATCCCATCGTCAACCCGCGGTCTCGGACCGTTCGCGTACGGGTCGAGATCTTGAACTTTGACGGAAAACTGCGACCGGGCGATTACGCAACCGCGCGAATCACCGTTCCCACCGTCGCCACCGACCTCGTTTATGATCCCGCATTGGCAGGTAAATTCATCAGCCCGATGCATCCGCAAGTGATCCGGGATGAATCGGGCGAGTGTCCGCTGTGTGGGATGGACTTGGTGCCAACATCGACACTGGGGTTCTCACCGACACCGCTGCCGCAGCAAAAAGTGGTGACAGTGCCTCGCGATGCCGTGCTGTTGGCCGGCAGCAACAGCGTGCTGTACGTGGAAACGGAACCAGGCCGTTTTGAAATTCGGCGAGTCACGCTCGGTGCGATGAATCGGGACGAGGCGGTGATTGTCGAAGGGTTGGCGGCGGGCGAAACCGTGGCGACGAACGGGAATTTCTTGATCGATTCGCAGATGCAGCTCGCGGGAAATCCATCACTGATGGACCCCAGTCGAGCGACTCGTTTTGCTCCAGGCCCGATGTCGTTGCCGAAGACAACACCGGTGATGTTGGCTGATGAAAGCGGGAAGCGGTTTGACCAGGCCTATCAGGCCTACTTTGAGATTCAAAGTGCCTTGGCCGCCGACATGACGCCACCGCCTGTGGCGCTGAACGCGTTACTAGAGAACCTGTCGCAATTGGAGTTGTCGGGCGATGTTCCCGACCGCGTGCAGAAAGAGTTGGCGGCGGCACGACGCAGTGCCGGACGCATGGATGGATCGATCGAGACCGCGCGGGAAGCGTTCCGAGGCGTCAGCCACGCGATGCTGCGTGCCGCGGCGGTCGCCCGTGGCCCGCAAACCGCCACCACGCTGACGCATTACTACTGTCCGATGGTGCCGGGCGGCGGAGGCGATTGGATGCAGCCAGGCGGCGAGCTAGTCAACCCCTACTGGGGCAGCGAGATGTTGCACTGCGGCGAGGTAGTGGGGGAGTGAGGAGACAGGGAGACAGGGAGACAGGGAGACAGGGAGACACGGAGACACGGAGACACGGAGACACGGAGAGTGGGAGAGAACTCGGAATGAGGTACTTGAAATGAGTGAGCGAATTAGGACGCATCGCGATTTGATTGTTTATCAGAAGTCGTTCGCGGCAGGGAACCGAATCTTTGAGTTGTCGAGATCGTTTCCACGTGAGGAGATGTACTCGCTGACGGATCAGGTGCGCCGTTCGTCACGAAGTGTGAGTGCCAACCTTGCTGAAGCATGGCGTAAGCGACGCTATGAGAAGCACTTTTGCAGCACAATGAATGTTGCAGAGGCCGAAGCTGCAGAAACACAGGTTTGGATCGAGTACGCATCCGCGCATGGCTACCTCGACGCGGAAACGACGAAGCAGGTCATCGAGCTCTACGACGAAATCTTGAGAATGATTGTCGCGATGATTCACGGTTCATCAAAGTGGTGCGTCGACTTCCAAGGAAAGGGAGGAGGGAAAGTGGAGAAGTCGGGAGTGAAGGAGAGCGAAGAGACGTATTTCATTGACACCGATTGCCCCGCACTCGACCAAGAACTTCTCCTAACTCCCACCTCCTCCAATCCCAACTCGGAGCGAAGCGATGCTTAACCTGCTGATTCGCTTCTGTGTTCGTGAACCTTGGCTTGTCGTCTTGATGACGATCGGCTTGTCGGTTGGTGGTTGGTTTGCTTACCAAGCCGTTCCGATCGATGCGATTCCGAACGTGGGCGAGAACCAAGTGATCGTGTTGACGCCGTGGCCTGGGCGGTCACCCAAAGACATCGAAGACCAAGTCACGTATCCGCTCAGCGTCTCGCTGCTGGCCGTACCAGGCGCCGAATCGGTGCGTGGCAAAAGCATGTTCGGATACAGCTTTGTGCAAGTCACGTTCAAAGACGAGATCGATTTCTACTGGGCACGCAGTCGTGTTGCCGAACAACTCGGCAGCGCTGCTTCGCAATTGCCTGACGGTGTGGTTCCACAACTTGGACCGGATGCCACAGGGCTTGGCCAGATTTATTACTACGTCCTCCGGCCGCCTGCCGACGGGATGAGTTTGGCGGAGCTTCGCAGTCTGCAAGACTTCGTTGTCAAATTTGAATTGCAAGCGGTCGAAGGGGTCAGCGAGGTCGCTTCGATCGGCGGTTACGTTCGCCAGTACCAGGTCGAAGTGGATCCCGACAAACTTCGTTTCCACAACGTCACGTTGGACGCCGTCGCGATGGCGATCAAAGGATCGAACTTGGATGTCGGTGCGAAAACGGTCGAGACCACGGGGATGGAATTCATCGTGCGTGGCAAAGGATTCTTGGGCAGCGATGGCGACAAATACCAAGCGGTCATCGATTTGGAACAGACCGTGATTCTGCAGCGAGACGGCGTGCCGGTCCACTTGCGTGACGTTGCACGCGTCCAACTGGGGCCTGATTTCCGCCGCGGTGCCCTGGACTACAACGGCGCCGAAGCAGTCGGTGGCGTTGTGGTGATGCGATATGGCGAAAATCCACGCGCGGTGCTGGATCGCATCAAAGACAAAATAGCGACGATCGAGCCGGCGTTGGGTGGCGTCACGATCCAGGGCGTCTATGACCGCAGCAACCTGATCGACGAAACGATGGCCACGCTCACGCATGCACTTCGCGATGAGATTCTGATCACCGCCGTCATCATTCTGCTGTTCCTATTGCACGTTCGCAGCAGTTTTGTGGTGGCGATCAGTTTGCCAGCAGCGGTGTTGATGTCGTTTATCGCGATGCACGTCGTGGGGGTCGAAGCCAATATCATGTCGCTCGCCGGGATCGCGATCGCGATCGGAACGATGGTCGATATGGGGATCATCGTTTCCGAGAATATCTACGGGCATTTGGCGGAATGGGAAAAGGCTAGAGAAGGAGACAAGGAGACAAGGAGAGGGGGAGACACGGAGAGTGGGAGACACGGAGGGCCAATGTCTGGTCCAAAAGCTCCCTCTCTCCCTCTCTCCGTGTCTCCCTCTCTTTCCTCTCGGGCAGCGGTCATCTACACGGCGACGATCGAGGTGGCTCCGGCTGTGGTGACGGCGGTAGCGACGACGATCGTCAGCTTTTTACCTGTCTTCTTTCTGACCGGACGCGACTACAAACTTTTCTCGCCATTGGCGTATACCAAAACGTTTGCGATCGCGGCCGCGATGATCACCGCGGTAACGATTGTCCCCGCACTCAGTCGATTGCTGCTTCGCAGTGCCAATTATCAAAAGCGAACCGCGCTAGCTGCGGGGATCGCCATGGCGGTTCTGATTTCGATGGCGGCCCATTTTTTGTGGGGGAATCGCATTGCCGAGTGGTTGGCAATTCCGCTGTGGACCGTCTCCGCCGCGACCGCCGTGTTGGGATTCGTGCTGGGGTGGCAATTGTTGCGTGAACGGATTCGTCCCATCGAAGAGATTCCGTCCAGCCGATTTGTACGCTGGATCTATGCCGCCCGCCTGCGTTACGCGCTGAACAACAAAGCGGTCGCATTGTCGTTTCCTGCAGTCTTGTTGGTGTTGGGCGTTGGCGCCTACATCGGCATGCCCACGGTGATGCGGCCGGTCGAACGCGTTGCCAGTTGGTTTGGGGCGGATCTGAATGAGTTTCCTGGCTACGTCGATGCAAAACACATCTTCACGGGACTTCGCAGCGATGATTGGATCGCACTGGACGAAGGCAGTTGGTTCTACATGCCGACGTTGTATCCGGCAGCCAGTTTTTCGCAGGCGATGCAGGTGTTGCAGACACAGGACGTCTTGATCGGCCAGATCCCCGAGGTCAAAGATGTACTGGGCAAAATCGGACGTGTTGAGTCGGCACTCGATCCTGCACCCGCCGCGATGGTGGAAACCTATGTGATGTTGAAACCCGAGAGCGAGTGGCGTGAGGGTGTGACGGCGCGTGACGTGTGGGATGAAATCAATCGCGTCGCCACCTTGCCTGGGGTAACACCGGCATCGGCGCTGCAACCGATCGAAGGCCGAGTGGTGATGCTGCAAAGCGGGATCAAGGCGCCGATGGCGATCCGTGTGTATGGCGATGATTTACAAACGCTCGCTGACGCGGCGCTCGCAGTGGCTGCCACGCTAAAACAATCACCGTATATCAACGCAGGAACGGTCAATCCCGACATCGTGTTAGGAAAACCGTATGTCGAGTTCTCTGTCAATCGCGAAGCGGCGTCGCGGTATGGGATGAGTGCCGCGAAGGTCAACGAAGTCATCGAAACCGCCCTGGGCGGCATGAATTTGATCAAAACGGTCGAAGGCCGCGAGCGTTATCCGGTCCGTCTGCGGTATGACCGTGATTTGCGAGAACATATCGATCAACTCAGTCGATTGCCGGTCGTTACCGACAGCGGTGCGGTGGTTCCGCTTGAGGAATTAGCGACACTGGATACCACGTGGGGGCCGGGTGCGATCAATAGTGAAAACGCTCGCTTGGTAGCCCACGTCGCGTTCATGACCAACGGTGCGGCGGGGGATTTGGAATCGGTATCGGCGATCGAAAAGCAACTATTCCAAGCCCAAAGACTGCCCTCGAAACATCCGAATCATTTGTCGCTTCCGCCCGGCTATTCGCTCGAGGCGGTCGGCAGTTTTCGTAATCAAATCGAAGCGAACCAGCGTTTGATGTGGATCATTCCGCTGGTGATTCTGATCAACCTGCTGTTGATTTACATCGAGTTCCGCAACCTGCCGATCTCGATGGCAGTCTTCTCCGGGATCCCTGTCGCGTTCGCTGGCGGGATGGTCTTGGTTGGATGGATGCAAGTCGAATTGAATACCGCGGTTTGGGTCGGGTTCATCGCGCTGTTTGGTTTGGCGGTGGACGATGGCGTCGTGATGGCGACCTACATTCATCAACTGCTAAAGAAACGCGAAATCAAATCGGTCCAGGACATTCGCAACACCGTTTACGAAGCCGGTTTGAAACGGATTCGGCCTTGCATGATGACCACCGTCACCACGTTGGCGGCGCTCGTTCCCGTACTGATTGCGACCGGCCGCGGAGCCGATGTTGCTCGTGCGATGGCGATCCCCGTGTTCGGTGGGATGTTAGCAGAACCATTCACCTCGTTCATCGTGCCGACGCTGTACAGCGGCTATCTAGAATTGAAGATGCGATTGGGGTTGGCAGACCCATTGTGGCACGGCAGCGACGAGAACGATTTCGCCTCCATTGATCAGTCGAAAGCGTTCGAGAGGAGTGATGCTTTATGAATTGAATCACTCGTATCTACCTCAGAAAAAAACACCTTATTCGTGAAGGATTCTCGTGATCACGCATCCAATCGGTGACGGACACCATTGGAATGGAAACCCTGTCGAAAGATTCCCCCCATTTTAAGAGAGAGAACAAGGATGAAACGCGATTTAAATTTAGCACTGACCCTCGTTGCCGTTGTCTTTGCGACGGCTGCGTTGCCGGTTAACGCTCAAAACCATCAAAACCATCAAAACCATGAAAACCATGAAAACCATGAAAACCATGAAAACCATGAAAACCATGAAAACCATGCCGCTCATGAGCTTGCCGCCCACGGTTCATCCGCTGTGACGACCGCCGAGCACCCAGTCCAAGGGCCTCACGGAGGGTCGCTGCGACAAACGGGTGAGATTCAACTCGAGACGGTGGTCTCGCAGGGTGGCATCCAAATGTTCGTGTACGACCGATCTGGATCGGCGGTTGCGGTCGAGCAAGGCCGAGGGGCGGCGTCGCTACGTGTCGAAGGAAACGCAAAACGCTATCGCTACGATCTGCTTCCCGATGGCAAAGGCGGTTTGTCGGCGGCAGTCAACTTGTCAGCGATCGCAGGACGACAAATCGAGATCGATGTTCAATTGGTGGGCGTGCCATCGACCAGCGGCCAAGCGGTGGTTTTTAAGGAAGTGGCAACGGTTCCGGCCAGCGAAGCTCAGCTTTCCGCCGCCGCGATTGCGAGACAAAAGATTTGTCCTGTGTCCGGCAAACCGCTGGGCAGCATGGGCGACCCGATCGCCGTCGATGTCAACGGAAAAAAAATCTATGTCTGTTGCGCTGGATGTGTAAACGCCGTGAAATCCAATCCGGCGAAATACGCATCTGGACGACCTGAGATTACGGTCACTAGCGCCACCGCCGCAGACGCCGCCTTGGTCGCCAAGCAAGCCAAGTGTCCGGTCATGGACGAGCCGCTCGGCAGCATGGGACAGCCTGTCAAGATGATGGTCGGGGACAAGCCGATCTTTCTGTGTTGCAAAGGATGTGTCAAAAAGATCAAAGCGGAACCGGCCAAATATCTGGCCATGGTTTACGGCGACGCGTTGTCGGCTAAGGAATCGGCGAGTGCCGCCAAACATGTTGCGGGAAGCGTTCCTGCCCAAGGGGAACAGGTGCGTGAGGGCGTGTTCAAAGTGAGCCAAGCCGATGCACCCTACATCGCCGCACAGAAGCAATGTCCCGTGATGGACGAACCGCTCGATGCGATGGGCGGCCCATTCAAGGTCAACGCGGCTGGCAAAGCGATCTACATCTGCTGCCCCGGCTGCGCGAAAAAGATCGCCGCAGATCCAGCCAAGTATCTAACGATTCTGAAGTCACAGGGTATTGAACCGCCCGCACTACGTTAATCACGTCGGGAATAAGAGAGGTCGAGGTCGAGGTCGAGGTCGAGGTGGGGGCTTGTCTCCCTGTCTCCTTGTCTCCCAGCTCCCACCTCCCAACCCCCAACTCCTTGTCTGATCACGCGGGGGTGGTGTCCGTTGGACTCGTGACCCAGGTCATGATGACACGCACGCCGCCCCTGCCTTTTTCGTTTTTCTACTGAAATGGTTTGCGTTTTCTCACCGCAGTGTCACTGAATGATCGCTGCGAAATGATCCGTTGTATCGAGCACGCTTTTGCCTCTTCTAACACGACTACGCTATCTGCCCTATCGAATCACACGGCGGATTTTGACGTTGAATATTTCTTGTTTTCTCGAAGCTAAGATTGAAGCGATTCAATCTGAGCCCTTGCCTGCAGATTACCAATTCGAATGGTTGACGGTTGCTCGTTTAAACGAGCTTCGAGAGAACCCAAAGAATTCAATTAGTGGTGCCTGGAATTCGTTGCTTGAAATTCATCAAGCAGAATGTGTCGTCGTTCGCGCCGATGAAGTTGTCGTAGGGTTGGCCGGGGTGAAGACCGGGATGGTTTCGGGCGAACTGAACCATGATGGTGATTTGCGAACCAAGTTGCCCATCGAGTTACCGGCCGACATGGCTTATGTGTTCGGAGTGCATGTGGTTCCACGGTATCGTGGCAAGCGACTTTATGCGGCGATGGTGTCGCTAATTGCCGAGCGGGTGTCGGAATGCGGGGGCAAACGCCTATTGTTGACAACGGAATGCAGTAACTTTCGAGCCTTGAAAAGTGTGCGACGGATGGGATTTACGCAGGTCGGACGTACGGTGTTGGTTCGAGCCGGTCGGATTTGCTGGGCTAATTATCCAAATGAAAATCAAATCGGCGACATCCGCGTAGGGCGTTATGCGGGTGACATTTCTGCTTGACGCAGGTTGCTGGCTTGCAGTTTTCCAAAACATCTTTCGAGCGAGTGCAGCAACATGCCGTTTTCGATTAACTCGATCAAATTACACTTGACTCTGTACTATTGTACGGGGTCGATAATGGGTGTTGGAGGAAGTTGAGATGGCAGGGTTCACGATCGGTAAAGTAGCAAAGGCGTCCGGCGTAGGAGTCGAGACGATTCGCTTTTATCAGCGCAGCGGTTTGATCAACGAACCGACGCCGATCAGGACATCCTTTCGTGAATATCCTAAGGCGACCGTGGATCGTATCCGGTTTATCAAGCGAGCTCAGAATCTTGGGTTCACGCTTGCCGAGATCCAGGAATTGCTCGGATTGTCCGAGCAGCCCGGAGCGTCACGGCGTGAAGTAAAAGCAATCGCGGAAGCCAAGTTGGAGTCGATCCAACAGAAAATTGCGGATCTTAAACAGATGGAAGTCACGCTCTCTCAACTTGTTCACGATTGCTCGGGGCGGGGAAAGATCCCTGGTTGTCCCATCATTGAAGCAATCGTTGGTGAAACAAACCCTTGTAATCACAGCGGAACTTAAGATCATGAACACAACGTTTTCGACCTCGATGACTTGCGGAGGATGCTTGAGCAAAGTCACTCCGTTTTTGGACAACGAACCAAGTGTCCGCCAATGGAAATCGGATTTAAGTGATCCAAGAAAACTGATTCACGTCGACTTGGCTCCCGAAGGCCAGCCCGAGCACATCGTTGACTTGATCGGACAAGCAGGCTTCACGGCGTCGGTGATTCCGCATCAGCCGGAAACCATCTCGATTGCCACGCCGCCAGCGAAACCTGCGTTTAGCTTGGCGACGTACAAGCCGTTGTTCCTCGTCGTTAGCTATGTGGTTGGTGCCACGGTGCTGGTTGAGTCGATTCACGCGAATTGGCAATGGACCCGAGCGATGAGCTACTTTATGGGGTTCTTCTTTTTGGGGTTTGCGTTCTTTAAATTGTTGAACATCTCAAAATTTGCCGACGCCTTTGCGACCTACGATATCATCGCCCGCCGATCACGTTCGTACGCGGTCGCGTACCCGTGGATCGAAGTGACGCTGGGGTTGCTGTTTGTCACCGGAACGCAGTTGATGGTCGCAAACGTCGTGACCGCAGTGGTGATGAGCATCGGGTTGGTGGGAGTGATAGCGGCGGTCAGGAAGAAGCAAGCGATTCAGTGTGCTTGCTTGGGAACCGCATTCAATCTGCCGATGTCGGTGGTCACGATCATTGAAAACAGTGTGATGATCGCAATGGCACTAGCGATGTTGGCGATGTAAGGCAGTGTTCGGCAATAACTTCGCCATGCGAGTTTGGTTGCAAATCACGCGGGTGAAGTGTTTTCTGTAGTGGACGAGGCTACGAGTCCCGGCCTGACACCCAGTTGCTGGGGCTCGCTCTCTCGTCCACTACCTCGCCTCGTCCCCTACCTTCAAAGCTGGCAGTCGACCCACGCCCATTTCGGTCAATCTCTAGCAGAACGGTCCAAACGTCGCCGGAGGGCAGATGTCATTCGGGACACATTTTGAATTGGCAAAATCATTTGCGAACGTTTGCTCAGTGGCAGCTAATCTCCAGATCCGATTTCGAGTGAACGTAGGTCGTGGGACCACTGCTTGCATGCATCGGCGTACGCGGCGATGAACCTGGTGGGATCCGAGGGATGTGCATCGGGCGATTCGGATTGTAATTGCTCGCACAAACGCTCGGCGATCGATGTGTCGATCTCGTGATCCGATGTGGGATGGGCAATGAAGTGTTCGTTGGTATCGTCGAGCATTTGTCGGCTCGCGTGCCACAGACGCTCTTCAGGTTCGCAGATCGATGATGCATTAGGACCTCCGGTCTTACGTAATGCTTTCAGCAGCGAGGCGACTTCCAAGCAAAAACGCAACATCCGGCTCATCGAGTACCGTGGTTCACTGAAACGAAAATAGTGAAGTACCGAATAAAAGTGATGCGATTCAAGTAGCTCAGCCATATGGGACGCCAGCGTGTAGAGATCTTGATGGATCAACGAAGGATCGTCGCCTGTCAGATACGGTTTGAGGTAAACCAAACTGTCGCCGGTTCGCTGGGTCCGATAGTCAATCTCGCAAGCGAATTGATTACGACGAGCCAATCGGGAATAGATCGAGATGACGTAGGCCAATACCAGCGTAAAGAAACTGAACCCCAGTGCCGCGGCGGCAACCGTCAAAACCTGCATCGGTGAATGCTTAGGCACCAAGTCGCCGATGCCCAGTGTGGTGATGGTAAAGCCGGCGTAGTACACCGCCGTCCAAAACGACGTATCCACCGGTTTGCCGCTGCTGGTGATGATGCCGTTACCAAGTTCGGGCCACGCGATCAGACTGAGCCCCAGCAACAGCAACGTCCCCCAGCTGATTACATGAATCGTAATCAGGACGGGGCCGCTAAAAACGACAAGGCGACTTCGCTTAAGCCATCGCGAATCAATCAAGTGGTAAAATCCGCGATTGATCACCGTCGTGACCGGGCCGACCACGGCGCGGGGGTGCAGAACCGCCATGAAGGTTTCCCACACTCCTAGCAGAGTGAGCAGAATGCCGACGATCGTGCAGACCCAAGCGAACACGGCTAATCGATGACCCCTGCGTATTTGCGGAACAGCTTGATCAATTCTTCCAGCTTCTCGTCTCGATCTGCTGGGTTTCCATTTTCGATGGCCTCGGTGACACATCTTTTCAAATGCTGTTCGAGCACGATTTGTCCCACTTTGCCTAACGCGCCGGTGGCGGCGGACAATTGCATCAAAATATCGACACAGTACTGATCTTCTTCGATCATCCGCGACACCGCTTCGACTTGTCCCACGACCCGCCGAAGGCGATTGGCTAACTTCTTTTTTTCTTCGTCATCAAGCATGGCAAATCAGAGTCTTACGCACGAAGCGAAGCCGGGGACATTTCGTTTGGGTAAAAGCCCATTGTACTCAGCCAAACTCAATCCGGCAGTGGACACGATGGCAATCTACATCTCCATGCCGTGCATCCCCCGATTGTGCCCGGATTGGTAGGTTGATGGGTCACCAAAGCGTCGCACGATTTCCTCGAATATACTTCCTTTGGGGATCTCTTCGTCGGTCTCTATCACCTTGTGATAGAGATCCTCCGGCAGCACTCGGAGTGCAGTCATTAGCCCCATGATCGACATTGGCCACATCGCCCGCATGCCTTGGACTTCGCGACGACTCCAGATCGTGTCCATCATCGCATCGGACATATTCATGCTTTTCATTTCTTGCGGATAACCAGGGGTGTCGAACCCGGGATCATCGCGAGTCGCATCCACGCGGGGGCGGTTGGAATAGTTCGCCAAATAGCGGTCGACCGAAACGCCCTTGCGAATCCGGGGGCCAACTTGCCGCGTCATGTGATTCATCATGTGGTGAACCATATGACAGTGGAACATCCAGTCGCCTGGGTTGTTGGCGATGAACTCAAAATTCGATGCTTGGGCAATCCCCACCAACTCGGTGTTACGAGGGATCCAGGCCGATTTGGGAATCCGAGCCCCTTCGTGTCCCGTCACCCAAAACGTATGCCCATGCAAATGAATCGGATGATGTTGCATCGGAGAAAAGTCGAGCAAGCGAATCCGAACTCGTTCGCCATGTTTGACGACCAGTGGTGTGGTGTAGGGACCGCTGCGGCCATTGATCGTGTGCCAATTCCAATCCATCCGCCAACTGTCAGCAATGGTTTGAGTCGGCTCGATAAAGAAGTTTTGAAAGATCAAGCCAAAGTCGCGATCCACCGGCGGATCGAACACTTTGCGAGGGTGCACGATAAACCAACCAACGCTTCCAAACGCTTCTTGCATGGGGACGTGAGCATGATAAAAGAACGTCCCCTCTTCGTGCACATCGAATTCGTAGACGAATGATTTGCCCGGTTCGATCGGATTCTGAGTCAACGTTTCGCTGCCATCGTACTGGACCGGCAACTCGAATCCGTGCCAGTGCGTTGTCGTGGCTTCGGGCAGTTCATTGGTTACCACGATCCGCACCCGATCGCCCTGGTTCACTTCGATCGTAGGGCCTGGCATGCTGCCGTTGTAGCCGTAGACATTCATCTTGTAGCCAGGCAGAAACTCTCGCTCGACCGCCATCGGCACCAAGTGAAATTCTTTTGCACCCCGCACCATTTTCCATGGCAATTTTTCAAGATCCGGTGCGACGAACGGAGCCGGACCCGCCGCGGCACTGCGAAAGCCTGGCATCAATTTGCCAAGGTAATAATCCGAATCGGGATCGTTACCGCGACTGGGTTTGAAGCGAGAAAAGCCATCCATTTCCGCTTTGACATCCGAGCCCGCAGGGACTTGGGGATGAGGCTTTTCCGAGTGATTGGCGTGCCCGGCATGTCCGTCGGACATCGGCATCGGTTTTGGGTCCATCGGTGATTGGGCGTTGGCAGCGCCCGCCAACAGTCCGCCGGCGGCTGCCAGCGATCCGACTTTCAAGAATTGGCGACGATCTTCGTTACTGGGCATGGTTCAGTCTCTCTTGTTGCAAAAGTAAATAGGTCGACTCCTTTCGCATTCGATCTCCCGTCTCCTCACTCCTCACTCCTCACTCCTCACTCCTCACTCCTCAATCTGCACTACCGCGGCTTCGGAGTCGCATCGATATGGCCTGGAGGCGTTGGTCCTTGAGCGGCTTGCAAGCCGCCCTCGAGCATGAATCCACGAACGAGCACCTCGTTGCTACGAACCATCTCGAGCTGTTGGATCTGCGTCAACCGTGCATCGAATAAGTCATGCTGTGCGGATAAGACATCAGGCCAATCGACGCGGTTGTCCTTGTAACTTTCCAGCAGTTCTTCGTAAGCCATTTCTGCTTCGGGGATAATCACGCGATCGTATTCGGTGGCGATCTGAAGCGACGTCAGGTACTGTTGATAGGTAGTCGCTAAACGCTGCTGCAAATCAAGTTCGACGCGGCGGATTTCCTCTCGTTGACGCATCAGATCCGCCTGCGCCTGGCGAATTGTGCCTTGGTTGCGGTCAAACACCGGCAGCTCGATCGAGACCCCTGCAACCGCCACCGTTTCTTTGGCGTCGAAGTTGTAGCCGGATCCACCGCGAGCCACGATATCGGGGACCCACTCGACGCGTTCACGTTGCAGCGTGACTCGGTCGCCCGCAAGTTTGGCCCGAGCCGCCATCAATTCCGGGCTTTCGGCAAGCAAGGTTGACAACGCTTCTTGGTAGGAAAGGGGGATGGTTTCAGGCATCAATGATCCCGACACCGACGCCACGGTAAAGTCGACACCGACGAGCGAAACCAGTCGACGAAACTGTTCTCGATAATGGTTTTCGGCGGTCAATACATCCAACCGAGCTCGCTGCAGTGTGATATTGGAACGCCGAACTTCGGGACGGGTGGCTTGGCCTTGGTTGTACAACTCACGTGCGGTCACCGCGCCGTCTTCGGCTGTTTTCAATAGCTCGCGACGCAGTTCCAACACCTGGCTGGCGGCGAGCGTTTGGTAGAAAAGCCTTCGCACATCGTTGCAAACGCGAAACTGCTGAGCGATGGCGAGATGTTCGGTCACGTGTGCCCGTCGCATGTACTTTTCACGACTCAGATGCAGTTTGCCTGCCGTGACAAAACGCTGTTCCACGATCAACCCTTGGAACTCGCCAGGCGAATCTTTGTCACCGGGCACGTCCAATCCGATTTGCTCGCCGCTGTACATCAGCGTGGGGTTCGGATACAGACCGGCTTGCAATGCCTTGGCTGTTTCGCCTGAAATTTGCAGCCGAGCTTGGCGGATGGTTGGATTGTTCTGCGCAGCGAGCGCTAAAAAATCACTCAGCGTGTAACCGGCGGCTTGAACGTCTTGCGGTACTGCGTTGTCAACCACCGAGCCATCGACGACAACCGGAGGCGGCGTCATTGAGTAGGCTTCATCGCCAAGTTGTTCGTGAGGGAACAGCGGACCGGCTGCGTCCAGATCGCTCAATCCGTAGGGAGCCTCGGGGACCGGCGGCGGAGGGACGAACGTTTTTCCTGGATCCGGTCGCTGGGCCGACGCCAGCGATGCGGATCCGGTCAGTGCGAGTGCCAATAACATGCGAGATTTCGAAAAACGTCGTTTCACTTTGCTTTGCTCCTTGATCCGCCCTGTATGGCATCATTGCCCGTAGAACGGTATCGGAGCGATACCCACCCTGGGTACATGTGGTCTTAACCATTCGAGTGCGTTCACGCAAGAAAATTCCGTTTGTGCGGATTAGGAAGCTTGAAAGCGGAACGCCCAAAAACAACGCCCGCGAACCTTGTGCCAACGCGGTCCGGTATCACGTTAGTTTTGCGGCACGCAGTCTCAGTGCGTTGGTGATCACCGACACGCTACTGAAACTCATTGCCGCAGCGGCGATCATCGGACTCAGCAAGATCCCAAAGAACGGGTACAGCAGGCCGGCGGCAACCGGAATTCCCAGCGCGTTGTAAATGAACGCAAAGAACAAGTTTTGGCGAATGTTGCTCATCGTTTTGCGGCTTAGATTGCTCGCCGCCGCGACGCCGCGAAGGTCACCACCGACCAAAGTGACGCCTGCGGATTCGATCGCGACGCCGGTGCCGGTTCCCATCGCGATGCCCACATTCGCTTCGGCCAATGCCGGGGCGTCATTGATCCCATCGCCTGCCATCGCCACGATTTTGCCTTCGCTTTTTAGCTGACGGACAAAGGCGTGTTTGACTTCGGGCGAAACCCCTGCATGAAACTCGTCAATGCCCAGCTTGGTGGCGACCGCTTTCGCCGTAGGTTCTGCATCGCCTGTTAGCATCACGACCTTCAGTCCCAGCTCATGCAGCGTTTCTAGAGCCGCCGGCGTGCTCGGTTTGATCGGATCGGTGATCGCCATCAGCGCAGCTAACTGACCGTCAACGGCGACAAAGATCACTGTCGCGCCTTCGCTTTGATGCTTCGTCGCTTGCGCACGCCCCGCTTCGACGCCATCGACGTTTTGCTCGATCAGCAAATCAGCCTTTCCGATGATCACGTCGTGTCCATCGACTTGGGCTCGAACGCCACCGCCGGTAATGCTGCTGAACTCGGTCGCATCGTGTTCTGCTGTGTTATCTTGTTTCGCACGTCGCACGATCGCTTGAGCGAGCGGATGTTCACTTTGTGTTTCCACGGCGGCGGCCAAGGCCAAAATCTCGGTCTCGCTTGTTCCGCCAAACGTTTCGATCGCGGTCACTTCCGGTCGGCCTTGAGTTAACGTGCCGGTTTTGTCGACGACGATCGTGTCGACCTTTTCCATCACCTCCAACACTTCGGCATTCTTGATCAGCACGCCCTCTTTGGCACCGCGGCCGACACCGACCATCACCGACATCGGCGTGGCCAATCCCAACGCACAAGGGCAAGCAATGATCAACACGGCAACGGCGGCGACAAAGGCGTGCGCCAATGCCGGTTCGGGGCCAAACATCGCCCAACCGATAAACGCCAAAATCGAACAGACGATCACCGCGGGCACAAAATAGCGAGCCACAACGTCGACCAGCTTTTGAATCGGGGCACGACTCCGCTGAGCATCGGCGACCATTTGCACGATCCGGCTCAGCACGGTATCGCCACCCACCCCGACCGCTTCCATCACAAGGGCACCGGTTTGGTTGAGCGTTCCTCCGGTGACCTCGTCCCCTTCGGATTTCTGCACGGGGATCGGTTCGCCCGTCAACATCGATTCGTCCACACTGCTGCTGCCGCTGAGGACACGGCCATCGACCGGGACTTTTTCGCCGGGGCGGATTCGCAAACGATCTCCTTTGTGCACCGAATCGAGCGAAACTTCCTCTTCGCCCTCGTCGGTCAATCGGTGCGCTGTTTCGGGAGCCAACTGCATCAATTCACGGATCGCACCGCCGGTTTGCTGCCGTGCGCGAAGCTCCAATACCTGTCCGAGTAACACCAGCGTGATGATCACCGCAGCCGCCTCGAAGTACAGCGGCGGCACCCCATTTTCGAAGAACGCTTCGGGGATCACGCTAGGCAACAGGACGACCACGAGGCTGAACAGATAAGCCGCCAGCGTTCCCACCGCGATCAGTGAAAACATGTTCAAATTCATGCTGCGAAATGACTTGACGCCGCGAACCAACAATGGCCAGCCGCACCAAAACACGACCGGTGTGGCCAGTGCCAATTGCAACCAAGCGAATACGGTTTGAGACATCCAATCGCTGATCCGCAGCCCGACCATCGGCCCCATCGCGATCACCAACAGCGGCACGGACAAGGCAACGCCGACCCAGAAGCGAAGTTTCATATCGGCGTACTGCTGGTCATCGCCATGGTCGGCCATGTCGACAAACTTGGGCTCTAAGTCCATGCCGCAGATAGGGCAGTCCCCCGGCCCCACTTGCTCGATTTCCGGATGCATCGGGCAGGTGTAGACCGCCTCCAGATCAGTTGGCTTTGCGGCCGCAGGGCTCTTGGGGGACCCTGAACCGTGGCAGCAGGATGATTCGCTTGCAGAAGCATGTTTCTTTGCAGCCTCTTTCTCGGCGCGCGTTGCCAACACCCCTGCCGGGTCCGCCTCGAATTTCTTCTGACAGCCTTGGCTGCAAAAGAAATACGGTTTTCCATCGTACTCGCTGCGTAGCGAATCGCTCGGATTGACCGTCATTCCACAAACAGGATCCACGGCGGTGATTTGAGAGGTAGACATCGAGGCTCTTTCAGCGTGTCAGTTCGGCAATACGTCGTATACCCTCTACCCGTATGCAAGTTGCATGCCGTAAGCGGCGGCGTTTGGAGTGTCCAGCAAGGTTCCCCTCGATGCGTGTCAAAGCAAGGCTTCATCACGACGCGCGATACGGCATCTCGCGTTGGGCTGCTAAAGGCGCTCCATCGAAGATGACAATTCTGCTTCACCCTCCCAACGAAGTCGGGAGGGTCGAAAATCGAGCCGATAGCGAGATTTTCGGGGAGGGCTGGTGACGTTGAACTTGCACGGTGTTACCTCGAACAGTGCGATGCCCATCGGTGAACTTGCTCCGCTCGTTTAGGGGCGAACTGTCACCGTAAGGCCGCATCGTCGACACATTGACGGCAGAGGGTGTGTCGGCCTCCGGCCTGTAATCGCGAAGACCTAGATCACGAATCTGCGACACCCCCAATTTACATCGCGTACTGGTAACCAAACACCGCGTTAAAACCGGTGCCGTCGACGCCGCTGCCGAGCACTCGATAGTACTTGTCGGTGATGTTTTCTAGCGATAGCGAGACTTGGTGTTGGTTCCGCTCGCCGAACGATCGGCCTGTCCGCACATTCAGCGTGGCGTAACCCGGAGTCCCGCCTGAGATGAACCGCACATCACCGAGGTTCGCGTTGTTGTAACGATCCGCCCGACGCACCATCCAGGTGTAGACATCGAAATAGGCTCGCGATTCGGGAGCCGTCAAACGCAGACCCAAGATTCCTTGGGTTGGCGGGATCCGCGAAATCGGCTCATCGCTGCTTGTCATTTGTCCGTACGTATAGGCAAAGTTCCCGTACAGCGACAGATTGCGATACAGCAAGTATTCGCCACTCAGTTCGGTACCGTTTAGGTACGCGGTTTGATTGGTTAGGAAGTCGGAGCCCCCAATGACTTCGCGAGCCAGGATGCTGTCAAAATCGGTCCAAAATTCGATCAGCTGCAATCGCAATCGGTCGTCGTTGTATTTCAGCCCGACCTCGTATGTGTAACTATGCTCGGCTTGAACCGAAAGGTTGCCTACCAAAGGCACCGAGACATTATTCTGTAGCGACGTTTTGTTTGCCGTCAAATCATCGATCGTCGGAGCACGAAAGCCTTCGTAAACGCCGCCGACCAATCGCACTTCTTCGGTCAACCGATACGACAACCCAACACTGGCGATCCAATCCTGATACGAGCGTTCAAAATAGGTGGGGCCGAGCGTGTCGAAGTTGGGCGTCCCCGAGACGTTGATGTTCTCGTAGCGAACGCTCGTCGTTGCATCGAGTCGTTTGGTTAGCGGTACGTTCCATGACAAAAACGCACCCACGCGGTCCGCTTCGGAATCGTCGGGGTATTGAGGATCGGTTACTGTTGGCGTTGCTCCAGGTGATGTTGGGTTGTTGATCTGGACCCGCTCGGCATTGATCGATTCGGCATAGAAATCGGTGCCGTACGTCAATTTCCCGAAATCGCCGATGCCTTTGACCGCGGAAAGTGTCACGCCCCAACCGAGATCGTCGAACTCACCGATCTCTCGCCGTGTCGGCTCAGCCGTAGGGTCGTTGCTCGCATAGCGATCGACCACGCTTGCTTCTTTGGTGCGAGAACCGGATAACGTCAACGAGTATGCATCGGCAAAAAACAAATCGTCTGCGGCAAGCCCTTCGAGTCGTGCGTAGATCAAATCGCGTTGCTGTGGATCAAACACCGTGGGACGCTGCGTCGGCACGCTTCCATCGGATGCCGGGCCAAGCACAAACGGCAGGAAGCGATCGCTGCGTTTCAGATCTTGTTGCTCGAAATGTTGCAGCGCGACGGTCAGCAACGAATCTTCGTTAAGCATGCGTTGCAGTTTGATGTCGCCCGCGTACTGGGTGTAGTCGGTCGCTGGTTGACGCCCAAAATCGCCTCCGACATCGACATTGCCGACATCCAGGTATGAGATGCCTCCGGTGATTCCGGTCGCTCCATACCAGCCGCTGAAGCCAGTGCGGGTGTACGATGATGCTTCGGCGGTGCTGTAGATTTGACTGAACTGAGGGCTGAAGTAGTCACCACGCAGCGGGTCAGCAGAGCGCGTGACGACATTGATCACGCCCCCGATCGCATCACTGCCCCACATTGCCGATTCGGCGCCGCGAATGACTTCGATGCGTTCGATCGACCCTGGATCGATCGTGGCGGCATATTGGTTCGGTCCCGGTCGCAGGATGCTGGTATTCATGCGAATGCCATCCACGAGGACCAGGATTTGTTGACCGGTCAAACCGCGAATGAACGGTGACAATTGTCCATTGCCGGTTTGTTGCAGCGTGACGCCGACTTCGTTTTGCAGCGCACGATACATCGTGGTGGCTTGGCGTCGATCGAGGAGATCACGGTCGATGATGGTCGCCATTTGCGGCGTGTTGAACAGATCCGACTCGCCACGCACGATGCTGTTCAGGCCCGTTGGATTGTTGACGCTGCCGCCAAACATCTGATTGCTTAGCGAGGGGAACGATTCGTTGAAAAACGCTTCGTTCGTGGCGTCTGCTTGCGATGGCGTATTGCTTGAAGGCGGCGTCGGCGGCGTTTCAAAATCGTCGCTCGATGGCACAAACGTCTCGCTTGCAGACGCGTCGGTTTCGCTCGCGTTTGCGGTCGATCGCGAAGCCTGATCAGGAGCCTCGACTGGGACGGGCGTCGTCGGCGCCTGGGGCGGCCGAACTTCGATCTCCGGCAACGTGGCTGGTTCGTCCTGCTGCAGCAGCGTGGCCAAGGTGACCGTGGGGTGTGCGGGCGCCGCGACCAACGTTTCGTCGCCTAGTGCGACCGAGCCAATGCCCATCATGCCCAGCGGCGGCAGCATCGCGATGGCGAGTCGTGAAATCCTTCTCACAGCAATTTGGTCCTTCATTTCCCGAACGATGCATTGGCCGTGGCAGCTGGGCTAGACGCTTGCAATCGTTCTGATCGAGCTATCCGGTTTCATCGGTGTACTCGCTTCGATTGCTCCATCGCCCTTCTTTGGCACCGGCAAAGTCAACGCAGTGCGAATGACCGTCAGCGTATTTGCGGGAAATGACGGTGAAAACTTCGCCTGAGGCGGTGAGTAATCCGTCGCGGCAATGTGGGGACCGATCTCGAGGGCGCCGGAAATGCCCAGGATTCACCGTGCTTCCGCGTGTCGCCGCCGTGTGGCACGTCGCGTGCTTAGAAAGGGTCCGCCTGCCGGCGATGATCTGGCCGGTTTTCGCCCCCGTTTTTTTTTGAATCCTCGATCGAGTGCCGTAGCCCAATTATCCGTGACTGATTCTGAACCCTCCGAAGCCGACGCGCAGGCCCCGCAAGTGACTACACAGGCCCCATCGGCCGACGCACAGGCCCCGCCTGCAGCGGCCCAAGCCCCGTCCGCCGCCCCGTCTCATTGCCTGCCTTTGCAATCGTTCCCGAAGATCATTCCGTCATCGGAACTACTGCAAGGGCGTCGCGAGGTCTGGATCGAACACGGCAGCGAAATGTATCGGCTTCGCTTAACGACGTCGGGGAAGTTATACTTAACCAAGTGAGCGACTTTAACCTTTTTATACGATCGACGGGATTTTCCCTGACGCTGCACGCCACCGTGGTGGCGGCGATTTGTGCTGTCCCGATGACCGTCATCGATCGCTTCTCGCTGCAGGGCGATTCGCAGGTGGTCACCGTTCAGCTGAGTATGACGATGCCGTCGGCGACGCCCGTTTCGCTCGAACCTGTACCGCTTGAGCCTGTACCGCTCGAACGGGAACGGGAAACACTTGTTGCCGAACCTGTGGTCGAGGACAGGCTGGCGGACGACGTCTCACGCGATCGGCTAACCACCATCACCAAAACGGTGGTGCCGACGGTGTTGCGAGTGCCCGACATGCCCACCGCCACTTCCGTTTCGCGGGCACGACGATCGCAGCCCAAACGCGAGCTGCCGAGCGTAACCGAGGTCACTGCGGAGCGTCCGCGTCAACCACCGACAGCAGCATTCACTCCCAGCGTTTCGATGAATCCGCTGGAACCCTTGGCAGGGATCTCCGATCGGACTCCCGCCGATTTTTCGGCCAATGCTCCCCCTGAATACCCCGCCGACGCGGTCGCTCGTCGCTTGGAGGGAACGGTGAAGTTAAAGCTGATGATCGACAAAACGGGGCGAGTCGAGCGGGTCGAAATTGTGGATTCCAGCGGGCATGGATCATTGGACCGTGCGGCGGTCGAAGCGGTCCAGGCGTGGCAGGGCCAGCCTGCGAAACGATATGGACATCCGGTTACGTCCGAGGAAGTGTTGCCGATCCGCTTCCGCTTGTAATGACTGGTGATCCGACCGTGTGCGACCAGCAAGGGCGAGGCCATCACGCCATTTGGTCCAAGTCCAATTTGGTCGAGTTCGTCGTATTTGCCTTTAGCACCGTTCTGGCCTGCTCGAGCGCCGTTTCGGAAAGAGTGGCGGTGTTGGCGGCCACGCAATCGCTAGGGATCCAGATCCGGTAGTCACGCATGTAGGCGTCATTGGCCGTGAACAAGATGCAAATGTTAGTGGCGACGCCGGTAATCACCAACGTGTTGACCCCTAGATTCTTTAGCAGGATATCCAGCGTGGTGCCGTAGAACGCCGAATGCATTGGCTTTAACACAAAGTAGTCATCCGATTCAGGCACCAAGCGTTCGACGATCGCTTTACCGCGAACATTGTCCTCTAGACAATGATCCACTTGGCTTCGGAAATCGGACTGCCATTTGCCAAAGTTGTCGTTGGCGTAGATCACCGGCCAACCTCGCTCGGCGAATCGTTGCTTCAGTTTCTGCAGCCGTTTGGCAACCGGCAAAGCAAATTCAAGCAGTTGTTCGCCTTCGTCAAACTCCAGATCGTTGATCATGTCCACAATCAACAGTGCCGTCGCAAATTGTTCGGTCTCGTCGTATTTGGATTCTGAATCGGTAAGGCTCATACGGCGGTCCTTTGATTCATCGCGAACGCTCCCGTGCGGGTTCGCCACGCTTCGACTTGTTGAAACTGATTCTCTGCACGCTCGATCAAGCGTGAGTAATCGAGACTGAGTAACTCGGGATCACTCAGCGATTGCAGCATCGTCCACAACGCACGTTTGCCCAAGATTCCCAGCGACAAAAACTCGAGTGCTTGGAAGTTTCCGAAATCGCCTGATGTCGTGCGTCCGAATTTCGGCATGCTCATCTTGGCTCCGGTCCATGCAATCGTTTTCTTGACCACTCCGGGCATCGCGTCATAACGCTGGATCAAACCTTCGAGTTCCGCTCGGTCTTGTTCCACTTCCTGCAGCAGTGTGGTGGCGAATTCACCAAGGGTTTCTCCTTGGTTTTCGTCGATCAGTCGTTCGATCACGTCCGTTGCCGCGGTCGCGCCAGCGAGGTGGTCATTTAAATAGGTGGATAATAATTCGTGATTCACAGTCATTGAATTTGCCAAGAGAAGAGTTGATCCGATGTCGTTTGAGACCGCGCCGACGACGACGCGATCTAGTTGGCCCCGATTTAGCTGGCTTCGGTCTAGCTGGCCCCGATTTAGCTGGCCTCGGTCTAGCCGGCCCCGATTTAGCTGGCCTCGGTCTAGCCGGCGGTCACCACTTCGAATCCAGCGCGGCGTGCTTTTTCAAGCATCGGTTCAAGCGGTTGGGTGACTTTCGCGACGACCACTTGAGTGTCCGGGGGCAGATCCGCGGCTCGATACACGCGGCTCGTTTCGTCCTCGACCAACACCGGCCGGCCGTCGGTCACCTCTTGATGCTCGTCGGTCAGTACCCCCGTGTGGACGCTATCGACGTTGGTCCCCGAAATATCCTCGTTGCTGCGTTGTCCCGCATCGTGAGAAAAACCTTCGTGTCGCCAATGAACCGTTAGTTGTGGCATCGCTCGTGAGCTCCTTTGTTTTCGCGTGAATTTGATCAGCACATCAAGCAACTGCTGTACCAACAAGACTCGGTGCAGTCATCACATCCGAGTTTGGCCAGTCGGACTTTGGGCACGGAAAATGCAACGGTAGAGGCGGCATGAACGAAATTGGACTCAAGATGATCTTCGACGGTTGGGCGCCGGTGATTCGGACGCTCGTGTTGGGGTCGTTGTCGTATGTTTCGCTGGTGATGCTGCTGCGGATCAGTGGCAAACGCACGCTTTCAAAAATGAACGCGTTTGATCTTGTGGTGACGGTCGCGTTTGGTTCGACGCTCGCTTCGATCATGACCTCGAGCCAAGTCTCGCTGGTGCAGGGAGTCCTTGCGCTGGGCTTGCTTGTCTTGTTGCAGTTGATCAATACCTTTTTAGCGGTTCGTTATCCCAAGTATCAGGCATTGATCAAAGCTCAACCGACGTTGATCTTTTTCAATGGCCAATTCCTGGTCGATTCGATGCGGAAGCAGCGTGTTTCGCGAGAGGAAGTGCTTGCTGCGATGCGTCAGCATGGCGTCGCGGAACCCAGCGATGTCGACGCCGTGGTGATCGAAACCGAAGGCTCATTGTCGGTGATGACCAGGAATGCTTCGTCACTGCAGTCGCTCGATCGCGTTGGTGTTTCGACTCACGATTCGCTGGGCGAGCGACAGGGTGTGTCGGAGTCTTCTTCACACTGAGCAACTCCCCGATTCACCTTCCCCATCGAACACGGAGCATCACACCATGCAGCGCCGGCAACTCGAATTTCTGTCTAATTTTCACGTCGTCGCCGGAAACGAGCGTTCCCAAGCCGCCGTCATGGTGCTGGCCAAAGGAGACTCGACCGGCGGTCCCGAAAATCGTCACGAAAGCAGCGACCAATGGTTGTACGTGGTCTCCGGCGAAGGCAAGGCCGTGGTCGAGCAGCAAGACTATGTGCTGAAACCCGGCACCTTACTGCTGATTGAACGCAATGAATCCCATGCGATCATCAATCAAGGCAATGCACCGCTGAAGACCGTGAACTTCTACGTGCCGCCTGCCTATCACGGCAGAGAAGGGGCACCCCCGTCGCACGATTAATACGCGGAGGGCCATGAAAAGTCAGCGTTGCCGAGCGACCCATCCCGTGAATTGGCTTTCAAACCGACGCCGCGTCCGCCTGCCTTGCCGTGTCTTTGTCCCCTCAGGGCAGTCGATACCCTGGCATGGTATTTGCCACCTTGCTTGCATCATCGGGCATCCGGTTTCGTTTTGCGTGATCTGACGTATTGGATGCGAATATCCAAGCTTCAAACTCCAACCGATAACCAGTCTGAACGATGAGCGACCAACCGAAGCACGGCATGATGGGATCTCGAGGCGTCTCGCGTCCGATGGCCGAGATGGAAATGATGAAGGATCACCAGGGCGGTCAAGATGCGAAAGCGAACCAGGATCAGGAGCGAGGGGGGAAACAGGAACACGGGGGTGAACACAAGGGTGGGCATCAACAGGGTGGGCATCAACACGATGGCGAGCATGATCACGGGGGTGGGCATGAGATGAGTCACGACGATCGTTTGTCGATGCTGAAAATGCATCACAAGCAAACGTTGTGGATCTATTGGACGCTGCCGATGTTGGGGATCTGGTTAATCTTAGCCCCCTTTAATTTCGGATACCTGAACGAAGCACTGTGGGTGGACCCCAGCGGTGGACGCGGGCCTTGGTTTGCCGAAGAATCGACGGCAGAGCTTCGTCAGTTACGTGCTTGGTTGATGACCATCAGCGACATCGTTTCGGGCGTGTTGCTAGTGGTGTTGGGATGGCGATCCCTTACACCCAATCGTCCCTACAGCTTGTGGGCATGTTGTTTCGTTGGGGTTTGGTTGACGTTTGCCCCGATTCTGTTTTGGGCACCCACGGCCGCTTCGTACGTCAACGATTCGTTGGTCGGAATCCTGGTGATGGCGCTGACGATCCTGATACCCGGGATGCCCAATATGATCATGTACATGCAACATGGTCCACCGACTCCGCCCGGTTGGAGTTACAACCCATCGAGTTGGCCGCAGCGATGGGTGATGATCGCGACCGGTTTTGTCGGATTTGTTGTCTCTCGTTATCTGGCGATGTTTCAGCTCGGGTACATCGATTTCGTTTGGGATCCATTCTTCGGATTTGAAAGCGGATCCAAGAAGGTGCTCAATTCAAAAATGTCGCACATGTGGCCCATTTCCGATGGAGGGCTTGGCGTTGCGTCCTATACCTTCGAATTCATGATGGGGTACATGGGAAGTCCATCGCGTTGGCGAACGATGCCGTGGATGGTTGCGTTCTTTGGTGTCTTGGTCATCCCGCTGGGACTGACGCACATCGTGCTTGTCATTTCGCAGCCGGTGCTGGTGCATCATTGGTGTGCGATGTGTTTATTGGCCGCCATGGTCATGCTGCCGATGATTCCGTTGGAAGTGGACGAAGTGATTGCGATGTTCCAGCACGTTCGCCAAGCCAAACAACGCGGCGATCGTGGAGGCTCGCTCCGGCAAATCTTTTGGAAAGGCGGCAAGGCAGACGGATGTACCGCAGACGAGCGATCGCCTGAGATGATCGAAATGCCCGAAAAACCATGGCAGCTACTGAAAGCCTCGATTTGGGGAATGAGTTTTCCATGGACTTTGGTGGTCTGCACTGCACTGGGCGTCGGCATCATGGCTGCGCCCACCTCGTTTGGAATCGATATCAAAACCACCGCCGCCGATATCGGACATCTCGGCGGCGCTTTGATCGTGACCGTTTCCGTGATTGCGATGGGCGAAGTCATTCGCATCGGACGTTATGGAAACGTGTTGTTGGCACTCGCCGTCATCGTCGGCCCCTGGTTGGTCGACTCGGCGACCACGGGGTTTGCAATCACCAACAGCGTGCTTGGCGTGCTCGTGCTGATTCTGACAATACCGCGAGGCAAAATTACTGAAACGTACGGATCGTGGGATCGATTCATTCGTTAACCAATGCTGCGTCGATGAATCGCGAGTGTGTTGACCAACCGAACACTGGGCGATCGATCGGCACCGATCATCCATTGACAAACACAGCCACGTGAACGGGGCACATGGCTGACGTTGTTTGAACCACGTCCCCGCTATTGGAGAGTATCGATGAGTAACCAACGTTTTGCTAGTTGTATCGAAGCCTGTCTCGACTGCGCGCAAGCCTGTGAGCACTGTGCTGAGGCATGCCTGGGCGAAAAAGATGTCAAGAAGATGGCCGACTGCATTCGCACCGACCGCGATTGTGCAACGCTTTGCTGGTCCACCGCAGCACTGATGAGCCGTGATTCGCAGTTCAGTGCCAAGGCTTGTGAGTTGTTAGCCGAAGTTTGTGAGGCGTGCGCGAAAGAGTGTGGCCAACACGACATGGATCATTGCCAAGAATGCGCAACCGCGTGCAAAAAATGTGCAGCCGAATGTCGCGAGATGGCTGGCGTCCAGGCATAACATCACGACACGGCTACTTAGCCTCGACAGGAATCACAGTGCATTCCCATTCGCTCTTGCAATCGTGATGATCGGTTGTAAGAGCGAATTTTTTTATCGTTTCGCAAGTCACGCCGGATTGAACAGCGAATCTTGTCGTCCTGGATCCGCTGATCCCCCGCCGGTTGAACCGACGGGGGATCTCGTCACGATCGGAGGACTCGTTTTTTTACCCTCGCTTTCTTTTTTGCCGCTGTTCTCCCGTGGCCTGGGACCAACGTCACGACTCGCTAGCGTTTGCCAGGTCGTGAACTCAATTCGAACGACAATCCTTCGGGACCTGTCGCTGGAATCGTTGCATAGATCGGTGATTTCTCGGGATGACTGTAAATCTCGGGCAATTGGTTGATCAAGTCGGCATCGGCTGCCGATGTGCCCGGCGGCACTGGCGAGCCATCGGGCATCGCATACTTGCGGAACAGCACCATGTAGTTGCCTGGAACGACGCCCATCACCTCGGGAGCCGATTGCAATGTGAACGTGCCATCGGAAGCGCTCGTGGCATAGCCGCCGCGTCCTTTGATCCCGGCCTGAGGGATCAGCGTCAACGACACACCTTCGATCGGTTTGTTGTCCAACATCACGGTTCCGGATGCTGCGACGACGTCATACGTCGTGCTGCTGCCACAACCGATGCTGGCAAGGATCAAGATGGCAACGCTGCAAACGAGTGGATTGAATATCTGCATTTTCTAATGTCCTCGAGGACTGTAGGAGAGGAATAATTTGGATACGCCAGTGAAGGTCGCGGCTCCGATGCGAGCCGTGTTAGTCGGAATCAGTATCTGCAGGTTGCCGCGTGATTCGATGCAACCATCGCATTCTCACATATTAAAACTCTTCGATGACTTCGCCGTCACCGATGTAGGCCAAGTGTCGGAGGATCGAGATCTCGGTCGACTCGCTGATGAACCGAACCGAACCATCCGCCAATGTGAATTGAGCGCCGCCGGGATGCACACTGCCGGACGTGGACCATGCACTCAAGCGGCTTGCTTGACGCGTTCGTTGAAATGGAATGGTGTCCCAAGCACAACACAGCAAGTTGTTGATCCCCAAGCTGTAGGCCAAATCGACGCCGTTGCCGACCCATTTGGTGTAGCCCCAGGTTTGCGGAACGCCGTCATGCACGCCACGAAGCGTTTCGCAGACCGCGACCGTGTTGCTGGTCCCGTCAAGCACATCTCGCATGCGAGACGAATCGTCCATGCCGAACATGCGGCGAGTCAACAGATCGTCTTGGCTCCACCGCGGCGCGGTAGAGGAGGTTCGGCGAATGCTGAACTCGTAGTTCGTGAAGGCACCTTCGAGTGACGTGGTGCCTGGCGAGATCGAATAAGACGTGCTCGACGTGGTGGCGTAGTGAGTCGGATTGGGATCCGAAGGACACAAAAAGGACTGTACCGCGGTGCTGATCACCACGTCATTGGCATTGCCCGGTTCGCCTGGTTTGGGGCCCGACAATGTACTTTGTCCCGAGTCACGAACGTAGGCGCCGGTGGATGCGGAGGTGTCCATTTCTTCGTAAAGGTTTTGCTGTTCGATGTAGGGCAACACGCCCATCCAGCCGCGATGATTGCGGACCTTCGTCAATCCGGGAATCGCGGTGCCCGAGGTGATCGAACCAGCTTGGCTGGCCGAATACGGAAACTTATTAAACGCGCTGTGGTAATTGTGTAAGCCAAGCCCAATTTGTTTCATGTTGTTTGAGCATGACATTCGCCGTGCCGCTTCGCGTGCAGCTTGCACCGCTGGCAAAAGTAATCCAACCAAAACGCCAATAATGGCAATCACAACCAGGAGTTCAACGAGCGTAAACGCGTGACGACGTTGCGGAAACTGCATTACAGGGATCCTTCGAATAAGAAAATAGACTTTGCCGAATGAAAGAGATTCGGCTGATACGGATACCGCCTGATAACGTCGGGTTCGCAAACCCCGCGCCAATGCAGGCCGCGCCGCGACGTAGCGGCTTCGTCACGCCATGGAACTCGCCATCGTCTCGAATTTTCAAGGGGAAGCTGCCATGCACAGCAGACGCGGTAGCGTTTGCGCCATGCCCCTTCGGTACCGGTGCCCCCTCAAGTGACGGTGTGCTTGGTTCGGCAGGATCGCTGTGCTTTTTTTGTAAAAGCATCCGCTTTCGCTGTCAGCGATGAAGCGGTGCCGTGGTGGCACTGCGGAATTTGTTGGCACCGCAATGCTTGAAGTGCAAGCAATTGCAGCAGTTGCACGGCGTCGACTCGAAAACGAACCGCGAAGAGACAAGGCGACACAGCCGATTTGCTCGCTAGAGTCGGCGTGAAACGCAAGATCTATATAGTTTTCAAGTATCTATAGACAATGACGGTTGTTTGTTGATGCCCGCCATGGTGTCACGGGCAACGCCGAGGCGGCTAGATCAAGATGTCCTTGACGACATGACCGTGAACATCAGTCAACCGAAAGTAGCGTCCTTGGAAGCGGAATGTCAGTTTTTCGTGATCGATCCCCATTTGCTGCATGATCGTTGCATGCAAATCGTGCACGTGGACCGGGGTTTCGGTTATGTTGTAGCAGAACTCGTCGGTCGCACCGTAGGTGATCCCCGGTTTGATCCCGGCACCGGCCATCCACAACGAAAAACACCGTGGATGATGGTCGCGTCCATAGGTCTCGGCATTCAGCGCTCCTTGGCAATAAGAGGTTCTGCCAAATTCGCCGCCCCACACGACCAAGGTGTCCTCGAGCAATCCAAGTCGTTTTAGGTCGTTGACCAAAGCGGCGGTCGGTTGGTCCGTGTCATGACATTGCCCCGGCAATTGTTTGGGCATCGTGAAATGTTGGTCCCATCCCATATGGAACAATTGAATGAAACGCACGTCACGCTCGGCCAACCGGCGTGCCAACAAACAGTTGTTCGCATAGGTGCCTCGCTTGGTGACGTCCGGACCATAGCTATCGAGCACGTGTTGGGGTTCGTCCGAAAAATCGGTCAACTCCGGAACCGAGGTCTGCATTCGATAAGCCAATTCATACTGCTGAATTCGCGTGTGGATCTCAGGGTCGCCAAACTCATCAAGCTTCTCTTCGTTCAGCTTGGCCAAATCATCGAGCATCCGTCGACGGGTGGTCGCATCGAGACCGGCGGGGTTGCTCAGGTACAGCACGGGGTCACCGATGCTCATCAATTTGACTCCTGCGTAGGTTGACGGCAAAAAGCCGCTGCCCCACAGTCGGTCGTAAAGCGGTTGGCAATTGGGACGCCCCGTCCCACGCGAAACCATTGCGATGAACGTAGGCAGATTATCGTTCATCGAACCCAGCCCGTAATGCATCCAAGATCCGATGCTTGGCCGTCCAGCCAATTGGTGGCCGGTTTGGAAAAACGTGATCGCAGGATCGTGGTTAATCGCTTCGGTTTGCATCGAGCGAATCAGGCACAGATCGTCCGAGAGCGAACCGATGTGCGGAATCAACTCGCTACACATCTCGGTTCCCGACTCGCCGAACTTCTCGAATTTCCAGCGAGCTCCGGCCAATGGGAACTTGCTTTGCCCCGCCGTCATCCCTGTGATTCGCTGGTTCATGTCGACAAAGTCACGCAGTTCTTTGCCTTCGTGTTCCTGAAGCAGCGGCTTGGGATCGAACAGCTCTTGTTGCGAGGGGGCGCCGCTTTGAAACAGGTAGATGACCCGTTTGGCTTTGGGCGGGGTGTGATACTGCTTCAGTACGCCGTTGGGATCGGGAAAATCGGATGCCGACGATGTGGCTTCGCTACCCCAAGCTTCGCTGCCCAACATCGACGCGAGTGCCGCCGTGCCTACGCCCGAGGCGGTTCGTCCAAAGAAATGCCGACGCGTGAGCATCAATCGACTTTCGTCGGCGACATGATTCGGTTGTTGGATCTTGCTGGGCATGTTCTTCACGAGTCCACGATTGGAGTGGGGGAAGTCGGGTAGATGATTTTTCGAGCGGTCGCGAGTTGGTTCGATCAGGATCAAGGAACGTCGGAACCATCATGGGCTGATTCGTTGCTGATCGCTTAGCGATCTCAATATTGGCTTGCCAAACGATCCACGGCATTCACTGCTTCGATGTTCTTTACTCCACCGAAACAAATTGATCGAGGTTGAATATCAAATGAGCCACGGAGGTCCACGCGGCGTGTTCGGTCATGTCAAGCTTCGCGTCGCGAGCGGATTGTCCGATCGCAAGCAGTTCGCTCTCAGCTTCGGGTTGCGACTTGAAATGATTGCGGAAATAATCGAGCGAGCCGAGCAGTACCTTGGTCGATCTCTCGGAGATCGGTTTGGCAATCGCCCACTGATACATCGTTGCGATTCGCTCGCCGTCGGAGAGCTCTGCAGCTTGCAATCCGCGTTCGGAAAGTTTGCGAGCCGCTTCGAGGAACGTCGGGTCATTCATCAGCACCAACGCTTGTAGAGGCGTGTTGGTCCGTCGGACTCGAACATTGCAAACCTCGCGTCCACCCGCATCAAAAATGATTTGACGAGGTGGATTGACCGCGCGTTTCCAGTACGAATACATGCTCTTTCGGTACAACGCATCACCGCTGCTGACACGATACTTCGTTCCTGCATTGGCCGCCAACGATTCCCACAAACCATCGGGTTGATAGGGGTTGACCGAAGGGCCGCCTGGTTGGTCGTGAAGCAATCCACTTGCTTGCAGCGCAATATCACGGATGACAAAACCGTCGCTGCGATAACGAGGGCCGCGGGCCAGCAGCCGATTGGCGGGATCGATCGCGGCGACCGATTCGGTCAATCGCGACGATTGCCGGTACGTTTGACTTGTGACAATCAGTCGATGCATCGCTTTGACATCCCATCCCGATTCGATGAACTCGACGGCCAACCAATCGAGTAATTCGGGATGGGAGGGTACTTCGCCTTGCACTCCGAAATCTTCAGTCGTCGACACCAATCCCGTTCCGAAATGATCTTGCCAAATCCGGTTGATCGTCACGCGTGCGGTCAGTGGGTGCTCGCGAGAGACCAGCCACTTTGCTAATTCAAGTCGGTCGGCGGGCTGTGATGCGTCCGGTGACGAAAGCAGCGCCGAAGGAACACCGCGTTTCAGCACTTCGCTTTTGTCTGGTGCATCGTACTGGCCACGCATCAGCAGATAAGCCGGCAGCGGTTCGCCCTCGCGTTCTTTCATCACCATCGCCGTCGCGATCTTCGCGCCGGTACGCTTGAGTGCCCGGTCCGCGTCTTTGAAACGTTGTTCCGCTCGCTTCAATTCAGGGTCAATCGACTCGTAGTAATTGGAAAGCTTTGTTTGTTCGTCCTTGGAACGCGATTTCAATGGTTTTTGCAGGATCGCCACGATCGATTGGTCTGCGATAAAATGTTCGCGATCCGCGTTTGCATTTCGTGCCGCCGTTTGCAGTCGAAATTTGCCGATCGAATGGTTAGGGAAATCTCGAGTGAAGCTCATCGAGACTTTGATCGTCGTATTGGGTTCGGGATGAATGGGCGTCTTCAGATCCAAGGTCAAACGGACGTTCTCGGCATGATTGCTGTGGATGCCCCATCCCGAGCGTAGATCGTCATCGAGCACGTGCTCGGGACTGTAGTTTGGTTGCTGGCGACTTGCCGTCGCCGAGACGATTTCAATCGGCTGGTTCTCTGACGACACCTTTACATCGGTCAGCACAAAGTTGCCGTTCGAGCTGGGGGCTAATTGATTGGGTTTGGTAAACGCATCGTCCACGATGGCTTCGATCTGCAACGCGTCGATCCGCTGGGGTTCTGGATTTTCGTCCGACGGCGCGAAAGGTTGCAGTTCGATTTCATACGTCACTCCCTGCGCGGATTCGGTGGTCGAGTACTCGATGGTGTTGTCGTCATTGATATGAAGTTTGCCGGTGCCGCGGAGCGTTGCGTTTTGGATCGTTGCATCTCGCCACGGTCGGTAGGGTGAATCGGGCAAGTCGTCTTTGATTTCTTCGATCCACGCATTCATACGTTGGAACAACCCATTGCGGGCCGCGGTCCGTTCGCGTTTCGCGTTTTCATAAGCTGCGATGATTTCATCAGGCACTGCTGCCAACGGCGATACCGCCGTCATCGTTGGCATCGCATCGACGCCTTTGCCGATCCCCCGTTCGCCGATGTTGTTGAAATAGCTGTACAGTTGAAAGAACTCTTTTTGGCTTAGCGGGTCGTATTTATGGTCGTGACACCGGGCGCAACCAAACGTCAATCCCATCCAGACGGTGGAGGTGGTTTCGACACGATCGATCACGTTTTCGACGAAGAATTCAGCGGCGAGGGCTCCGCCTTCGCTGTTTTGACGATGGTTGCGATTGAATGTCGTCGCCAATCGTTGAGCATCCGTGGCCGCCGGAAGCATGTCACCGGCAAGCTGCTCGATCGTAAACTGATCAAACGGCATGTTGTCGTGATACGCCTTGATCACCCAATCTCGCCACGGCCAATTGGTTCGGCCATTGTCGTTCTGGTAACCATCGGTGTCGGCGTAGCGTGCGGCATCAAGCCAACGTAGCGTTTGACGTTCGGCGTAGCCCATCGAATCGAGCAGCCGGTCGACGGCTTCGCGATACGTGGACTCCGTCGGATCTGCTTGCATTCTGTCTTGAAGTTCTTGCGGCGGCAGCAGTCCCGTCAGCGTCAATGATGCACGACGCAGTTGAGTCATCCAATCCGCAGGCGAGGATGGCGCGAGCCCCGATTCAATCAATCGCCGACCGACAAAGGCATCAATGGGGTTGATAGACCAGCGTTGGACCGTGGCGGCGTCCCAACCGGATTGCGTTGCCGCCGACTGGATCACCTCGACGGGAATGGGAGGTTTCTGCGGGGGTTCAAAGGCCCAGTGCCCCTCGTACGGAGCACCTTGTTTGATCCACAAATCGAGGATGCGTTTTTCTTCGCTTGATAGTGACCGATTGCTATCCGGCGGCGGCATTTGATCGCCTTCGTCGGTGCTATGGATGCGTACATGCAGTTCGCTCGATTCCACATCGCCTGGGACGACCGCGAAGTAGCCGCCGAGGTCGGCGAATAAGTTTTCTTCGCTGTCGGCCCTGAACTCGGAATCTTGATTTTCGGCATCCGGCCCGTGGCAATGAAAGCACTTGTCCGACAGGATCGGGCGGACTTGGTCGCTGAAGTCGATTGTTTCTTCGCCATGCAAATTGCATCGCGTGCCAGCAGAGATCGCAATCGCCACCACACACACACGCAGGGGCAAATTCAAGAGGGGACTGCTCACGTTTCAATCCGATGGAAGAAGGGAATTGGCGGCCTCGATACGACTGGGCAGCCAATTCGTGATGCAGCCAAGTCGATCTCACAGCCAAAGTCACTGTCAGGTGGGGTCACATCCCTGGTGCGAATGTGACTCAGCGACTTGTTGTTTTGCCCGCCGTCTCACGGCACCAGGGCAATCAAAGCGATTGCTGAAATGCGTGAGTTGTTACGGCAAAGGGCACGAAGTTACGGTCTTCTTCGTTGCTGTCGACTTGTGGACAACGCTTGGATTCTAATCCACCAAGCAGCCAACTCCAAGTCACGTTCCGGCCAAGCGGGGCTGAACGCAGAGTTTCGACGTCGAAATTGCAAGATTTTGTCACGTCAGCGTGAGCGACAATTGCCATCAAGTCGCGAGCATGCAAGCCCAGTGTGGTAAAGCGTTTAGAGCCAGAGAATGACGGTGTATATGCGTTGTAGCGACGCTCGCCAGAGAGTGGATGGTTGCCACGTAAATTCAATCACCACCTTCTGGCGAAGGCAGCTGCGAAAAAATGAATCTTCACCGTCTGTCCAAGGACGCTGCCTGAAAATGCTTCACAGCGTTGATACAAAACACCATCGGTCGTGACCGCCGGCCTGTGGGGTTCGATCCACAGGCCGGCAGCAAACCGGTGGGAAAACTACTTTTTGTCCAAGTAACGATTGAAAATGTTTTCCAGCAATTCTTGACGTCCGCTGCTGTTCGTAGCGGCTTCGCCCTTTTCGAGCATCAGCGTCTCCAGTTCGCCGAAGGAGGTGTTGCCCGCCTCGATTTTTTGGCCCAATTCTCCGTCCCAGCTGCTGTATCGCTGGTCGACCAGTTTGCTCAGGGCGCCCTCTTCGATGATGTTTGCGGCGACTTTCAAGCCGCGAGCGAACGCGTCCATGCTGCCGATGTGGGCGTAGAACAGGTCGATGGGTTCAAAGCTTTCGCGACGGACCTTGGCGTCAAAGTTCACTCCGCCTGGTGCCAAACCGTACTTCAGCAACACCAACATGATCTGCGTCGTCAGGTAATAATTGGTCGCAAATTGGTCGGTGTCCCAGCCCAACAGCAAGTCGCCGGTATTCGCGTCGATCGATCCGAGTGCGCCTTGCATGCCAGCGTATTCGAGTTCGTGCATCATCTCGTGACCGGCTAAGGTCGCGTGATTGGTTTCGATGTTCAGTTTGAAGTGATCGGTCAGATCATAGGCACGCAAAAAGTTCAAGCAGGCTGCGGCATCCGAATCGTATTGATGCTTGGTTGGCTCTTTAGGTTTCGGTTCGATCAAGAATTGTCCCTTAAAGCCGATCTCTTTCGCATAGTCGACGGCCATGTGAAAGAAGCGAGCGAGGTGATCGAGTTCGCGTTTCATGTCGGTGTTGTATAGACACTGGTAGCCCTCGCGACCGCCCCAGAACACATAGTTTTCGCCACCGAGTTCCTTGGTGACTTCAAGCGCCTTTTTGACTTGTGCCGCGGCATAGGCGAACACTTCGACGTTGCACGTCGTTGCCGCACCGTGCATGAAACGCGGATTGCTGAACATGTTGGCGGTGCCCCACAACAGCTTGACGCCGGTTCGCTGCTGTTCTTCGCCGAGCACCTTGGCGACCGCGTCCAGATTGGCGTTGGACTCTTTTAGTGTCGCGCCTTCGGGGGCCACGTCGCGATCATGGAACGCGTAAAACGGAGCATCGAGTTTTTCAAAGAATTCGAATGCCGCGCGGGCTCGGTTGCATGCGTTTTCGACCGATTCGCTGCCATCGTCCCAAGGTCGCTGCATCGTGCCGCCGCCAAACGGGTCGCTGCCAGTGCCTCGAAACGTGTGCCAATAAGTGACGGTAAAACGCAAGTGATCCTTCATCGTTTTGCCCGCGACCACTTCGTCGGGGTTGTACCAACGAAATGCGAGCGGATTGTCCGAATCGGGGCCTTCGTACTTGATCTTGGAAACTTCAGGAAATGCGCTCACGGTAAGGCTCGCCTTGTAAAATCGGGTGGGAGAATCGAAAGAATGCGGGATCGGATAAATTTCACACTTTAAACGCGGTGGGGTCCTTGAAAGTATACAGGTTGCCACCCCCGTCGACGGGTGCTTGCGCCCCTTCAAGTCCCGGCTAAGGCGTATTTTCTCTGGCATTGTGGCATCGATCCAGTAGACTTTTTGCAATCGATCGTAGATATTTCACATGGTTTGAAGTCTTGGGTTTGGAACGGTTTTATGACGCGGCGATCTGTGGCACTACTGATCGAAACGTCCAATGGCTATTGCCGTGGGTTGTTAGACGGCATCATTTCGTACGCAAAACACCATGCAAATTGGTCCATTCACCTGACCGAACAAGAGCGTGGGGCGGCGCCACCGGCATGGTTGCAGACATGGAAGGGAGACGGCATCATCGCGCGGATTGAAACCGATACGATTGGCCGTCGTCTGAGAAAATTTGGACTGCCGATCGTCGATCTCAGCGCGGCGCGTCATGTCAAAGGCATCCCCTGGGCCGATACCGACGACGAAGCGATCTCGCGTTTGGGGGTTCAACATTTCACCGAACGTGGATTCACGCAGTTGGCCTATTGTGGCGATCCTGGGTTCGAATGGTCCAACCTCCGGCGTGATCACTTCAAACGGATGACCATCGCGGCGGGGTGTTCATTCCACGAGCACCAGATGACGCCTCGATATGATCCCGACTTTAGCTGGGATACCGAAAAGCGAGCGATCGCCACTTGGTTGAATCAATTGCCGCGGCCGGCTGCGATCATGGCTTGTTACGACTTTCAGGCTCAGCAGGTGTTGGACGTTTGTCGAGAACTCGAAATCGCGGTGCCCGAAGAGATTGCGGTCTTAGGCGTCGACGATGACCGGTTGATTTGTGAGTTGGCCGAGCCAAACCTCTCCAGCGTGATTCCCGACACCAAATCCACCGGTTACGAAGCCGCCGAGCTGCTGGACCGAATGATGCAAGGCGAGCCGGTGTCCCCCCGCCAACGTTTGATCACACAACCGCTGGGGATTCGCGTCCGCCAATCGACCGATACGCTTGCGATCGAAGATGTCGAAGTGGCGCGGGCGCTCAGCTACATCCGCCGCCACTCGCTAGCGAATATTCGTGTCACCGACATCCTGCGTCATGTCTCTCTGTCCCGCCGGGCACTGGAACATCGCTTCATGCGACTGATTGGCCATACCCCGCACGAAGAAATCATGCGAGTGCGAATCGACCGTATCAAGATCCTGCTTCGCGAAACGGATTTGTCGATCCATGAAATCGCCGAGCGTGCCGGATTTGAGTACGCCGAATACATGGCGGCCGTGTTCAAACGCGAAACGGGAACCACCCCCACTGAGTTTCGTGCCAAGTGTAACGCGTAAAGCAGTGTAGGAAGTGGTGTATTTTCGCCATGTCCACAACGAGCGAGATCGAAGCGACGCGACGTCTATTGAAAAAGGCAACGCAGAACTATCATGCCAACCAGGGCATGGCGATCGCTCTTTTAGCAGAATCACCAGGTGTCGTTCGGTTTGTGAACCGTTTGGGCCAACAGGAATGCACCGTTCCCCCAATCCATTCCGACCGCCTGCCTAATGCAACGATCGAATTCATAAGTCGAAAGAATCATGATGGACGCAACGAAGCTGCAAGATTTGGTCGATATGTTTTTTACATGTCGACGAGACGATTTGATGCAGATATTTGGCGAAATGTTATCGGCACTCGAAGCCGAGCAATCGATGCCGCCTGGCCGATTGATGTCTCGCAACTACGAAACCGCTCAAGCAAACCCCGAGATTCATACCTTGCCGGGGAATCTGAAAGATGCGCGCGATGCCATCTTTCCATTCTATTGGGGGACTGATAGTTGGCAGTCAAAACTGCATCTCGAAAACGTCAAAGGGCCACCCAACTTTGCCTCGTTGATCGGCTCGATCGCGGCGCTTCTGAAAAATCCCAATCTCTGTGTCGATACGTATTGTTTGCGATCCAATGAATTGGAGGTCAAATCGATCACGGCGCTTGCGAATTTGATCTTCTATCACACCGAGTCGCCTTGGGGCGTGTTCACGATTGGTGGCACGATTTCAAATCTGTATGGTGGCAAAATCGGGATTGAAAAAGTCGCTCCCGGCACGATGCAAAATGGGCTTGGCGACAAAAGATTAGCGGGACTGGTTTCCGAGGCGGGGCATTATTCCAACGCCACCTTGGCCGGTTGGCTGGGGATCGGAGTCAAGAATCTGCACTCGGTTCCCACCGATGAAAACATGTCAATGCGGTTGGATCGATTGGAGCAAAAGCTTGACGAACTGTATTCGGATGACGTCAAGGTTGCCTTTGTCATCGCCACCTTCGGCACCACGGATGCCTTTGGGATTGATGACATTCAATCGATCAAGCAGATCATCGATCGCAAATCGCAGCAATACGGCGTCACGCCGGCGCATCTGCATGTGGATGCCGCAGTCGGTTGGATCAGTTGCTTTTTGACCGAATACAATATTCAAACCAACCCGCTTGGTGCGAATACGGAAACGTTGGAATTGATTCAGCGCAGCCAACAAGCGACGGTCGGGTTTCGCTATGCCGATTCGGTCACCCTTGATTTTCACAAAATGGGTTGGGGGCATTATCCGTCGAGCGCGTTCATTGTCCGTCATCGCGACGACTTGCTGCACCTGACGCGAACGCTCGAGGAGATCCCTTACTTTTCGGAAGCCGATTTTCGTCATGATCCGGCGCTATTTACGCTGGAGTGTTCGCGGCCGGGGATTGGTCCCTACGCCGTGATGGCGTCGCTCAATGGCATCGGGTTGAACGGTTACCGCTGCCTGGTGGCCAACGCGATCGAAAAAGCGAACCAGTTGAAAAAGCTAATCGAAGAACTCGATTTTTGCAAAGTGCTGAACTTGAACACGCCCGGGCCGAGTGTGTGTTGGTGGGTGTTGCCGCGAGGACGCAACGCGAAAGAGTTGTTCAAGCAACTCGAAGAGGGGACGATGTCAGTCGAGGCCCGAACGCAATACTTTGAAGAGATCAAGCGGCTCTACAACAAACGAGCCGCCACGCTCGATCCCGCCGTCGATGCACGATTGAGCTTCACGACGTCGATTGGTTACTGTCCTCATGGGATCCAATTGCCCGCTTGGAAGGCCGTGATCTTCAATCCCAAAACCGACGACGAAGTGATCGATCGTCTTGTCGCCAGTATCAAAGATCTTGTCTGATGCGATGACAGAGCATCGGGCCGGTTCCATTGAGCCGTTAAGGGCGGTCGGAACAATCAGTGACGGGCTTTCCCGTAGCGGAAGTCGTCAAGACTTTCGTTTTCCAGGCTGGTCGAAACTCTTAACGGCTTGTTGATTTAGTCGTACGACGGACTTCCGAGTCCGTCGAATACACCATTGACGGACTCGGAGGTCCATCATACACCCTCGCCGCAGGGAACTTCATTAAATCAACAAGCCGTTGACGAGTTCCGCTACGTCAGTAATTACTCCGAAGGTCCTAAGGACGACGGCCTGTGGGAACCGGCCTTACTTGAAACTGCACACTTATTTTTCCATCGTTCCCAACCAAATACTCAGTCGACGATCTCGAATGACTGTGCTTCATCGGGCCCAGGATTACGATAGGCGGGGTCTTTGGCGCGGATGAAGATCTCGCCATCATCCAAAACCCGGACCTCCATCGGCACAATCGTGACGCCTTGTTCATTGATCGTTTTCGCGTTGTCGCCGATATCGCGAGTTTCGATTCCGGTTCGCGATAGCGGAGGAACATTGCCGTTGAAAAACGCGGTGCACCACCACCGGCCCTGTTTGTCTTGAAACGGAGTGCCATGTCCGAGGAAGCGGCCAGCAAATTTGCGTGGGCCGTAGGGACCGGTGATCTCGTCGGCGACACTGTAGTACAGATTGTACGAACCTCGGCGGCCTTGATCGGTCGACCATGCGGTCCCCAGATGCACGTATTTGCCGCCGACTTTGATCATCGTGGCGCCCTCGTGACCGATGCGGCTGATCGGTTTTCCATCGGGACCTGGGCGGCTACCCGCCGGATCAATTCGCACAGGATCGCCGGTGTAGCGGCTCAGGTCGTTGCTCAAGGGAGCAATAATCGTGTTTTGCCAAAGCAGATAGATCGTTCCATCATCGTCGGTAAACAGCGACGGGTCATGCCGAGGGCCCATGCCGCCGGCCATTGAATGTGTCCATGGGCCTGCGAGCTTTTTGCCCGTGGTCGTCGCAAGGCTGGAAATCTGTTTTGGGCAATGCACCAATGCCCAGCGGTCACCGAGCCAGTGAATTTCAGGAGCCCAAATGTGTTTAGGTTTGTTGCCCTGCTTCTTCGCCGCCAATGTGTCGTCGGTCGTGAAGATTGGCCCGAGTGATTCCCATTGGATCAAGTCTTTGCTGCGGTAGACTCGCACCTGACCGCCGACGATGCTGTCGTCGCCGAGACCGATGTTGTAGGGATCCGCCGCCTCGCGTGGATCACCCTCGTTGGGCTGCGTTCCAGTGAGGTAATAGTAGTCGTCGGGGCCGAGCGCGATATACGGATCGCGGATCCAGCCCGATTTGATATACAGCGCCCGGTCATGCGATTGGAGTCCAGCCCGAATCGCTGCGGCATCCATCACCGGTCCGGGTTTACGATCGGTTTTCTGCTGGATGAACGCCGATGCGGGAAAATCGTCGGCCGCTTTGCTGGACGCTGCATTCACTTTGTAATCAAGCACTTTGCCATTGAAGCGATTCGGCGCCGGGTAGTCACCCGCAGACGTGCGGTCGTCAAATCCGACGCTCATCGCATCGATCGGTTGGGCCGGGATCAGACCCGGCGAGGGTTGGCGGATTGGCGGTTGGTCGTTCACGGACAGCGATATCTCGTGATCCGACAAAGTAGCATTCAGTTTGACCTTGCCGCTAACTTTCTCGTTGGCGGTCACGCGTGTCACTTTGCCGTTGACGCGAACATCCAACGCAGGGACTCCGTCGATAAAGTGCAATGCGTATCCGTGTTGATTTCCGCCTTGGGCAATGGCAACTCCGTTTGGCTGTTCCGCTTCGGTGACGGCCTGGATCTCAAGCGGTCGGTTGGCAATCTGCGGTAACTGGGGATTGTCGGCGTTTTGGTCTCGCGAGGCAGCCGGTTGCTCTGGTTCCCAGATCACCCCGACTCGCCGCGCCCATGATTCCCATTGGGCGACCATCGACTTGGTGCGTTCGGGTTCTTTTTCAGCCAAGTCATTCAGTTCGCTTCGGTCCTCGGCTAGGTTGTACAGTTCCCACTTCAATTCATCGGGCATGCGTTTGGCGTAGACCGCTTTCCAGTCGCCTTTTCGCAATGCATGCGCCGCTTGGTGATCGAACCCAATCACGCGTTCAGGAAGCGATTCGCCTCGCATCGCGGGCAGCAAGCTTGTGCCTTCAAGCGGCGTGATCGCGTTGCCGCCAAGCGTTTCGGGATACGTCGCGCCGGCGGCTTCCATTAGCGTTGGCATCACGTCCATCACGTGTGCTGGGTCACGCACCCAGTCGTCGGATTTGCCAATCCCGTCGGGCCAATGAGCGATAAAGGGCGAACTGATCCCACCTTCGTGAGTGAAGTGTTTGTAGAGTCGAAACGGAGTATTGCCGAGGTTAGCCCATCCGCTGCCGTAGGACTGATGCGTGCCCCGTCCTCCAATGTCTCGGACCTGGTCCCCGGTATGCAGCGTGGTCGTGCCCCGTCGCGATTTACCGTCAAAACCAAAGGGGCCCCATTCGTAACAGGCGCCGTTGTCGCTGAGAAACAGAATCAGCGTGTTATCGAGGTCGTCGGTTTGTTTCAAGTGATCGAGAATCCGGCCGACACCATTGTCGACTCCTTCGACCATCGCAGCAAACACCGACATCCGACGAGCCAAGTCAATTTGGCGGTCTTTGTCGAGCGAGTCCCAGGCGGGATTTTGTTGACCCGAGAAACCATTGGAAATGTCATCGCGGTCGACCGGAACGAGGCTGCGTGGACTCAGTTTCCAGCGATCGCCGTCGACCAAGCCGAGTTTCTGCATTCGCTCGAACCGCTCCTCTCGCAGCACATCCCAGCCGCGTTGATAGATCGCATCATACTTGTCGGCTCGCTCCGCCGGAGCTTGCACGGGAAAGTGCGGCGACGAATGTCCAAGGAACAAAAACCAAGGTTTGTCACTGTCTTGTCCCTTGCGAATAAAATTCAATGCGTACTCGTTAAACACATCGGTCGCGTAGAATTCGTCCGCCGGAGGATCGATCTCCTTTTCGCGACCTTCCGGCAAACGGATGTAGTAGTCCGCGTCGTATTGGTCGTGCGAATGGTCGTCGGTGTAGCCATAGAACTCGTCAAACCCACGCCGGATCGGTCCTGTTTCGGGATGTAGGTGCCATTTGCCGACGTAGTAACAACCGTATCCCGCGGGTTTCAAAACTTCGGCTAGCGTTGCGCATTGATTGTTCAGCCGGCCAATGTACCCGGGGCCTCGTTTGGGGTCGGGGCGACCCGTAGTAAAGTCACCGATGCCGGTTTGCGATGGATACAATCCCGTCATCAACGAGGCACGCGTCGGACAACAGCGAGCCGAGTTATAGACTTGAGTGAATCGCACACCCCCCGCAGCGAGAGAATCGATGTTGGGGGTAGGGATCTCGCCGCCGTAGCAGCCCAGGTCCGAATAACCGAGATCATCGGCCAAGATCACAAGGATGTTGGGACGTTCGGCGGCAACGGTCGTCGACGATATCAGTAGCATCGCAGTGGCGACCACGCGATACGAAAGCCAGGTCCGTGGAATCTTCATTGCTCTATTGGGTTGGCGTAGGTTGTCGGTTCTTGGATTGGTTTGCCCGCTTTTTAGCCTTGATTTTTGGTTTGGCTTTGCCGGCGGGGCGAGGAAGCACGTCGTGAGTCACGGCCCAATCATTCCACTGTTTTGCTAACGTGTCAGCGAGTTCCGGGTGTTGGCTTTTCAGGTTGTTTTGTTCGGTGCGGTCGGCCGCCATGTCGAACAATTCCCAGTCGCCTCGGAGTCCCTGGCGAACCAGTTTATGGTTGCCCACGCGAATCGCCGCGTTCCCTTCGTGTTCCCAGTACAGCGGTCGATCCGCAAAGTCGCCTGATCCGGTGAGTAGCGGTTTCAAGCTTTGTCCCTGCATCGGTTTGATAGGGGTTCCGTTGAATGTTTCAGGATAGGTTGCGTCGCCCAAATCGACACAGGTTGCCATGATGTCAATCAGATGCGTTGGTGTTTCAATCCAAGCCTCGGGGCCGGTGCGTGGTTCGATCGCCGCCGGCCAATGCGCGATCAACGGACTCGATGTGCCGCCTTCGTGGTTGTAGTGCTTGTACTTGCGAAACGGTGTGTTGTTCAAATGCGCCCAGCAGCGACCGATGAACACATCCGAGTGAGGATCGCCCGGGTTATCGCCATTGTATTTCCCAGAGATGCCTGCTTCGGCGTTGCCTCCGTTGTCGGACAGGAACAGGATCAACGTGTTGTCGAGCTGTTGGCGTTGACGCAGTGCGTCGACCAATTTGCCGAGGTTCTTGTCGACTTCTTCGATCATCGCGGCGTAGATCGCCATCATGTCGTCGTAGCGTTTTTGCTCGTCCGCCGAGAGCGAATCCCAGGCAGGAATCTCCTCGGGACGCGGTTCGAGTTTCCAGTTTTTGTCGATCAAGCCCAGTTCAATCTGTTTTGCATAACGCTGTTCCCGCAACTTGTCCCATCCGGCCATGAATTTACCGCGATACTTGGCGATAGTTTCCTCGGGTGCCATGCATGGAAAATGCGGGGCGACATGAGCCAAGTACCAAAAGAACGGCTTTTTGGCGTCGATCGCTTCGTCAACGAACTTCAGTCCTTGTTCGGTCCACAGGTCGCTGCCGTACCATGGTGGGTTCAATCGCGGATCCTCCGATGAAATCGTTTCTCCGTTCAGGAACATGTTTGCACCGCCTTTGCTGCCGGTTTGATTCGAAAAATGAACACCGCCGGCGGCCAAGTTCAGACTGCGATCAAACCCGCGGCCCCAGGGGTGGACGCCATGATTCGCACCGACATGCCATTTGCCCGTCATCGCGGTGAAGTAGCCGACTTGGCGAAGCACTTCGGCGATCGTGACGCATTGATCGTTCAGCCGTCCTCGGTAGCCAGCAACGCCTTGGTCGGCCGTCATCCAACCGATTCCGGCTTGGTGTGAATACAGCCCGGTCAACAGCGATGCACGTGTCGGGCAACATCGCCCGGTGTTATAGAACTGAGAAAATCGAACGCCGTTTTCGGCCAGTGCATCAAGGTGAGGCGTGGGGATCTCGCTGCCATATGGTCCGATGTCCGAAATGCCCATGTCATCGACCATGATGACAATGATGTTGGGACGCTCGGCTGCGGATGCGAACGTGCAGGATAGCGTTGTAAGCGACAACGCCAAAAGGAAAGAGAGCTTCATGGGGAGTGCGCAATTTTGGGGAGGGAGGGGGATGGCTCGTGTTTGCCTGCAACGGCTCAATGAATCAAGCAAAATCGGCGGGCGTGCTGGATCGGATGGACGCGAGTAATACGAGCGAGCTTGCCATCTCTCGACATCACGCCGTTGCTTAGGGCTGGGGCCAACTCAATAGCGTCTTTCCGTCTTCACCAAGCAGTTGCAAATCGGCAATCGTTGCCGTTCCAGGACCATCGCCGATATCGATTCGTAATTGATGAATGCGTTTTGATACCGCGATTGGAATTTGGACCCATTGCCATGCATCACTCGATTCCGTTGCAAACCGAATGTTGCTGCCATTGGGTAGCGTTGTTTTGGCGTCGGTGGTGTAGAACACTTCACCGCTGGGGTTGCCCTGCGTTTCGCTGCGAGCCCGCAGTTTGAACGTGATTTGGTACGGGCCATTGGGAAGCTGCTTGTTGCGCAAGTCGATGGCGATTCCGGGGTCTTCACCGGTGAATTGCAAACGCAATTCGTTTCCTGCGATGTTCAGCTTCGTGTTCTTGCGGGCACGGATGTGGTTCGCTGGGTGCGAGTTTGCCGATTTGCCCTTCTTGTTGGAACCGGCGTTCGTTGGCTTTTTCTTTTGGTACTGTTCGGGCGTATCCGCGTCAAAGTTAGTCCACTCGCGATGGCGATGCGGCAGTGAAGCTTCCTTGACCGGCGCACGTGCTTTGGCCGGAGCGTGCACGACGTTCTCAGCCATCTCGTGCCACATCGCAATCATCTGGTTTAATCGTTCGGGCTGCTGGTCGGCAAGGTTATTCAGCTCACATCGATCCTCGGCGACGTTATACAGCTCCCACGCTTCACGTTGAAAACTAACAAGCTTCCAATCGCCATCGCGAAGACCGCGGTCGTCGGCAAACATAAGATGAATCGGCGGTCGTGATTCAAGCGGTTCACCGCGAAGTAACGGTTCCAGCGAGACTCCCGAAACGGGACGCAACGTTCGGCCCTGGCGTGATTCAGGAATCTCGGTTTCAGCAAGGTCGGCCAGCGTGGGCAAGACATCGATCAAGTGAGCTGGTTGCTTGATGATGCTGTCCGAATCGAGCTTCAGCCCCGCGGGCCAGTGCACAATCGCGGGAGTCGAAATTCCGCCTTCGAATTGGTTTTGTTTGTAGTAACGAAACGGGCTGTTGCGAGCCCAGGCCCAACCGGTTGAATCACCGAAGGAGACGTTCGCACTGGTCGGCTCGACATCCAATCGAGCCGGTTTTCGATCGTACGGGCACGCACCGTTGTCCGAGACGAACAAGATGAAGGTGTTTTCCAGTTCGTTGTTTTTCTTTAGATCGGCAACCAAGCGGCCCACCTCTTGATCGACGCGATCAATCATTGCCGCAAGCGTGGTCATGCGATTGGCTTCGTAGTCGCGTTTCCACTGTTCGAGATCATTCCATGCCGGAATGTGTTCAGGCCGAGGGCTCGGTTCGAGTGATTCCGGCAATACTCCCAGTCGCTTCTGCTTGGCAATCCTCGCGTCACGTACCGCGTCCCAGCCTTGGTCGTATTGGCCTTGGTACTTTTTGTAGTCTTCGGGTAACGCATGCAGCGGAGCATGCGGTGCATTGAAAGCCACGTACAAATACCATGGTTTGCCCGTGGTGCGGGCTTCGTCGAGGAATTTCAAACCATAGTCCACATTCGCAACGGTCGTATAAAATCCATCGCTCGGAACCTGCCACGGCTCGCCGTTGAGCCGGAACGTGTTGTCGCCTGAAAAGTAGTTGCATGCACCGCTGAGGTGACCAAAGTAGCGTTGGAAACCAAAGTCAGTCGGTTGTTGGTCCAAATGCCATTTGCCCGTCATGGCGGTGAAGTAGCCCGCATCGCCAAGCACTTCCGCCGACGTCACGGCATGCGATAGCGACGTGTCTCCCGCGGCAATGCAGTACTGGCCAGACAGCAAGCAGACCCGTGATGAATGGCATTTAGCCGTGTTGTAGAACTGTGAAAACCGTGCGCCATTGCGGGCAAGTGCATCCAAATTCGGTGTTTCGATCTCGCTGCCGTAACAGCCGATATCCGAAAACCCCAAGTCGTCGACCATCATCACCACGATATTGGGACGCTCGTCGGCAATGCAGGGACGCACCGAGACGATGCAAATGAATCCCATGCACCATGTGGTTATCTTTAGAAGGTTGGTCATGGGTGGTTTCCAGTGCAGGACGGTGAACGTGGACTCGCTTCGGATTACTTGCGTTTGGCTTGCTTTTTTCGATACGTTGCGCCATTGTCCGCAGGTATCGAGTTGTGCCAAGCAAGAAGCTTTGTCTTTAAGTTTACCGCAATCTCTGGATGATTGGACGCCACGTTCGTCGATTCGGCTCGATCGTGGTTTAAGTCATACAGTTCCACGTTCGACCCATCGTACTCGCACAACAGTTTCCATCTGCCCGATCGAACCGCGAGATCGGGCAGGTCCTCGATCCCATAAAACGAATCGCGATCCGGTGGGCGGCGAAAGAAGATCGGAGCCTGGCGTGACCCCCCTTCCCCTCGCAGCGTGGCGACTAACGGTTCGCCATCAAATTGGACGCCGTCGGGAAACGGGGTGTCCGTCAACGTTAGCAGAGTCGGTGCGAGATCGATCGCCGAGAACACCGATTCGCGGTCAACATGCCCCTGCCGACGAACGATCGACGGCCCCCACACGACTAACGGTGACCGGACGCCGCCTTCGTACAGGTGCGTTTTGAATCCACGAAACGGTCCCGCTTCTCCAGCCCCCGGCGCCGGACCGTTGTCCGAGCAGACCAGGATCAGCGTGTTGTCGCGAAGCGCGGCGTCGTTACGGATTCGGTCAAACAATCGGCCAAGCTGCGTGTCCATCGCTTCGAGCACGGACAAATACAACCGTCGCAGCGAACCATCGCCCCACGTTTCGACCGGAGGCCAATACGGGCCGTGGACATCGTCGGGCCACAGGTTGATGTAGAAAGGCTGCTTGGCCGCGGCGGCTTTGTCGATGAACGGGATGGCCGCATCGACAAACCCCGATGTGATTTCCGATCGCAGCATCCAGCGATATCCATCACCCAGATTCTCGGCGTCCTCCCAAATGCGCCCTGGTTTTTCTTGACCCGGTTTCAAGATCAGCGGCAGCAGTTTCGGCCCCATGCCTTCGAAATTGGTCAGCGATTCATCAAAGCCATATTCGGTGATCGACGGAGCATCGTTGACATCCCGCTGCCCGCCCATGTGCCATTTGCCAAAGTGGCCTGTCGCATAGCCGGCCTGCTGGAGCGAACGTGCCAGCATCGGAGCTTTGGGATCGAGCCACTGGGCCACCCCGCGTTCCTCGTTGCTCTTTCGATTGTTCAGATATGACGTGATCCGCCAACGTTGCGGATATTGGCCGGTCGAGATGGCTACTCGCGACGGCGAGCAGATTGGCGAGTTGACATAGAACTGCTCGAACCGAACGCCCTCGGCCGCCAAGCGGTCGATGTTGGGCGTCGCAGCGTCCTCGTTACCGAAGCACGAAAAATCGCCCCAACCCATGTCGTCGATAAAGACAAGGATGATGTTGGGACGCTCGGCAGCCACACTGGTTTGAAGAAATTGTGCCCAGACGAGGGCGAGAACGAGGATCAAGAGTCGCTTTTTCATGGTGTTTCCGTTTCCGTCCGTTTCGTATGTAACGGAACTCACATCCCGTCCCGAATTGCCTCTTCTCGTGCGCGATCACTTTCCGCATCCATCTGCTCAATCTCTTCGTTGGTCATCTCCGGCGCCGGGTTGACCGTCACCTCGGAACTTGTGCCGCATCCGATCAGTGATACGAAACCTACTGCGATAACGAAAACAATGGAACTGAACTTCATGAGAATATACTCCATTCATGGATAAGTAAGACAGGAAATTGATTATCAGGCTTGTGGCAGGAGTGCCGTTTTCTGGGCGTCACGACAACGCCTCTCTTCACGACAACCCATCGTGATGATGTTTGGGCTATTGGTCCTTCAGCGACGTTGTCTCTCTACCCGCCACGCTGCCCGCAGCACCCCAAATGCCGTAGTTGCTCGCCGAGCCTGCTGGCGGAGCCCCCGGCGCGGAAGTGCCGATTGGGCCTTGGTTCGTGTTGCCGGTATCGATGCTGTCGGTGATAAAGGTCACCGAGCCGTCGCCCATCAGCACGTGGCATCCGCCCTGATGACGACTGCCTGCCGTGAAGATACCGCCGGGGCCATTGGCGTCGCCGTTGCCTCGGATACAGTTGGCTGAATTGGGTGGGAATGTCTGGCCCACGCCCGACATCATCGGTTCCCCTTGAGCCCAATTGGATCCACGATAACGGTGGCCTCCCGAACTGGTGTCAATCGCGAGCGTCACGCTCGGTTTGTAAAACAGGGGGCGCTCGGGGTCGCGAGCAAACTCGAGGACTTCCGCCTTGGGGTTGTCCCGCATGTCATTGCCGCTTCCGTTGCGAACCAGCACGTCGCCCGCCAATTCGCGTGTGCCGCTGCTGCGTTGAATTTCCGCCATCGCAATCGTCGTGCTCAAACCGTCCAAGCAATCACGAAATCGCGTGACAAAACGATCCTTGAAAAATCCCCGATGTTGACCAATGTTCACCGGAGTGCCCGCATTGTTACGGGTGTTGTTGCAGTTCCAGAACGAGTCTCCGAAACTGAATCCATAGTTCAGTTGGCCGAACGGAATGCCCGCGTTTGGAGCAAGGTCCGATGGGCATAACAGCGTCGGAATTTGCGTTCGCCAGGGGACGTAGTTCACGTTGTAAGCCGCTGGCCCCATCGCCGGCCAAGTCGTGCCACCCGCGTCGGTGTAAGGGTTGGAAATCTGCTCCCACACCGCTTGCTGCTCGAAAAACGGTGTCAAACCCGGCATGGCGGAAAGACGCTCACGGTTGGTTGTCGTTGCACTGGTGGTCGGTGTGCCGCTGCCGCCGCCTTGCTGTGGTAACTGATTGTATGCCGAATGGTAATTGTGTAACGCCAGTCCCAGCTGTTTGAAATTATTGCTGCACGACATTCGTCGAGCCGCCTCGCGGGCCGCTTGAACCGCAGGCAATAACAAACCGACTAATACTCCGATGATTGCGATGACCACTAACAATTCGACCAGCGTAAATGCCGGGCGAGGTGAATTTGTCAACTTCATGACTAGACTCCGCAAAGAAGAGGGACGCGGGAAGCAGTATGGAAATATAACTCAGAGAGATTCTCTGGCTGTTTCGATGAGTATGAGGGGGGCCTGCCTTGGCAGCTCCGGCGATCCTGCTTGGTTTTGGTGCTTTTAGGTTAGCGGTTTGCCGCTTGTTTGCAATGGTTGCTAGCCGAGATACGAGCGGAGTAACCAAGTCTATACATTAAAATGTTGACAAAATGTGTAAGTTTATTTTGTCGGGGTGGTTGCGGAGGCTAAGTGTCGCATCGGCGAGTCTGACTTGCCATCGAAATCCGCCGTGAACCCAGCGTGGGTTTGACAAAACAGGCGACGGGGGCAAGATCGCACTCGGTGGGATGTCCGCAAGTCGCGAACTAAATCGACTTGGCTGTGTATCGATTTGATTACAAATCGATTTGGCTGCACCGCGAAGATGAAAGCGGAGAAAATTGCCGCAAAAATTGCAACAGAGAAGAGAAACGGGTTCGTTTCAGGTGACGGCGAGGGTAAGAATTGTGGTTTGCGCCGCCACGGGGTTAGCGTGACTCGCTTGCGGGTTGCGAGCTGACTCGGCAACCCGCAAGCGTGTTCCTGTGAACGGGATCAGGCAGGTTAGAAATCGCTGCTGATCGTTTCTTTGTTCGCTCGCGTACCCAGTGCGCCCCACAATCCATACGGACTTTGTTGGCCTGGCGATGCGGTGCCAGTGCCACCGACGTGTACCATCGCTCCAGCACCGGCGGTCGCTCGGCTCGCCCCGGCTTCGATCGAATCGGTGATGAACTTCACCGCTCCGTCACCCATCAACACATGGCATCCACCTTGGTGGCGGCTGCTAGGTGTCGCAACAAGCTCTTTGAAGTGGTTTTGCCCGCTAGGCAAGTTCCGAGGGGATGTGGCTTTGGTGGTTTCGGGGGCATCGCCCATGCAGATTTCTTGATTGGGCGGCAAAATGGTGGTGAAGCCGCTAAACATTGGACCAAAGTCAGCCCAGCGATAGCCACGTGCAAAGCCTGAGCCTCCGGTGGTTACGCCAGCCTTCCAAAAGCGAGGCCGAGTGGTGTCAACCGAAGGGAGGCACACGCTTGGATTAAGATACAGCGCCGCGCCATCTTCTTGACGAGCCACGGTCGAGATGCTGTTGTCTCCCAGGTCGCTCGCAATCTCACCCGCCACGACTGTATTGGCGAGTCCGTCGAGAATGTCTCGGAACGCGGCGGGGCTGTGGACGACAAACGCACCACGGCAACTCGCGCGAGCTTCTTGTGCCGCATTCGCCGTTTTAATGCCGTTGTCGTCGGTAGGACCAAAGGTTTGCATGACGATCGAATCGCCAAGGCAAGCCGCAATGTTCGTGCGTCCCAATGCCGGTAATCCCTCACCAGGATCGCTTGGGCAGCGAAGGCCTGGGATTTCCGTGTTCCACGGCGCGTAGGTTGATACGTTGGGGGTGGGGCCCATGGCGTTAAAGCCAGGCTGTGGGTTGCTGATTTGTTCCCACAACGCCTGTTGTTCGAAAAACGGCGTCAACCCCACCAACATGCTCAAGCGAGTGTTGTTGCGTTGGTTCGAGTTGTTCCAAACTTCATTACCGCTGCCCGGCAATGCACCGGTTCCACTGCCATGGATTGGCATTTGGTTGTACGCGGCATGGTAGTTGTGAATTGCCAAGCCGATTTGCTTGAAATTGTTCGAGCACGACATGCGGCGTGCGGCTTCGCGAGCAGCTTGAACCGCAGGCAACAGCAGCCCGACGAGCACTCCAATGATGGCAATGACGACCAATAGTTCCACTAGCGTGAACGCTGGCCGCTGATTAACTGAAGAATGTGATTTCATGACTTAGACCTAAGTGGAGAAAAGAGGAAACGCAGACGCGTTTGAGGGTGTAGTTTGATTATAGGAAACGTAGTCAAGAACTGGAATTGGCAAAAATGCAAATCCAGCATCGTGGGCGGGTGGTAGAGGCGATCCATTGGAGGGCGGGGCCGCTATGTCTAGCTCCGCCGCAGTAGCATGATCCCTCGGACGGACGGCCTGTATTCAGATTGATTCTAAGGATCTTCCTCGCCCACCAAAATGCGAATGTGATCCTTGCCGGCTCGCACGACCAATTCGTCCGCTTGCTCGGGTAATCGTGCCGTCAACTTTCCGATGGTCATTTCCAATGTGCTGGCGTCCAGGATGCTGAACGATGCCGGTGCGGCGATCGAAACAATGGCACCGCCAGGCATCTCAAAACGCGTCACGTCTCACGAGGCCCTGTCTGAAAACCGTAGCGAAACTCGTCAAGACTTTCGGGGGGCCTGCGTCAACCGAACGAAAGTCTTAACGGCATGTCGATTTTATCGAGATGCAAGTGCCCTTGGTGAGCCGAGTGCCGTGAGGCACCGGGTATCGCATGGAACCCGGCCGCTGACGCGTCGCGGCTCACGAGGCTCTGTCTGAAAACTGTAGCGGAAGTCGTCAAGACTTTCGGGGGGCCTACGTTAACCGAACGAAAGTCTTAACGGCATGTCGATTTTATCGAGATGCAAATGCCCTTGGTGAGCCGAGTGCCGTGATGCACCGGGTATCGCGTGGAACCCGGCCGCTGACGCGTCGCGGCTCACGAGGCTCTGTCTGAAAACCGTAGCGGAAGTCGTCAAGACTTTCGGGGGGCGTGCGTTAACCGAACGAAAGTCTCAACGGCATGTTGATTCTATCGAGATGCAAGTGCTCTTGGTGAGCCGAGTGCCGTGAGGCACCGGGTATCGCGTGGAACCCGGCCGCTGACGCGTCGCGGCTCACGAGGCCCTGTCTGAAAAACGTAGCGGAAGTCGTCAAGACTTTCGGCAGCATGGCATAACCCATTGGGAAATCGAAATTCTTCACGAATTCCGTTACCAAGTTTCCGCCTCGGATGCGTTCTCAGACAGTGCCTAGATCAACAAGTCGTTGACGGCTTGTTGATTTAGTGAAGGTTCCTGCGGCAAAGGGTGTAGGATGGACTTCCTAGTCCGTGAATGGTGGATTCGACGGACTAGGAAGTCCATCGTACGACTAAAACAACAAGCCGTTGGCGACTTTCGCTACGCTACATTCGGCGAACCAAGTAAGGAAAAAGACTTCACCGCGGTGCTCAAGAATTGGGGGGCGGTCAACGGCAGACCGCAGCCCACAAGCGGTGATCCTCGGTCGAAACGCGTGCGATCAAAAATCGCTAATCGTCTCTCTGCTCGCTCGGGTGCCCAGGGCGCCCCACAATCCATACGGACTCATGTAGCCTGGCGACGCGGAGCCACTGCCACCTAGATGCACCATCGCTCCGGTACCTCCGGTCGCTCGGCTCGCACCCGCTTCGATTGAATCGGTGATGAACTTCACTGCACCATCGCCCATCAACACGTGACAACCACCTTGGTGGCGGCTGCTAGGTGTTGCCACCAGTTCTTTGAAATGATTTTGCGAACTTGGTACATTGCGGGGCGAGCTGGCTTGAGTGGTCGCGGGCGCGTTACCCATGCAGATTTCTTGGTTAGGCGGCAGGATCGTGGTGACGCCACTATACATGGGGCCGAAATCAGCCCAGCGATAACCACGCGCAAAGCCAGTGTCCCCACTAATCGCTCCGGAGCTCCAAAAGCTCGGCCGTGTGCTGTCGACCGCGGGCTGGCACGAACTTGGATTCAGGTACAACGCCGCGCCATCGACTTCAACCGCAACGGTTGAGACGCTGTTGTCTCCCAAGTCGCTCGCAATCTCGCCCGCGACAATGGTATTGGCGAGTCCGTCGAGAATATCTCGAAACGCCGCGGGGCTGTGGACAACGAAGGCGCCACGGCAGCTCGCTTGTGCTTCGACCGCCTCGTTGGTCGTCCTGATTCCATTGTCATCCGTGGGGCCAAACGTTTGCATCACGATCGAATCGCCCAAACAAGCGGCAATGTTGGTTCGTCCCAGTGCCGGTAATCCCTCACCAGGATCACTTGGGCAGCGAAGGCCTGGGATTTCTGTGTTCCAAGGCGTGTACGTTGAAATGTTGGGGGTTGGTCCCATCGCGTTAAAGCTAGGTTGTGGGTTGCTGATTTGTTCCCACAACGCCTGTTGTTCGAAAAACGGCGTCAACCCAACCAGCATGCTCAAACGGGTGTTGTTGCGTTCGTTCGAGTTGTTCCAGACTTCGTAGCCAGTGCTCGGCAGCGCACCCGTTCCGCTGCCATGGATCGGCATTTGGTTGTACGCAGCATGGTAGTTATGAATCGCCAAACCGATTTGTTTGAAATTGTTCGAACACGACATCCGCCGTGCGGCTTCGCGGGCCGCTTGTACCGCTGGCAACAATAGGCCAACCAGTACTCCGATGATGGCAATGGCGACGAGTAATTCGACCAAGGTAAACGCGGGTCGGTGCCCGTTTGGTAAGTTTGTTTTCATGATGTGAACCCCATTTGAGAAAAGATTCAAACGCGAACGCGTTTGATCGTGGTAGTTAGAAATCGTCAACGCGAAGGAAACGGGATTGGCCGTGTGTGCGAAGTGGTTGTCTTGGCAAAACGATGCGTCCGAGATCCCGTGACAAGTGGATGGACTCCTTTGGCTATTGAGGATGTGAATGCTGCAGTTGGCTTTGTGGTCGGCCGTGTCAGTGATCTGCTGGAAATTCAACCCCGTGAGGCCTCGCAAAACTAAACGCACGTGAAAGGCCGCGATCTACAACTAATTTTTGTGTCGCGATCAGGAATTCTGGAAAGTTTCCTTTTTGTGCCGCCGGCTGCTGCGAGGGCGTGGTCAGCTGGAAGCTCCGTTTTCACGGTGGTTGTGGGGGTGGCGGTTTCCGCTACCTGTCGGGTAAAGGGCTGGATCTCGCCGAAAAGGTGATTGCCGGCGGCGACGGTTACCGGACGTCATGCGGAGGCCTAAGGGGGGGCCCGCTGACTGGATCGGGACGAACATTCGATCGTGTTGGGGGGCGTTCCGAGGACCACACGTGGCAATTCGAACGTTAGTCCGATTCTCCAGCGACAGGCAGTCGGTAAACTGATTCAAAAGCGATGGAGTGCTATCGCAGATCTGTTATGACACGTTGCGTCCCGCGATCGAATTGACATGTTAAGTATCGAAGCTTTGATTTTGATCACCGGCGTTTTGCTGTTGCTGGGGATTGCGTCAAATAAATTCTCCGCCCGCATGGGCGTGCCCGTCTTGGTTCTGTTTCTGCTCGTTGGCATGTTGGCAGGATCGGAAGGGATTGGCGGGATCGAGTTTGAGAATTATTCGCTTGCGCACGGGATCGGGACGATTGCGCTCAGTTTGATCCTGTTTGACGGGGGGCTTCGCACACCGTATCGCTCGATTCGCGCTGCCTGGAAACCAGCCGGAGTGCTGGCCACGATCGGGGTGTTCATCACCGCGTTGATCACAGGATTGGCCGCGTCGTGGTTTTTGCAGATCCCGCTGATGGAAGGTCTGTTGTTGGGCAGCATCGTGGGATCGACCGACGCCTCGGTCGTCTTTTCGGTGCTCCGTTTCGGCGGCGTCAACATCCGCCGTCGACTCGCGGACACTCTCGAGGTCGAAAGCGGTTCGAACGATCCGATGGCGATCTTTTTGACGGTGGGGCTGATTCAAGTGCTGACCGGGGCGGTACCGCTCGGCCCCGGATTGTTGGTTTTGTTTCTCACCCAAATTGTGTTTGGAACCGCGGTCGGGATGTTGGTCGGATGGGGCGGCGTGTGGGTGCTGAAGAACATTCAACTTAGCGCCGCGGGGTTGTATCCCGTTTTGGCGACCGGTTTGGCATTGTTTTCCTTCGGATTCGCGGCCGCGTTTGGCGGCAGCGGTTTTTTGGCCGTTTATTTGACCGGCATTGTGATCGGCAATCGCCGTCCCGTGTTCCACCGCGGTATCTTGTTGTTCCACGACGCCGCCGCATGGTTGTGTCAAATCTTGATGTTTATCGCGCTGGGGATCCTCAGCTTTCCTAGCCGGTTATTGGATGTCGCCGGGCCGGCGCTGATGATTTCCGCTGTGCTGATTCTGGTCGCTCGGCCGGTCGCCGTCTTCTTGTCCGTTTCGCTGTTTCGGTTTTCGTTCCGAGAGCTCACGTTTCTGTCGTGGGTAGGACTCAAGGGAGCGGTTCCGATTACCTTAGCGACGTTCCCGATGATGGTAGGGTTGCCCGGAGCTCCGTTGATGTTCGACACGGTGTTCTTTGTCGTGTTGGTCTCCGCGATTGTCCAGGGCTGGACCCTGCCGTGGGTCGCGCGGTCGTTAAAGCTCGAGGTGCCGGCAAGATTGCCGCCACCGGTGACGCTGGAGATCAGTTCACTGCGAAACGTCGAAGGCGACATCGTCGATTACTTTGTCGATGATGAATGTCGTGCGGCCGGTCATATGATCAAGAACCTCGCGCTGCCCGACGGAGTGGTGGTTGCGTTGATCGTTCGCGACGAGCAAATCATTCCTCCCCAAGGACGTTCGCAGATCCAGTACGGTGATCACGTCATTGTCGTGCTGCGTCCAGGGGTTCGCGCGATGGTCGATCGCGTTTTTGCCCATCGCGAGCAGGAACCTGTCACGCTGCCGACCGCATTGGAATTCCCGCTGCGGGGTTCGATCACAGCGGCGGATGTGGAACAGTTTTACGACATCCAGTTGGACGCTGCTGCAGACGCGACGCTGGATGAAATCATGCGATCGCGACTCGGGCCCAAGGGAGCGGTCCTGGGAGCCTCGGTGCAATTTGAGCAAGTTGTCTTGTGCGTTCGCGAGCTCAGTGCAAATGGAACGGTACAGTACGTCGGGATGATGATTCTGCCGACTCCCGAACCTGAACCTGCAACGGATCCTAAGCCTGCATCCGACGCGACACCAGATGCGACACCGGAGCGTGAAGACAAGGCGTCGGAAAGCGAAAAGAAGCAAGACGACGAACCGCTCGAAACACCCGCGGTCGCTTCACGCAGCGATCGCAGCGAAGAATCGCCCGAGAAGTAGTCATCCATCTCACACTGTCGCAGCGGACTACGACAACAACGGTTTGCCTGAATTGTTCGTGAGCAACGGCAATGTGGACACTTACGTGGCGGACGAAACCACCAATGAACCGGTGCTTCAGACGCAGCCTGTACAAATCTTCGAACTCGATTCGGCGCTTCAGTACAAGTCGATTCAAACGCAGCAAACCGACGACTACATGCAACAACGTCATTTCGGTCGCGGCGTTTGGACATGGGATCTCAATCGCGACGGCCGCGTTGACACGGGCGTGACGCATCAAACCGAACCCGTTGCGGTTTTGGTCAATCACAGCGAGTCGCAAAACCATTGGGTTGAATTGCAGCTTGTTGGCGTGACATCGGCTCGCGACGCGATTGGGGCGCGCATCACGCTGCACGATCAAGGATTCGAACGCGCGGGCTGGGTCGTGGCAGGCGACGGTTATCTGTGCAGCAGCGAACGCGTCGTGCGATTTGGGCTAGGTAAATCTAACTCGCCGCGCGAGTTCACCATCACTTGGCCCGATGGCAGCGAGCAAGCTTTGGCTGCGTTGTCGGTGGATGCCCGCTGGCTCGTGGTGCAAGGCAGTGCTCCCTATCGGCTGGACTAAGCAGGCAGGCGACGGGCGAGAGCCAGTCCGCCATCTGAAATGCAAAAAAACGGAAGCGAGTGAGGAATGGAATTGCCCGTATTTTGTTCCGCGTGGATGTGAGCAATCGCGTCTTTAGACCGAATCCGCATTAGCAAATGCGAAGGGCGGCTACGGTTCGACGGGGTGAATTGCGGCGTAAGTCTGCGGTTGTGTCTTGACCTCGCGCCCTTAACGGCCTAGCATGCAGTCTATAGACTTTTGTCAGGTGCCTGCTTTATGAGGTGATGGAAGTGCGTTTTCTGAAAGTGCGTGGGGCTTTTGTCGCCGCTTCGGTTCTACTGTGGCTGACACTCGTGGGGTGTGGAGGACCGGAGAAGTCGAACTCGTCACCCGAGGTGGATGAGTTGCAGCAGTTTTTGTCAGAGCATCCCGACATCGATAACCCTGAGGACGAAGGACCTCCTTGATCCAACGAGATTCGAAGTTTGGCAAACCCCTGCGGTGCTGCATCGCACCGATGCAGGTTGCGGCGACACATTCGTGTCCGCCACTGGCAGGACCGTTCGGATGGGCTCACGCTACGTGTTGGTTTGCCAGCGATTTTTGATGTGGGGCGACTACTTATCTTCTGCCACCTTTCTTCCTGTTTCTTTCGCCAACAGAGGTTCTCAAATGAATCAAACATCAAGCCGAGCGGGCTTCACCTTGGTTGAGTTATTGGTCGTGATCGCCATTATCGGAGTGTTAGTGGGATTGTTGTTGCCGGCGGTTCAGGCCGCTCGCGAGGCAGCACGCCGGATGAGTTGTAGTAACAATTTTAAACAGTTGGGATTGGCGACTCACAACTATCACTCTGCCTACAATCAGTTGCCGGTGCAAATGGGAGGATCCGCGCAGGTGTCTGGGTTTGCAGCCGACGCTCGGCGACCGGGCACGGCGACGATCGCCAAGGGAAACAATCGTTTCTGGTTGAGTGCTCTGGTGGGGCTGACGCCATTTTTTGAACAGCAAGCGATGTGGGAGCAGATCAGTAATCCCTATCTAATTCCCGCCGGCGATCCTGGCGAGGGTCTCTTGTTTTCGGCAATGGGGCCGTACCCCGGCAAGGGACTTGGCACAGGGTCGCAGGGGCATGGCGAGAGCATGTATCGGCCGTGGTTGACCACCATCGGAACATTGCGTTGTCCAAGCGATCCCGGTGAAGGGTTGCCAGCGCAAGGTCGTACCAATTATGCGTTTTGTCTCGGCGACGCGATTCAGCAAACCGACGAAGGGTACACCAGCGTATCAGGATTCAAAAACAGTACCCGAGCCCAGCGTGCTCGCGAGTCTTGTCGAGGTGCCTTTGTGCCTCGAAAAACCATGCGGTTCCGCGATATCTTGGATGGGCTTGCCAACACGATCGTGATGGGCGAAATCAAAACGGATCTCGGAGATCGGGATGCATCGACCGAATTGATCAAAGCCACCACCGAAAATATTCTGCGTACCAATCCTGGGGTTTGTGGATCGCAACGAGACCCTGAGCGACCCCAGTTTTGGTTGCAATCGCTCGGCAGCGGCTTTGCGTTTACTGGCGGGGCAGAGCGTCAGCGGGGCTTTGTGTGGAGTTTTGGAAACGCGATGAATACTGGGTTTCATACCATCCTTCCGCCTAACAGCGAGATCTGTGCGTCGGATTGGGTGAACGCGTCTGGCGGATCTTCGGGTGGGGCGTATTGGGGCGAAGGGGTGTATTCGGTAAGTAGCCGTCACCAGGGCGGAGTGCACGTTTTGATGGGGGACGGTGCCGTCAAATTTGTCACTGATTCGATCGAAGCGGGGCAACGCAGTCATGCCACGGTGCGGCAGGGTGGTACTGCCGCCGACCCTGTGCACGCAACCACTCCGGGATCGCCAAGTCCGTTTGGTTTGTGGGGATCGTTGGGAACCCGCGCGGGTAAAGAAGTCATTGACGAAGCGTTTTAATCGAGATCGCCAAGGTGGCGGTCCTCGATGGGCTGTCGCTGAGATGGAAAACGCAGCACCGCTGTGGCGGAAGCATCGACCAGAAAAAGCGAAAAATGGATTGCCTCCGTTTTTCGGTGACCTAGGGTTGCTAAGCGGCGGTAGCTTGCAACACCCCGGTGGTTCCTCGATTGTTTTTTCCATCGATCTCAGTTGGGCGACGAATTGTGAAACGCGTTTGACTGGATTTGCCTTCGATAAAGGTCGTCCCTCCTGATGCGCGCGTTCAAAATTCTGCTTGTCCTGTTCGTAACGCTTTTCGTAGCCGTCCCGACAGGGATTGTATTCTTGTTAGCGATCATTGCGACGATCGGTAGCAATGCCAATTCGCAGCTCGACGCCAATTCGCAATTTGGCGGCGAAGTAGAGGTCACCTCGGTTTCTCATTCCGAAGCGATCTTGGATCCTGCCGATCCGATCAAGATCCAGCAGGGCAATGTGACGCTCTATTTCGATCCTGCCACGGACGAGGCCCAAGCCGAGGCGGTGTTGGGGGTTCTGGCTTCGAAATGTCTGCTGGGAACCAGCGATTATCAATATGCCTTTAGTTTGAGCTCGACTCCGGCGGCCCATCAGCTGAGATGCCTCGATAGTATGTCTCTAGAATTTTGCGAAAAACTGCAGCCGATCTACCAGTCGATGGCCACGATCATCAGCCACCAGTGTTTTCAAGGCGAGACGTTTCGCCTGGTCATGCAACCGTCTGACGCCGATGCGACGGTGATCGCCGAAAACCGAAGCGATGTCGCAGCATGTTGGTTTAACGGTTCGCAGAGTGTCTTTTTCGAACAGCCCTTTTCGCCTCAAGAAATCGAGGCCATTTTGGATGGCTTTCGCGAGCTTGAGATGGTTTCCCCCGAAAGCGACTTGGCTCACCTGTTTTTTCGCCACACCGAGCAATCCGGCGAGGTGCAGGTCATTGGCAAACAAAGCCGTCTGGATGCGATCGATCCGGCCACACTGCATGCAACGCTTCGCTATCGCGCCCTTCAATCGAGTTTGTTGTTATGTGGGGGGCGTCAATGCACCTTTTCGGTCACCGATCCTGGATTTAATCCCATCACAAGCGTCGTGCATACGCCGCCATTTCAGCCCACTCAGTTTGCCAAAAACGGATGCATGCTGTATTTGTCCGACGACTCGATCTCTCAGGCGACACTCGATGCCATTGCCGCACGTTTGCCGACGATCCCCGAGCGTGAGATCACGGTCGACTTTTGGATTAGCCAATCCGACAATCAGTACACGGTCTTGGCTCCCTCCCCGGACGCCGTGCTAGAACGCGGTGCGGCGCTGCAGCGAAGTCGGTTGTCCACCGGAATCGGTATCAACAGTGAATTGCCCGACGAAGCAACGTTGACGATGATTGCGTGCGACTATGATTTTCAGCCCCATCATGCGATGCCGGTTCGCAAGCGATTGGGACCTTATCTCGCGCGTCACAACAACCGCTTGAGCTATGCAACATCATTTGATGAAGCTTTTGCCAATCGAGTCGCCGATTATTTCGAATCTCAAGGCGTGTTCACCGAGCATGGATCGGCCCACGTTGAAATCTTTCATTCGGATCAACCCGAGTCACTGCCGTGTGTGCAGTTGTATGTCACCGAGTCAATGATTGCGTCTGAATCGACTCCGCAGGTGAAAGCGTTTGGATTGAAGGTGGCCGCGGAGCTGTTTCCTGGGCAAAGATCTGTCTTTCAGCTGTGCGATGCTCTGGGGGTACCGCTAAAGGGATATGCTTGGCTAAGCGAAGGGTAGGATCTGAGTGCTGACGATCGATGGCAGCGTGAGTTAACAGCGGTCTCGGACAATTCGCCACACGCAAACGCGGGGTCGCACAGAATGTGTGCATCGGTCGCATTTGCAATGTGCAATCGCAGGGACTGGATGGTCGGGGCAGTTGCCCCCCCGGATTCACTGTTGCTCTCCTTTGATCGGAAAAAACGCAATTTCGTCGAAAAAAAATTGCGACGGCAATGTGGCATGAAGCGACGTGGTTCGGCTCGCTATGGAGCTTAGGTGGACATTGACTGTGCTCGTTTTCGATGATGGGGGCCATCATCCGCTAGAGAGGTTTCGCGAGGTATATCAATTGCAAAGGTTTCGCAGGCATCGAATCTGAGAGGCGTTCAATCGAACCCTGACAGTTTCTGCGATCCCCATCATGTTTTTTTGGGATGGGGGTCATTGATGTATTTTACTTGGCGGTCCGGGACCGTCTTCGATTGTGCGAAACAACGGAAGAACAAGTGATCACGAAATTATCACGAGCAAACAGACATCGCGACGCATTTACTCTAGTTGAGTTATTGGTCGTTATTGCCATCATCGGCGTGCTTGTAGGGCTGCTGTTGCCTGCGGTGCAAGCGGCTCGCGAAGCTGCGCGGCGGATGCAGTGTAGTAACAACCTGAAGCAAATCGGGCTGGCGGTACACATGTACCATGACACCTTTACCGCCATCCCCCCTGCCTCCTTTTCAAGGCTGAGTGTCGATACCAGCTCCTTGCCCGCTTCGTGGCTGGTGCGGATCTTGCCTTACATGGAGCAATCGGCAGCCTACGAGCGAGCGGTATTCGCTGGTAGCGATTGGAGCAATCGAGGTAACGGGATCAACTACAGCTGGGAAGGGTTTCACAAATTGATTGTGCCCACGATCAATTGTCCCTCCAGCCCGTTGCCGATCTCTCGCATGGACACGGCGCGGCCAGGGACCGTTGCACTTGGAGCTCCTGAGCAACTCGAGATTCAAATGGCAAACTACGCTGGTGTTTCGGGGGAATATGCCTACGGATATTCCAATGGGACGTCCGCTTGGTGGAATGGATACTTCGGAATGGCGGATTACTCGGGAAGTATCATTCCGGTTGACAACAAGAACCCTCGTCCACTTCGTTTTGCTTCGGTGCAAGACGGGTTGAGCAACACGTTCGCGGTGGGTGAGCAGGGGGACTACAAACGCGTTCGCAACACCGATGGAACCACCACCGAGTATGATCACCGCTCAAGCAATTTCTACGGCGGAGCATGGTGTGGCGGCGGGGGCGATGCCGATCCTACCGCACTGTACGGTTACCGCCAAAACTACGCTTCGGTGCGACGAGGAATCAATTTCTCACCGACCGCGTCCAACAATCCTTGGGGAACAGGTCAGAACGGGGGATGGCCCGGAAATCACTCGATTTTCAACTCGGCTCACCCTGGTGGAGCTCAATTTCTTCGCATGGATGGATCGGTCCTGTTTGTGACGGAAAACCTCAACTTCGAGACATTGTCGCGACTGGTGAATCGGCGCGATGGTGAAACGATCGAAGAGTTTTAAACTTCGTCACGGCGATCGAAGCTAAACTTGCTATCTTGAAAGACGGCCATTCGTGGCCGTCTTTGCTTTGAGTGAGGACGCGCCGCGTTCTCACCATCTCACTGCACGAGCATGTCGATCTGCTGTCATAGGCTGCGGTCGACGCCTCCATCCCTGCTGCAGCGATGGGGCATTTGCTCAGCAAACCACCACCCTACTTTGATTTTGGAAAACGATGACACGAATGATTGACATCCACCGGAATGTCTCGCGGGTCGCAGCTGTTGTAGTGCTTTTGACTGCGTCAATGAGCGTGGGCTGTGGACCAAACGATAAACCCGATCTCGCGGTCGTGACGGGAACGCTGACCAAGAATAACCAGCCTTTTGTCGGTGCAACGGTCGAGTTCTATCCGGATCAACCCGGGGCTCCTTCTTACGGCACGACCGACGAAGAAGGTCGATTCACCCTTAGTTATTCCACTGGCGATCCTGGTGCTGCACTTGGCAAACACACCGTCCACGTGATCGGGGGCCGCGTCAAAGGAGGCAGCAAGTCGAGTGACAACACGCAGGCCGAAGCGACCGATGAGGCACCGGCCATGGCGGCTTCGCCCATGGCGGGGGGACCAGGAACGGTCGCCAACTTGACCGCCGAAGTGTTCGAGGGAAAAGCCAACGACATCAAATTGACCATCCCCTAGCACCACGACCGCTATATTGCCGCAGCCAATTCGTACCGCCAATCAAGTTTTCTCAAAGGAAAATCGAGATTTAGACGCTTTGCAGCGACGCTCAGACACGTCACGATGAATACCGTTCGTGCATTTGCTTCATTCCCATTCGGAGGCAGAGACCATGATCGCCATCGACGGCGTCCGCAAGGAATCCATTCGCAGTCACTATCAACTGGGGACGCTGTTTTATCGTTTGCTGTGGGGGCCGCACATCCATCACGGGCTCTGGCATGGCAACGAATCTCCCTACGTTGCCCAGTGTCAATTGACCGATACGCTTGCTGACATGGCGCGGATTACTGCCAACGACAGGGTGGTCGACATTGGTTGTGGGATGGGCGGATCGTCGATCCGGCTTGCGAAATTGCGTGGGTGTGACGTGACCGGCGTCACGCTCAGCCCGGTCCAGCGACGTTGGGCGATGATGTCGTCAAGAATCAAACGTGTGGGCAAACGGACGCAGTTCCTTGCCGATGATGCCGAACGAGTGAGTTTTGATCGGGCTAGCTTTGACGTGGTGTGGAGCGTCGAATGCACCGAGCATCTATTTGACAAGCCCGAGTTTTTTCACCGAGCGGCGACATGGTTACGACCGGGTGGCCGGATCGCGATTTGTGTTTGGTTCGAAGGCGAAGACACCAGCGTTGCCGATCATCGCAAGCAGTGTGAAGAAGTCTGCCAGCGTTTTGTGTGTCCGTCGCTAGCCACGCGAGCGGACTACGCTCGCTGGATCACCGAATCAGGCATGCGGGTGACTCACAACGAGGATTGGACGAGCCGAGTCGCACAGACCTGGGAGATCTGTAAGCAGCGTGTTCAGCGAACCGGGGTGCGGCATCTCGCCAAAATACTCGACCGAGAGCAAGTTGATTTTATCGACGGATTCGACGCGTTGCTCCGTGCCTATCGAAGCGGCGCGATGCAGTACGGAGCAATCGTCGCCGAAAAGGACGCTTGATGCAGGATGCAAGTCGCGGCGTCGGATGTTCGTAACGCGGTGAAGCGTTTCGTAGCGAAACTCGCAAGAGTTTCGGGGGGGGGCATACGTCATCGAACAAACGTCTTGACGGCTTATTAATTTAATCCAAATGCAAATCGCACCAGTGAGCCGTGGGCCGTAAGGCACCGGGTCGTGCGTGGTACCCGGCCGCTGACGCGTCACGGCTCAATATATCAACAAGCCGTTGACGACTTTCGTGACTACCGACGCATCCATTTGCATTGATCGGCTGATATCGCGCTCGCCCCCTCACCCGAGCATCGCCTAAAGGCAACGCTGTAAAGCGTTTTTTCGTAGCTACCTTCGCCAGAAGGTGGTGATTCGTATTGGACAGCGATCATCCACGCTCTGGCGAGCATAGCTACGGAACGCAAATGCCGTAATTTGCCGTCTCTAAATGCTTCACAGCGTTGGCCTACAGAACGTGCTCGACCTGCCTCCTGACTTCGGAGACTGCTGATTTTGAAGTAATCTAATAGGCCGGAGGCCGATACATGAATTGCCGTTGGCGTGAGCCAACGGTTTAGGGGCGACCTGTCGCCGTAAGGCCGGAGGCCGACACACTGGCCGAGAGTGTGTCGCCCGCTGGGCTATGTTTTCCCACCTCCGCTAGCCGGCGGCTCACGCTACCGGCAGAGAGTGTGTCGGCCTCCGGCCTTTCGTCCGCGATTCTGCTCGCGATCGCTACAGCGTCGGCGGTGTCCACTTGGGAATGCCTCGCTCTTTGAGTTGCCTTTCGTAGCGAACTCCTTGCGGATGTTCGGCCGAGTACGGAGCGTCTTCGTTGACCATCAATGGCACCGTTTCACTCCACCACTGGTCGTACGCTTTTCGCATCTCGGCAACAACTTCGGGATGCTCTGCCGCGACATCTTGCTTTTCGTGAGGGTCGGCAGAGATATCGTACAGTTCTTTGTTGTTGACAAACCGCCATCGTTGCGATCGAACGGCACAGCTCTTGAACTTGCTGTCGTTGGGATCGGCCCCTTTCTCCCAGCGACCGACGTGCACGAACAGATTCCGATCGGCCCAGTCGGCATCGGGATCTTTCAGCAGTGGCAGTAGACTGCGTCCGTCAATCGGTTGGATGTCCGACGGAATTTCGCTGCCGGTCAGCTCACAGAACGTTTTGTACAAATCGATGTGGGCGGTCAGTGCCGGAATATCAACGCCTTCGCCGAGTTTGCCCTTCCACCGCCAGAACGCAGGCACATGCGTTCCCCCTTCCCATGGTGATCCTTTGCCCGTTTTGAATCCGGCGGTATACATCGGAGTTCGCTTGCCATTGAGTTTGCCGCTGCGACCGGCTTGGCCGTTGTCGGTCATGAAGATGACCAGCGTATTGTCCCAAAGCTTCCATTCGTCGAGTTTCTGCATCAGCACGCCAAAGTTGTCGTCGATATTTTCGATCATGCCATACCGACCTTGCGTGCTTGCGTCCCAGCCCAAATCGGCGAATCGTTTCTTGTACTTCTCGGGTGCCAGCATCGGACCGTGCGGAGCATTGGTGCTGACGTAGGCGAAAAACGGAGTTTTTGCTTCATGTTGTTTCTTAACCCAACCGAGTGCGGCCTGAAAGAAAACGTCCGTGCAAAATCCTTCGGTCTGGACGATCGTGTCGTTGTGCAGAATCACGTTGTCAAAGTACTTGCCTTCGTTTTCACGATTGGGTGGGAAATCAGCGCAGCTACCTTCATAGGCTTGGCCAATTCCGCCGGCACCGTGAATAAAGACTTCGCTGAATCCGCGGTTATACGGCTGGTACTCGTCTTCATCGCCGAGATGCCACTTACCGAAGATTCCGGTTTCGTAACCCGATTTTCGCAGCAGTTGCGGAAACGTGGTTGTCGAAAGCGCCATCCGCTCGCGTTCTTTGATCGTATGCGTCACGCCGTTTCGGAACTCATGTCGACCGCTGAAGATCGACGATCGCGTCGGAGCACACGTCGGGCTGACGTGGAAGTCGGTGAAACGTGTCGACATTTGATAGAAGCGATCGATGTTCGGAGTCCGCAGCACCTTGTTGCCCATGCACGATAGATCGCCCATGCCTTGGTCGTCGGTCATGACCAGGATGATGTTCGGGCGAGATCCCGCCAAATCGTCAGCGCGGGCCGACTCTGCAGACACGGCTGACAACATCACAGCAAACGAACAGAGGGCTAACGAGGCTGATAGATACCGGTTCATCATAGGAGCCACTTTTTCAAGGATTGGGGGGAGGATGAGTTCTTAGCGGACTGTTTTGCCGTCGGCTTAGTTATCGCCGACCCAGGTGCGAATGTTGACCTTTCCTTCTTTCAGTTCTTGCTGGCGACGCTGCAAGTATTGATGAGAAATCTCGCGAGCTTTTGCCCGATCCGATTGGTCATAGTCCCAGAACTCTTGCACCACGGCTTCGCATTCGGGGAAATGAGTGCCGTCGTCTCCAACGCGTTTGCGTGTTTCGGCTAAGCGAGACTTTAGCTCGGCGACCAAATCGGCATGCTCGGGGTTGCTGTACAAGTTAACGGTCTCTTGCGGATCGTTGACCATATCATACAGTTCCCAACCCGGTGGCGTTTGATAGCCGCCATCGTAATTGCAGCCGTAATAGTAGATCAGCTTGTGCGTCTTGGTGCGGATGCCGAAATGGGCTGGATTGTCATGGTGTGCCATGTGCATCCAATAACGGTAGTAGGCTTCTTGCTTCCAATCGTCCGCTTCCTTGCCGGTTTCCAGCAGCGATTTGAACGAGCGCCCCTGGACCGAATCGGGAATGTTTGCCCCGGCAAAATCCAACATGGTCGGGCCGTAGTCGACGTTTTCGATGATCGTGTCGAATCGCCCTCCGGCAGGGACCGCCTTGGGGTAACGCACAAGAAACGGCATCCGTTGTGACGGATCGTACATCCATCGTTTGTCTTGGTAATCATGCTCGCCCAGCATGAAACCCTGGTCGCCGGTGTAGATGATCACCGTATTGTCGAGCTGCCCGCTGTCTTCGAGATGTTGGAACAGCCGGCCAAGGTTGTCGTCGATTCCTTTGACACAGCGCAGGTACTTTTTCAGATAAGCGTTGTAGGCAAATCGGGTGTTTTCTTCATCGCTGTAGTTTTTCGGGTCAAAGTTAGGCGGGAACTCATTGGGATACAATTTCGGCAAGTCGCCCAAATAGGACCGACGCGGATTGCGACCGCCGATGGACGTGCCGATATGAGGAATCAATTCATCGTCGGCACCACGCGTGGCCATCGAACCGAATCGTGGATCGCGTTTCCAAAGCGTCTCGGGTTCGGGGATGTTGACATCCGCCAGGTACGATTCGTAACGCGCTGCATTGTCAAAGTAATCATGCGGCGCCTTGTAATGGTGCATCAGAAAGAACGGCTTGTCTTTGTCTCGACCTTCTTTCAGCCAATCGAGTGTCAGATCGGTGATCGCGTCGGTCGAGTGCTTGCCGTCGAACTTGATTAGGTTCTTTCCCCACGGCTTGTCGCCACGGACCAGGAACTCGGGATTATGGTAGTGGCCCTGGCCGGGAAGCACACAATAGTAATCAAAGTCAGCGGGTTCATCGTGCAGATGCCACTTGCCGATCATCGCAGTTTGATAACCCGCTTTTTTCATCTCGATCGCCAGCATTTGTTTACCTGGCGGAATTCTGCCTCCCAAATCAAACGCACCGTTGGTGTGGTTGTATTGACCCGTCAGCACACAGGCTCGCGACGGCGAGCAGATCGAATTGGTGCAGAATGCGTTGGTGAATAGCGCCCCTTCGTTTGCCAAACGGTCGATGTTGGGAGTCGGCGCTACTTCCGCCAGCCGGCTGCCATAGGCCGAGATCGCGTGGGCCGCGTGGTCGTCGGACATGATGTACAGGATGTTCGGTCGGTCGGCGGCATCACAGGGCCGGGGGCTGGCCAGCCCAACGCTGACGAGTAAAAGGCAAAATAGTTTGGCGAGGTGGTTCATGTTGCGTTCTTTCGTCTGCTACGGATGTGGGGAGGGATAGGTGTAGTGGCCAGATTCCACTCGATGGAGACTGCTTTCTTGAAGCTCGCGTCGCTGGTTCTTGGCAGTGGAATTGGGCTCGCGAATGATTGTTTTGGATGGCGATGGAAATTTCCAGGGCATCATCCTAACTCGAAAGCCTCAGTGCGGCACCAAGGACCGGGGCGTTCAATGAAAAGGAAACGGGTTATTGGGCATCGTCGCGTCGGGGTGTTGTCGAGTTTTGTCGTCGATTCAATGGATTTGTTTGAAAATTTTTGACAACGATGTCCATCACCTTCGCACGATACTAAGCGATGTTCCCGGGGCAATGCTTAACGCCGTGAACGATTTTCTGGTAGCTACCTTCGCCAGAAGGTAGTGATTCGCATTTGCGCGGCAACCAACCACGCTCTGGCGAGCGTAGCTACGAAACGCAAATGCCGTAATTTGCAGCCTGAAAATCGTTCACGGCGTTGGGGGAATGCTACGGATGCAACGTCACCTGCAAAGGAATTTGGATATTGAAGGACTGGCGGACATGGTTCTCGTCATAGATGTCCGCGGCACACAACAGTGCCACCGGTTTTCCATTCTCCATGTACACCTGCGGTCGTTCGAGGTGATCGAACTGCTGGACTTCGCCATCTTCCCACTGGACCGTTCGCTGAGAAATCTCGTGGTATTTGCCTGGGTGCCAATCCAATCCGTCGACCGAATCGTAATGGACGAGCGAAAAGACTCGTTTGCGTCCTTCGTGTTTGATTCGCTTGACGATCGCTCGGTACTTCCCGTCTTGGAACCAGATATAAGGATCCTCAGCGGGAAAGTGCTCGCCTTCGAACACAAAGATCGGTTTGTCATGTTTGACAAATGGACCGGTGGGGCTGTCCGACGTGGCGACGCAGTGAACGACGGGGCCGCCGTTGGGCAGCGGGCGTTCCTGGCCAACCCCTTTGTAAACCATCAAAAAACCGCCATCAGGTCGCTGGCAAACCGAAGGGTTCGAGGTCACTAGCGAATCCATTGCCGATGCTTCAGGGCTGACATCGATCAACGGTTTGTCGCTGCGTGTCCACGGACCGTTTGGCGTGTCGGCGACCGCGACTCCGATGCGTTGGTTGTTTCGGTGTTGCCAATTCAGCAGATGTTTCCCTGGAACGCCAACGATCTCGCCATCGCCGGTGTTGCCCATGTGGTACAGATAATACTTGTCACCAAATTTATGCACGGTTGGATTGTGAGTACACCAGCCATCCCAATGTTGCTTGCCGCGACGTGGCAACGCGACATCCTTGAATTCGAACGGGCCGAAGGGACTGGAGGAAACCGCATGAGCGATTTCCGAATCGGTCACCCAAGCCCATCCCAGGTTGCGTGGCCATCGCGAATACAGCATGTGGTACAGTCCGTCCTCGCCCTTGACCAGCGATCCACCCCAAATGCTCATCGTGACACTGCGAAACGCGGACTTTCGCGAAACCTTGCCGAACTTGATTTCCATGTCCGGCGCCGATGGTTTGGGTTGCGATGTCAACTCGTTCACGCGAGGCACAATGGTTTTGGGAATGTCCAATTTTCCGTCGTGCGCTCCGGCGGCAAAGTTGCTGATCACAAACTCGTTTTCTTTGGACCAATCCGCTTCGACTCGACCATCGCCTAAGATGATGCGGCCAAGTTTGCTGCGGAACCACTCCGATAGCGGCAGATACGAATCGTCATTTGCGACATTGTTTCGCTCTTTTGGATCGAGGCGAAGATCGAACAGAGCCATTTCGACTTGCTCGCGCGGAGCCGTCAGCGCCCACTTAATATCTTGCCCAGGCGGTTGTCCCCATTTCTCGCCCGGCTTGCCATTCTTTTCACGGACTCGCATCGAAAATGCAAAGTCGTCCGCTCGCAAGTAGGCTCGCGGGCCAATCACATGATTCATCTCGCCAATCACATAATCGCGACGGACCGCACCGATGAGCGTCTCACCGAGGGGATGTCCATCGAAATGAGCGTAGTGATCGTCGGACAAATCCGCACCCGCCGCTTGCAAAAACGTCGGCGCGAAGTCGACGAATTCAATCGGTTCGTTACAAACCGTGCCCGCCGGATATTGTTGACCGGCCGACGACACGGCGATCACGGCACAGTGGTTGGACGTGTCGTACGGTGCAAACTTTGATTCGCCACCCTGTTCTCCCAAGTGCCAGCCATGATCACCGATCACATACAGAATCAAATAATCGCGATTCTGCTTCACGCTGAACTCTTTGAATTGTTCGACCGCTTTGCCGATCAAGGAATCACCCATCGCACAAAACGCATAGTAGTCGCGAATCGCCTGCTGCTTGTCTTCGGCGGACAGGTCGGCGAAGTTGGTTTTTTCGAACCACAACACCAATTGCGGCGGCAGTTTTTCGAGCTCGTCTTTGCTGAATTCAGGGACCTTGTAGGTCTTGCCGGCAAACCGATCACGGAACTCCTTGGACGGCAGCACGGGGGTATGAGGGAAGTGGAATCCAAGGTTCACAAACAGCGGTTGGTCCGTCGGCGGCCCTTCGATTTTGCGATCCCAAGGTGTCTTGTAGGACGCACCTGGATGTCGAATAAAATCCACGAAGGACGCCAAAATCTCGCCGTCTTGCGTCTTTTCCGTCGGTTGCGGACTGACGCCACCGATCACCAGATCGTTGTGGTCGCCAAACGAGAACAATAAATCGAGCTCACGTCGCACCCGAGTTTTCTGTTTGATCGCGGTTTCGCTTAGTGGCCCTTCGGCCGGCGTGAAAATCCGCATCGGTCCGTCTGGCATCGACCAAAAATCTTCCATCCCGGTTGATTTGCCTTTGCCCCAAGTCTTCTGATGAAACCAATCCGTGCGATCGTTTTTGTAGAGTTCCTTTTGATCAACGCTGACTTCGTAAATCGGCGTCTTCTGCAGTTTGCGTGCATCCCACTTGAAACTCGCAATCCCGCTTTTGCCAAAATGGGCCGTTCGATAACCATTCTTAACCATCAATTGGGGAAAGAACGGCTGGGCGAAATCAGTCGATTGGTGTCCCGATTCAAAACCGTATTGTCCGCTGTGGTGTGGGTACATTCCAAAATGCATCGACGTACGACTCGGTGCGCAGCCGGGCGAGTTGCAATACACTCGGGTAAACAACACCCCTTGTCGGGCCAGTGCATCCGCATTGGGCGACGAGACATACCCGAGTTCGCTGTCGTCCCGTCCTGCGGTCACGCGGTTATACGCCGCAATAGAATCGGCGCGATGGTCGTCGGTCAGGATCCAGAGGATATTGGGTTGTTTCGCCGCCGATTCCTCGGCCGTCACCGCCGGCAATCCGCACGCCATACAGGCACATAGCAGTAGTAGCAATCGCATGGATCACGATCCCTTTTAGGTCAAGCACATTGATAATGATGTCTCTACAGCGACTTTACTGATATCGCGTTGCGTTGGTTTGTCGCCAAATAAGAACGGTACCAAACTTTCGCCGTTGATCTCGTAGTTGGATGGCAGATCAACGCCGGTCAGTTCGGCGATCGTGGGTGAAAAGTCGGACATGTTTACCAGCACCTCGGCTACTTCTTTTTGTTCTTCTTGGCGGCTTTGTCTTTTTTCTTCTGCGTGAAAGGAATCACGGGGCGTGCGACCTTCTCGGACGGGCCGCGGAATACATACGGAGCCCACAAATCGCGTGCCTTTTGCCACTCTTCCAACGTGCGGGTGGGATACCAGCCCGGCGATCCGTATTTGCTGAAGTCGTAATTCTCAGCGTTCTTCTCGACCCATTCGCCCACCGTCGGCGTGGGGCATGTATCCGGGAAAACGCCGACGGCACGAAATTCCTCCGACACGCCTTGGTCTTTGATCACGTGGGTTCGCCAATGCTCCAGCTCGGCGAGCAATTCGGCTTTCACATCGGCGTACTGCGGATCATCCGCGACGTTGTGCGCTTCGTGTGGATCTTTTTTCAGGTCAAACAGTTCGATCTCAGGCTTGCTCGCCGCCATAAACGCCGCTTGTTCCGGCGTCAGCTTTCCTTCCAAATTCAGGACGTTCATTTCCGCGAGCGCAGGATATGCACCTTCTTTGTAATGACTGAATTGGCAATACGCTCGTTCGGGCATCTGATTCAGAATCAACTTGTGATCCTTCGATCGAATCGATCGCATCGCGTCATGTGCGTCGTCCATCTTGTCGCGTGCTGCGAAAACGTACTTGCGGTCCTGGACCTCCTTACTGAATAGACTTTTGCCATGCAGTGGAACCGGGGCCTCGATGCCAGCCGCTTCGAGGATTGTCGCGCAGATGTCGATCGACATCACCAGATCCTCGTTGACTTGCCCTGGTTTGACTTTTCCCGGCCAACGCATGATCATCGGAATGCGAGTTCCTTCGTCATAAAGAAACTGCTTGCCACGGATGTGGCAGCGGCCGTGGTCGCCAATGAAAAAGACAATGGTGTTTTCCGCCAACCCTTCGTCAGCGAGCCGTTTCAACAGTTCCCCCACTTCACGGTCGACAATCTGCATTTGTTCCAAACCGGTGGCCCAATCGCGGCGGATGAATGGGGTGTCCGGGTAATACGGCGGCAGCTCAACATCCTTGGGGTCAATCGGACGCAGCGGATCGCGATTCCAAGCTCGGTGCGTTCCCCCAAACGTGATGCGAGCAAAGAAAGGTTGATTCGGTTCACGCTCGTTCCAGTCCTCGCCCATGAACAATTCATTCTTCTTGTCCGGCAAGAAATTGCAGTCGGTTTTCCAGCTCATTAGCGCAGTGAAGTAGCCTGCATCGGCCAGCAGATGAGGGATTGGGCGAATCCCATACGGCAACGGTTTCTTGTCATTGGTGCGGTGTTGGTGAGCACCGATGTAATTTTGGTGGAACCCCGTCATCATCGCAGAACGCGAAGTCGAGCAAACCGGCGACGTCGTGAAAGCCCATTGGTAGCGAATCCCTTCGGAAGCCAATTGGTCCACGTGCGGTGTTTGGATTCCCTTGGTGCCGTAACACGACAAGTCGGGGCTCCAGTCTTCGATCGTGATCCACAGGATGTTGGGACGGTCCGGCGTCGCCGTCGCTTCGTCTGCCGCCGAGGTGACGGTTCCCAGCGAAAGCAGAAAGACAGCACTCAGTAGCAGCAAATCGATGGAACGTTGGGGGGCGGTGTTTTTCATCGTGCAGGGGATTTTCAAAAGTGGACTTGGAAGAGGAACCGCTGTGGGGAGTTTCGGACTATTGGCTAACGCTGAAGACTTTCAAATTGTCAAAATCAATGGTTGATCCGTTGACGGTCATGCCGATCTTTGTTTTGGTCGGGTGATCGATCCCGGGCGAACGAAGCTCGACAATCTTCTTGCCATCGAGCGAAGCCTCTAGAGAATCGCCCTTGATGCGAACGCCCAATCGGTACCACTGGCCAGGTTTCAGATTAACAGCAGCGGCGTTGGTCTTTTCGGCGAGCAGTGTGTCCAGCGACTTCTGTTGCTCGGGGGGCAGGTTTTTGGATTGGCGTTGTTTTCGGACCTCCAAATTCATGTTGCCCGTTTTGTCGTCCGTGACCGAGATCTTTTTGGGGGAAATCGAAACGCGACAGATATGTCCGGCGTGAACCGATTTTTCATTTTGATCGTCGAGCACAAAGTTGAATCGCGTGCCGCCGCTGAAACGAAAATCGAATTGCAGGTCGATGTCGTCAAACTTGATGTTTTTGCGAATCACCGCTCCGTGATCTGACTTGGTTTGCTTGCCGACCAACACGCCATCGACGATGTTCCATGCATCCTCGGTTCCTCGTGCCGAGGTGTAACCTTCACCGACGCTCTGACGATTGTCGAAGTCGTCCTCAAACACCGTCGCTCGGTCCTCGGCGGCGTGAAGACTCGATACCGTGGCGGTCAAAATCAGGACGCTCCATGCGGCTGCAACGGTGCAAGACGGAACAACACCGGGTCGTGCGAAGGATTTGATCATGTCAATTTCTTTTTCAGCAGGCGTGAAGGGAATTGGGAGTGATTGGATGAGTGGGACGTGAGTACACTCGGCGTGTCACTCGATCTGCAATAACATCGGATGGGTGCAAATTTGCACGATCAAATCGGCAAACCGGCCACCGGATTGCTTGTTCTGTTTGACGATTTCTTCGATGGCAACCCGTTCCGCGATCGTGGTCGGGTGACCGACCGCATGCGATAGTAGTTTCGCGGTGATCACCTGGGTGAATCGATCCGATTGTTGCATCAAAATCGAACGCATTTCGACCACTCCGTCAAATGTTTCGCCGCTCGGTGTCTTGCCTGCGGCGTCGACTGGTTTGCCTTTGCCGTTGATCCCGTATTGCTCTCGCCAAGCTCCGACGGCGTCAAAGTTTTCGAGTCCGAATCCCCATGGGTCGATCCGGCGATGGCATTCGTTGCAAGTCGCGACATCACGGTGCTTGGCCAACATCTCGCGGATCGTGGTGGAACCGCGTACATCGGGTTCGATCGGTTCCACGTCTGGCGGCGGCGGTGATGGGGGCGAATCTAACAGGTTTTCGAGAATCCAAACGCCTCGCACGACGGGTGAGGTGCGAGTTCCGTTGGACGTGATCGTCAACATGCTGGCGTGACCCAACAAACCGCCGCGTGGATGACCGGCCGGCAAATTAACACGGCGAAATTCGTTGCCTTCGACGCCGTTGATTTCGTAATGCTCGGCAAGTCGCTCGTTGAGCATCGCGTAACCGGGATTCAAAAAGTCGGTGACGGGACGGTTGGAATGCAGTATCTCCGAGAACAAGGCTTCGGATTCGCTACGTATCGCACGCTCAAGTGCGGGATCGTAGGCAGGATACAATTTCGGATCAGGCAACATCGCTCCGACGCGGCGAAGTCCCAGCCATTGTCCCGCAAAATCGATCACAAACCGATCGGACTTCGGGTCTGCGATCATGCGTCGCACCTGAGATTCCAACACGTTCGTGTCGAGGATTGCACCAGACGCCGCCAACGACATCAGTTCCTGATCGGGCATCGAATTCCAAAGGAAATACGACAACCGACTCGCGATGGCGAAAGTATCTTTGTTGTCTGCGAAAGGTCGTTCGTACAGAAATCTTGGCGAGCAGAGCATCGACTCGATAACTTGTCGCAAACCGGCCTGAGGTGACATCCCTTCGTCTTGAGTCGCCTCGAAAATTTGCTGATACAGAGCGGTGACTTCGGGCGGAACCGGACGCCGGAACGTCCGAGTCAGCAGCGTTTGCAGTGCGGATTGGGACAGATGATTTTTGTCGTCCAGCAACTCACGGGTGATCGCATTGGGCCAAGATTCCAAAAGAGGCCCGTCAATGTGTAATTGCTTTACTCGCAGCAGTTCTCCAACAAGCATCCGCTTTGAATCGATCACTCCCCAAGGACTGCGAGCGCCGCGCGGGCAATCGCTAGCGTGGACGAAAAACGTTTCGCCTTTTTCAAGTTCAATCTCGCATTGGACGGTCGCCATCGTCGGTCCGACTTCGACCAATGCGACTCGACGTCCGCCCACCGACGCACCACCCGCGTATTGCAACGGGAACGGAGCGGCGACAATCGATACGTGCCGGCGGTAGTTTGGTGGAAAAGGTTTGCCTGGAACGCGAACAAGCTTCTTGCCATTTTTGTCGTGTTTTTTTCCTTCCCAGTCGGTAATTTTTTTTTCCAACTCGGCCGTATGGATGGTGTGCGACATGTCGAGCTCGATGCGATAGACGCCTGCTCGCGGAGCCTCGAACTTGGATGGCCAAACAACATGCCCTCGGTTCTTGCTGCACCATAGCACCACGGTGTCGCCATCGCTTTCGACGCTCTTTCCCCGTTCCAATTCCGCGGCCTCCTGCGTGATGGAAACTCGCGGGTCCGGACCATTTGCGATAACGTCCTTTGCGATCCGGCGTGCGTTCTGCTGCAACACTCGCATGAACTCGCCGGACTGAGTCAACGTGGCCGCCATATTGTCAAATCCGGCAACCTCCGAATCTTGGGGTAATCCTGCGGACAATCGCAATCGAGTTCCCAGCAGGTCGTTGACCGTATTGTCCATCGCCGTGTGGCTTAAGCGACGAAGTTCGATTTGCCCCGTCTGGCTCGCCGACTGGGCTGATCGCCGAATCTCGGTTTCGACGGCTTTAACAAATGATTTCAGTTCTTTGGCGGAAGGCCGCGGCTGCTCTTCGGGCGGCATTTCACCAAGTTTGACGAGATCCAATGCGTCTTGCCACGCGATCGCGTTGGCTGGATCACTCAGGTCACGCGAGAGTTGATCGATGCGAAAATCGCCTTTCGCTTTTCGAGCGTCATGGCATCGGATGCAGTGCTGCTGAGTGAATTGGTCCACCGCCGACGTGAAGTCGTCGCCTTGCACACTTTGGCAAAGCAGCAACGCCAGACAGAACGCCAGACTGTAAGGCATCAGGGAGCGGCGACAGGATAGTGATAGGTTTGGTTTCATTGCTTCGTTGGTTTCGGTTGATCGGTGGGGTGAATCGTTCCGATCAAAAATATTCAGGTTTACGTGTTTCAGTTTTTATCGCGTTCGGTCTGGAGTGGGCCGTAAGGCACCGGGTAATGCGTACGCCCAGGACGCACACGTCCGTTCGGATCACAAAATCAACAGCCAGCTACCCCGTTATATATTCGTTCACTGTCCCGTTACTGCCCGCAAACGAGTCGGTTTCGATCCCCATTTGCTGCAGCATGGTCACAAAGACGTTGCTCAGCGGCGTGCCTTCCTGAAGCCGGATATGTCCTTGGTGTCGGAACCCACCACCGGCCAGCAGCACCGGCAGATCACGATTGGAATGCGAGCTAGCGTTGCCCAATCCGCTGCCGAACAAAACTTGCGTACAATCCAATAGCGTTCCCTCAGTGGTCTGAGTCGATTGCAGACGGTGAAGGAATTTGGCGAGCGACTGAGTATGCAAGCGTTCAACTTGGACCAAGCTCTCGATGACGTCTGGATCTTTTCCGTGATGCGATTGGCCGTGGTAATCGGTGACTCGCGTGTTGCCAATTTCGATTGGCATTCCTTTGCCTGGCAAGGCGACGGAAATGACCCGCGTTGAATCGGTTTGCAGCGCCAACGCAGTCAGTTCCAGGATCAAGTCCAAGTTTTCGTGGTAGTTGGTGGCTCGATCGGTACTCGCGGGCACACCTGGTTTGGGCGTTTTTAGCCATTCCAGTTGACGACGGATCCCCGTTTCGATGTCTCGCACCGACGTCATGTATTGATCCAAGCACGCTTGGTCGGTTTTCGACAATTCACGGTGAAGCATCTTGGCATCAGCATTGACCAAATCCAAGACGCTACGCCCCATCTTGATCGATCGAGCCGTTCGTTCTGGATTGGCATCGTTCACAAACAGCTGCTCGTAAATGTCCAGCGGGTCGGACATCGTCGGCATCGGGATGCCTTTGTCATCCCACGACAACGAATCCGAGACACCCACATCGGCGGCACCCAATTGCAGCGATTGAAATCGCGTGTTGGCGCCGAGCGTTTTGGCAGCCAATTGATCGAGTGTGATTTGATTGCGAATCACAATCGACTGGCCAACGCGTTCGGGTTTGTAGACACCCGACAAAAACGCCGGAGCTCCTTTGTGACCGCCGGTAACCCCTGGGTGGTCGGCGTTGGAGATCAAGGTGAACGTGTCACGCAAATCTGACAACGGCTCGATCAATTTCGGGGCGACATAATTATGTCCGGTCTGTTGCGGATTCCATTCGCCCGGATACATGCTCAGCGAAACACCGATACATACAAGCCGAGGAGCTGCCGTTGCAGGTGGCAACGATGGTGGTCCAGCGGCATACGTTTTGCCAGGCGATAGCGACTCGAGAAACGGCAACGCTACGGTGGCGCCTGCAGCGGCCAGACAACGGCGTCGACTGATTGATTGCTTGATCATGGAAAGTTCCTATTGCTGGTAGCGAAAGTCGCCAAGACTTTCGATTATTCTTCTAGCGGCGCGGCGTGATGTTGGTGCTAACCCTAACGTCCGGCCTGGTAAATTTCTTTGATCGTTTCCGCGTTCAGTGCCGAGCGGAGCAACATGAATTCATCGATGCGGCCGTCCAGATTGCGGATCGGTTCGTTACCGGTTTGTCGCGGACGTAACCAGTTGCCTATTTCCGCGGTGCCGATGTGTAGCGGTTCGGCGACCGGCAACCCATTGGATCCCGCCTTGTTGCCGTTGACATAATGGTCGACGGTTTTTCTCTCTGCGTTGTAAACGGTCGCCAGATGCATCCAGCGTCCGAGCGGGGCGAGTTCGTTCAGCGGTGTCGACGGGCTTCGCATCCGCCGCGATTCCTCGACGGTGTCTTGCCCAATCCCAAGCTTCAACGTGCCCTCTTTGGCGATTTGCCAATGAGGCTGCCATGCATCAAAGGAATCGGTCAGCAGGAGTGCTTGATTGACTCCGCGTAATTCGTCCAGCCGAACCCAGCATGCCATCGTCAAATTTGGCCAACGACCTGGGATCCGCACCCGCAATCGGTCGGCGGGATTGTAGAACCCAAGTGCCTTTTTCTGAGGCCAACGTCCTGTCAACATTTCGCAACCGACCACGGTTGCATTGATAGGGTTGGCGTCCGCAAGATCAATCACGGTATTGCGACCGTTGCCCTTTTCGCCGAACTCTTCGAAATTGTAGTAGACCAATAAATCAGGACGTTTGGCAAATTCAGTGCTCCAGGACTTCCATCGCTCGAAACGATTTGCAACCGATTGATCCATCGCCTGGGCCGACGGGAACCGATCGAGAGCGAATTCGGTTCGGCGAGTTTCAAACGATGGATCGACTTCGACGCTTTCGCCTTCACTGACGGGACGTCGGTTCGTGTCGTCGCGTGACGCTTTGCCACTGGGATAAAGATCGACCAGCCCATCAAACACATGGACTTGAGATCGTCCATCGTCGCCTGCTGAAATGGCAAACTCGGTACCTCGGTCCACGAGTCGCACGGCATCGGTGGTGACGGTGAATCCTTCGGCTTGTTCGGCAACACGGGCTCGCAGTTTTCCATGTCGCAGATGGGCGTGCTCAAGTGAATTCAAATCCAAGTCGACGGGACCTTCGAGATACAGTGTCACACCGTTGTAAACTCGGATCTCTGCCAACCCCGATTCAAGCTGCAATCGGCCCGGTGACAGCAATAGCGGTGGCTCGACGTTACCGTGCCAAACATCCTCGGACGTTTGAGCAAGGATCGCGATCGTGGTGTCCGGTTGTGTGGGTGTCGCCACGCTGGCAAATGGTGATAACGATCGGCCGGTCACGAACAGGAATGCCATAAACAGAACGGACACAGCCAGAATCGCCGTGACGACCCACCACGCTTTAGATTCAGTGTGCTTGCGGTATTTCGTCTGATGCACCTCAGGTGAAACATGATCGAGAGTCGAATTTTGCGGGCAAACCAGATCGACAAGGTCGACGACCGACGACCGATCAATCTCGTTGCTAAGTAGCGAATCAAGTCGAAAGTGATCAACCCAAGCGTTCATTCGTTCGGGGTTACCACGCATCAATTCTTGCAAACGTTGACCTTGGCCTGGATCGATCTGGCCATCGATTGCTAATTGAAGCAGGTTGGCAAATTCGCGGTCGGTATCGTTGCTCATCGCGAAGTCTCCGGCATGTTCAACTCGATACACTGCAGCAACAGCCCGCGGATTCGGTACAACGTTTGTCGAATCGATCCTTCGGGGCGTCCCAATTCGTCCGCGATGCTGCCGATCGAGCGCTCGCTTGAATACCGCATCTCGATCAATGCCCGTTGCGGCCCTGGCAATTGTTTCATGCAGTGCCGAAGTGCGGATTGTTGATCCTCGAACCCCCTGGACCGCTCGGTGGCAAGATCCGCCAACTCGGTCATGAACGACTCGTCAAACACCAAGCGGTCGCGAGAATACTTGCGAACCTGGTTCATCACCTTGAATCTGGCTACCTGACTCGCCCACGCCCAGAAATCGGTTCCGATTTCGAATTGGTCTGCCTTCTGCCAAAGCACGACGTTCACCTCTTGCAGCAAATCGTCAACGTCTTTGTCATGAGCAAGCAAACACCGCACGAATCCCCGCAACCGAGATTGGTGCTGGGCAATCAATGCAACCACCTCTGTCGATGCATCCGTCGTGTTGCGGTCGTTTGACGTCACGAAGCGAAAATCCTTAGTAAAGGTGCACAAATGGCACGGTTTCGGGGGGGCGGTTCAAATGGCTAATGTCCGTGCGAAACCGCGTGTCAACAAATTATTTGCGTTTTTGGCTAACGCTGCGGCGGTCGCGATACCCGCACGGATCAGGCCAACAACGTGAAGACGAGCCGAATTCAGTAACGCTGTGAAGCCTTTTCTCGTAGCGACCTTCGCCAGAAGGTGGTGATTCGTATTGGACGTCAATCCTCCACGCTCTGGCGAGCGTAGCTACGGAACGCAATGCCGTGCTTTGCCTTCTCTAAATGCTTCACCGCATTACAAATTTAGGTGTGGCTGGACTCGATCTCTTCGATGATAATCGTTCGTGGACGCGGCAAGCGTCCGTGAATTCGCTTGAACGCTCACCCCCCTTTCAAAACCTCAGAAAATCAAGCCATGGATCTCCTTCGACGGTTCTCGAAATCATCTCGCATTTGGGCCACTTTGTTGTCGTTTGCGTGCGTCTCTACCGCGCTGGCCAATGAACGCCCCAATATCATTTTCCTGATGTCCGATGATCAGAGCTTTTACTCGCTTGGCTGCTACGGCAACGAGGATGTGAAAACGCCCAATCTTGACCAATTGGCCGCCGAGGGGATGGTGTTCGACAATCACTACGATACGACCGCGATCTGTATGGCCAGTCGTGCGAGTGTAATGACAGGGATGCTGGAATACAAAACGGGCTGCAATTTTGATCACGGCCCGATGACGCGGGACAAGTGGCAGCAGAGCTACCCCATGCTGCTTCGCGCCAACGGTTATCGCACCGCGTTCGCAGGTAAATTCGGATTCGAAGTCGTCGATACGCCGGAGTCCAAGAAGTTGCAACTTCCCAGCGACGACTTCGACGTGTGGGGCGGCGGCCCCGGGCAAACGAGCTACAACACCCGGCAAAACAAATCGATGGCGAAGTATGCCGACGAGTATCCGCACTCGACGTTGTCCTACGGCGCCTTCGGTCGCGACTTTGTTCGTGATTCGGCTGCGAAGGAGCAACCGTTTTGCTTGTCGATCAGCTTCAAAGCACCGCACATGCCGGCGACACCGGATCCTCGATTTGATGATGTCTATGCCGGAAAGACATTCAAAAAACCGGCGAACTTCGGTCGCGAACACGGCACGCACTTTTCCAAACAGAGTCAACAAGGACGTCAATACGAGCGGTTTCATTCGTGGCACTACTCGGACGATTACGACAATGTGATGGCAAAGTACCATCAACAAATCTACGCCATCGACGTTGCGGTCGGGATGATTCGGGATGCGTTAGAAGAGCATGGTGCCAGTGACAATACCGTGATTTTCTACACTTCGGATAACGGTTTTTTGTGTGGCTCGCATGGTTATGGTTCCAAGGTGCTGCCGTACGAAGAAGCATCACGCGTGCCATTGATCGTTTACGATCCTCGCCATCCCAACCGTGGGAAACAGTTGCGAACCGATTCGTTGACGGGCAATATCGATTTTGCGCCGACCATTCTTGCAATGGCCGGCATCACGCCGCCCCGCAACATGGATGGACGCAGTCTGATCCCGATCCTTGATGATCCGGCCACCGACATCCACACCTCTCTGCCGCTGATCAACGTGTGGGGGACGCCCGCAACTCAATCGCTTGCGATCGTGACCAAAGACATGAAGTACATTTACTGGGGTTACGCCGGAGACGGATTCTCGCCGACCGAGGAACTTTATCACACGCGAAAGGATCCGCTGGAATTGGTCAACTTGGCCAAGAACCCCGAGTACAGCGAAGCGATGAAATCAATGCGGGCCGGTTATGACCAAGCGGTGGAAAAGTGGAAGCAGGATGCGGTACCCTACAATCGCTATCAAGAGTACGGCGTGATCTTCGACCGCCACGCCCCCTGGGCCGAAAAGGCAAAACGTTTGCAAAGAGGCAGGTCGCGGGAGTAAGCGGCTGGCTAGCAAGCGGCATGTTTTCGGGCCAAAGGCCCAGCGATTTACCTAGCCCAGGCCAGCGGCCTGGGAATCCGTGTCCAAGAAAGTTAGGTAGGGCCAACGGCCCGGCCGTTTATACGCCTCAATCCCACACATATCGTTCGTCGATTTCTATATCATGCCGTTTACAAATCGCCCGAAATTCATCATGGAACGACAGCTGGTCGTGATGTTTGTTTTGGTTGCGTATGTATTCGTCAACCTCACCACGTTCGGAGTGGCTGACTGAAAAAACGCCATAGCCTGATTGCCAAGAGAACCTTGAAGTCCCACCCACGGCGGTTTTCGCCCACTTGGATGTTTCGGTTTTGATGTTCTCGACGAGTTTCGCAATACTGATGGTTCTTGAAAGCCCAATCAGAAGATGAACATGGTCGATGTGTCCTCCCACGCAAGCATTCACGCATTTTGATTCTTTGACGTGGTGGGAGAGCATGCGAAACATTTCTTCGCGGAACGGTTCGTCCTTTAGAAACGGTCGACGTTCTTTGGTTGAGAAAACGAGACGGATCCAAACTTGCGAAAGTGATTGAGGCATTGGGCAAACCCTGGATTAGCGATGCAAACTGCCGGGCCTTTGGCCCTATGGAAGTATCTTACAACCATTCCCAGGCCGCTGGCCTGGGCTAGGCAAACGGATGGCCCTTTGGGCCGAAGAGGGGACTGCGAGATTAGGTGATTCAGCGACACCTTCCTCGCATCGACCGCCCTGGCAACTTCCCACCCCCTATCGCTTGTTAAAAATTAACCGGGTTTGGTCGGCGGGGATCCAGCACTCGCGGCCGTCGGCTAGTTCGATGTTTAACCAATCCGCTTGACTCGTTTTTACATCGAACTCTAACCCGTCATGCAGCGGCTCGAAAAATGCCGTGTCATACGAATACGCCGGGCCTTTGCGACCAAACGTTTCACCAACGATCACCACGCCTTCGCGTCCCGATTGAATGTCAGCGTAAACCGCGGTCCCCACCATCACTGCGACGCTGGATGCAGCTAAGATCACCACCGCCGTCGTCGTCCGTGTTCGGTAGCGAAGATGCACGAGCAGCAAACTCAGAAACAATGTCCAACTGAGGACCAACGCTGCGCAGATCCATCGCAGCGGCCAACGCAGGAAACGGTCTGCGCGGACATCGTCGATGGCATCGACCGCCAACGCTCGTACGGCTTTCAAGTTTTCGCGGACCTTGTCGTCAAACGGTCGATACACCTGTGCTTGGCGATAACATGCGATCGCTCGGCCAATCTCGCCAGCTTTGAACCACGCATTGCCGGCGTTGTACCAAGCATGTCCTCGTTGTCGGGCGTCGCCGGCAGCACTCTCGAACTTTAACGCCGCTTGCTTGAACAACGATTCGGTTTCTGGCAATCCAGGATCCGAGTGGATGGCTTGATCAAAAAGCACTTCCGCTTCGCTCCACTCCGATGCGTACGCAGTTAGCGGAGTTGCGCAGAAAACAATCCATAGGAAAACCGAAAGACGGCGGAGCTTTGCGAACAGTCGACTTGCTACCCCGTTGAGTTCAGGGATCGAGGCGGTTGATTTCTGTGACGAAAAATCGGACCTGTCTGCGACGGCATGGGTTTTCGCGATCAAGTCAATGTCGGATTGGGAAAGCTCAATCTCACGCAGACGATTTTGAGTGTCCTGGATCGTCCAAGCGTTCGGCGGAACCGAGAATCCAGTGGCCAAAAATCGCAGAAAGGATTCCCACTTTTGCACGCTCCCCTCGGGTTGCCGAAGCAAGTCGTGATACGCGGCGACTTGTCGTCGGTAAACCGGGTGAGTCGCACGACGCCGTCGCTCGCGGACCCATGGCACAACAAAGGCAAACAATACGGTGGTGGAGATCATCCACAGCCAAAAGTAGTCTGCCAAAATCCCAATCGCGTGATTCAAAAATGGACTCATGATTCCTGGTTGTGCGTTGTGCCAAACCCCTTCGGGTTGGTCGGTCAGAGTTCGCTCGGCGAGGAGCGATCGTACTTCGAAAAAGTCTCGTCCGTCATCCGCAAGTACTTTTAGGGGAATCGCTGCGGTTTGGATGAAGCGATATTCGCCCGCCTCTGCGTCAAAGACTTGGATTCGCAGCGATGGAAACGCGGTGATGTTGGTGGTCAACGGACGCACACGGATTCGGAAACTGGTTCCATCGGGGTGCCATGTTCGCCCCATTTCGCTCGAGACGTGGAACCGTCCCCGCAAACTCCGCTGCAATGATAGCGGTGGAAGTTCGAGCATGCCGTGCGGTGCGTCGCTATGCACTCGGACGTCGATTTGCAGAACTTGCCCGACCGTGATTTCATCGGTTGCCGACGTGACATCGATCTTGCATGGGGTGAACAGTCCGCTAAACCATTCCGAGCGATGCTCCGACGGCAGCGGAAGCACGCGGACCGGCGTTTGTTCGGATTCCACATAGACTCGCTCGTACGACTTCAGCGCCGAAAACGGCTCGAACAATCCATTGTTGTAGTAGGCGGCATAGGGAGCGAACGCGCCTTCGGGGCTCTTCAGCAGGGCACACTCTAAACGCGTGGGGCCGATGTTGACGGTGTTGGGTTCATGGAAACGAATGAACAATGGAAACTCGACCGTGCCGAACAAGGCTGGTTTGTCGTCAGGCGGCACGCGAGGAACAATGATGCGTCGACCGCCGATCGGCATTCCCATCTGCAGTTCTTCGGGGGCAGTGCAGCGAGGTATTACTACCTCGGCATCGTGGTTTCGAAAAATGTCCGGATAACATTGCAGTGAGCGAAATCGGTTTGTCTCCTCTTGGCTCGACCATTTGACATTCACCCGCGTCGGTTCACCGACGTAAACCGATGTTTTTTCTGGTCGAAATTCAAACTGCATGTTCGAACTCGGTTGGGGGACGCTGACCAGGAATTGCGTGGGCAAAGTACGGTAAAGGTGGGTTGCCGAGCGGAACTCGAGCGATGGAAAAACCGACACCCCCGGATGCTGCGGGACAAATCGAACCACCGCATCGGGTTGGCGAAGATGTGACGTGGAGGGGGCGTTCAGCTCCAAACCGACGAACGCAACATCCTTGTCATCCGGCGGCAACGATTCGGGTTGCTCCACCGCTTCGGGGAATTCGATCACGGCCGTCGCCACCACATCGGTGAACCAGGATTGCTCTTTGAGTTTGATCGGGATTTCGACGACTTCGAGTTCGGAATCGGTCGCTGGTGCCTCGGTCGCTGGTGCCACGGTCGATGATACTTGGGCATCCGCATCTTCATTGTCTAACTGCGCACCGGCGACATTCGCTGCGGCAAGGGCCAAAACGATTCCAAGTGTCCTCAACAATTCGATATGCCATCGACGGCTCACCAATCTTTCTCCACTTTGCCTTGGTTGCTCTTGGCTCGCTGTTGTTGGCGAAATTGCAGACTGCCCTGCTCTTGCATCAAAATGTCTTCCACCGAATAGTTGGGGACCGGCAACGGTTGCATTTCTCCGCCGCTGGCAAATTCGCCTTCCCCTTGCATCGACGACATCATCGCTTCGTCGGACTCACTCGATTCCATCATGTCTTCGTAGGACTCTTCATCGTCCCAGTCGCCTTCGTCCGAGTCTTCGGAACTGTCGCTGGCCAATAGGTCCAGGATCTCCTGGATCTTGCGAATGGCGATCTGTTGCAGGTCGCGAGCATTCGCCCAGCGGCTCCATTGCCGTAGCGGTTCGACCGCTAAGTCTTGGGCCGTGATCGCTTGTTTCATCAGCCTCAGCGGCTCTTCCAATACGCTTAGCGGTTGCGTGTCTTCGGACGGAACCGATTGCGACATCGCTTGGTCAAGTTTCTGCATGGCCGCGTCGATCGCAATTCCTTCTTGATGCAATTGCCGCTGCTGTTGCGAGAATTGTTTGCCATCCTCGGCCGCCGTTTCCGGTTCGCCTTCCGGCGGTTGGGCAACCGCCGGTTTGCGACGCCCTGGGTCCTGTCGGCTGGGAACTTTGTCACGCAAGGCCGTTTGTTTTTGTTGCAGTTCCTGAAGCAGCTCGATCAAATTTTGAAGTTGTTCCTGCAGTTTCTGCTGACGCTCATCCTCTTGTTCGATTTGCTGTTGCAGCTGAGTGATCCAGTTTGCGGTCGGATCGAGTCGCATCCTCGCACGCTTGAACTCGGGTGACATCCGACATGCATCCAGAAAACAGGTCTGGGCTTGCTCGACGTTCGACAAGGCGGATCTCGGTTCCGCATCCGCGTCGTTGGCGGCTAGATCCAAGTAACACAGCCCTTGGTTGAATCGCAGTGCCGCGGTTTGCTGGGCCGAGATCTGTCCGGCTACGATGCTCGAATCGATCGCGTCATAAATCTCCATCGCATCCGCCGTCCGGCCTGCGGATTGTAACCGTACGGCCTCGGCAAATTGCGACGCCACGCCGGTTTCCTCGGCCGACAATGATGGCGTTGTTACGACGCTGATGGCGGCGGTGAAAAGCAATGCAGCAATCTGCTGCACTGGAAATTGTGTGCGTCTGCGTCTGTGCGAACGATGCTGCCACTCGGCGATCAATAACATCGCTAACGCCAGCCCCATCAGCGGGAATCCAAGCTCTTGATAGGTAACGTAGGTGTCGCTTCCGCCGACATCGGCGATGGGTTTCTCGCTCGCGTATTGCCAATACAGACCAGCCAGATCAAATGCCGACGTTCCTGCCGAGACGTAGGTGGCACCGCTCGCCAAACGAGCAAGCTCTCGCAGTCCGCTTTCGTTCAATCGCGTCGTGACAAATTGTCCGTCGTGTTTCAAGTACTCCGTCGCGCCCTCGTCGCCTGTGATGGGAATGCGTGAACCCGCCGCCGTGTCGCCAATGCCAACCAACAACAGTCCCGCCGCGTGCTCGTTTAGCAGTTTGGCGATCCGCTGATTGTGCGACCCATGTTCTTCGCCATCGGTCAGGACGATCAAATCCTGCATTCCGTTGCGCTGCTCGGTAAAGATGCTGTCGGCACACTTCTCGGTGGCGGATAGTAAGGTGGTGCCGCCGAAATCGACGGTTCGCGGAGTGGCTTGATCCAACACGTATCGCACAAAGTCGTAATCGAACGTTAGCGGACAGAGAATGTTGGCACTGCCCGCGTACACGACCAACGCCACTCGTTCGGATTGCAAGTGGTCCAGCGCGTCACGGATCGCGTCTTTGGCGGCATCCAATCGCGACGGATAAGCGTCCTCGGCCAGCATGCTTTGCGAGACATCGAGCACAAACACCACGTCACGACCGCTCTTGGACACCGAATGTCGCTGCGGCGAAATCCCAGGACGCGCTAACGCCAGGACCAACAGCAGCGTTGCCGCCAAGCAAAGTCGGTCACGCCATCTTGATCGCAGGCCAAGATCGCCGCCCATCGCATCGATGACCGTCTTTCGGCGACGCCGCGCACGGCGAAGCAACCACGCCACCGGCAACAGCATCACCAGCAGTCCAAGCATGCTCGGGTTTTGAAACGTAAAGAATGTCATGGCACCGTCCGTAACCACGTGGCTTCGAGCACAAGAGCAATGATCAATATCGATAGCGAAACAACCAATGGCAACCCGAACCACTCGGCGACTCGCGTGTATTGGCGAGTCACGATGCGGGAACGCTCTAGTTGATCCACCTCGGAATAGACCGCCAACAATGACTCGAAATCGTGAGCGGTGCGAAAAATGCCACCCGTTTCGTGGCTGATGTGTTCGAGCACGCGTTCGGCTTCGGAAAGCGGTGGATCCGCAAGTGGTGCGGACGACGACGGCGCGGATATCGATTGCGCTGCGTGGTCTCCCAAGCTGATGCAGTAGACGCGGCAGCCCCACTCTTTCGCCAATCCCGCGGCCTCGACTGGCAAATGTTGCCCCGAGTTGTTCTCTCCGTCGGTCAGCAGGATGATTACACGGCTGGAAATTTCACTTTCGAACGATCGTCGCTCGCGAACGTCGGGGTCATCGAGTTGTCGTAGCCGGGCGGCGGCAATCGCCAAGGCGTCGCCGTAAGCGGTGCCATCTTCGTTGGGCCGCTGTTGGATTTCGAGGTCGCGAACCAATTGCAGCAGTGCTTCGTGCCCAAACGTCAACGGGCTACGTGTGTCGGCGTACCTTGCAAACGTGATCAGCCCCAACAGATCACCTTCGCGTCCCTTCAATTTTTCGCCGTCGCCCGCGATGAAGCGTTCCACCAATTCTTTGGCCACCTGCATGCGGCTGTTCTGTTTTTTGTCCGGCAGCTGGATGCTCATGTCCATGCTGCTGCTGACGTCGACCAACAACTCAATCGCGATTCCTTCGGACACCTGGACCGTGTGCGTGCTTCCCGCCTGCGGTCTGGCCAGGGCCACAATCAAGAGCATCAGCGAGATGATGCGAAGCAGCGGCAGCAGCCAAAGGTACCGAGCACGTCCGCGATCGGTATGTTGCCAAAGCTGTAGCGACGGGACCGGCAAACTAGGACGCGCAATTCGCATCCGCCATGCCAATATCGCAGGAACCGGCAACAACAGCAGCAGCCAGGGATAGGCGAAACTCATCTTCCCTCCTGCTGTTGCAACTGGTGGGCAAGTTGCGCAGTGTCGTATTCTTCGGCGTATACCGCTCGCTCGATCGCAGCACGCACGTCAACCGATGCGGTAAAGTTCGGGTCGGCCAGCAACCGTTCCAAATCGTGACGCGGCATTTGGCCGGACTGCAGCAAATGTACGAGATTGTCCGTTGGCGGCGGTGACTGCGAGGTGGATGGTGCGGCCGTGGGTTGCCGATTCCGGTGCTTTCGAGCGACAACGAAGATCGCGAGCAAAAACACCAAGCCGATGCCGACCGCGGCTGCAAAAAACGCGAGCGACTGCGATGACTGCGCCGGCGTTGAGGTCGGCAATGGCACAGGCGTCGTCGTGGTGTCGGTGATCCCAGTTGGCTCAATCACCAGCGTCAGATCAGGGACCGTTACCGTTTGCCGGCCTCGCGAGGTCACGACATCAATGGTCGCACCGGACACTCGCAGTGCCCCAGAACGTTTGGGTTGAAACACCAAACTTTGCTGCTGTCGATAACGTCCGTCTTGGTATTGCAGAGGGATTTTTTCCACCGTGATCGCGTGCATGTCTGGGTTTGCAGGGACATGCAAATCGAACTGGCCCCATGTGTCTCGGTCCATCTCGGCCCGCAGTTGCACGACGTCCCCGGGCCTGGCATGGTTGGGGATGAATCGCACGGTAATGCCGAACGATTTCGGGCTGAGCTTGCTTTCCCCGGAGGCCGCAATTTCCACCGCGAACGTAACGGTTGCAAAGATCGCTATAAAAACGAGCGGTAAAACAAAACCGAGAGCACAACGCAACATTTAGCCACCCGTCTCGTCAGCAACACGTCGATGCCGCGACTGGAAATAGCTCGCCAATGCCGTCACACAGTCTTCGTCCACCCCCAGCTCCATCAACCCAATACCGCTTTGCAGCATTTGTTCCTGCAGCGCGATAGGGTGTTCGTCGGTTTGCTGGGTCGTGCACTTCAGGTCGACATAACGCTGCGATCCCGTCTCGGTATCTTGCATGTGGACTAGCTCGGTCGATGCGGCGAGCTGCGTTTGCGTATCAAGCACATTGACGGCATTCAGATCATGGCGGGCCGCCAATGCGCGGAGTTCGTCAAAGTAGTCCGACGCCAAAAAATCCGAAATCACGAACACTACCGAGTGTTTTCGTGCCATGTGACCAAACCGGCTCAACACCGCCTTGAATGCGGTTTCTCGACCGGTCGGCTCGAAGTTCAGCATCGTGTCCATGATCCGCAACGCATGCGAACGACCCTTTCCAGCCGGGATCACCATTTCGACACGATCGGTAAACAGGATCAGACTGACGCGGTCGTTGTTCCGCACCGCGGCCATCGTTAGCAGCGCACACAGTTCGGTGATCAGCGCGCGTTTGCGACCGCCGCTCGATTGGATCATCGACGCTGAGACGTCGACCAACAAATACAGAAACTGCTCTCGCTGTTCGATGTAGCGTTTGATGTGCGGTTCGCCCGTCCGTGCGGTGACCTTCCAGTCCATTGATCGCACATCGTCGCCCGGCTGATAACGCCGCACATCCTCGAATTCAATTCCTTGGCCGCGGAAAACCGAGTGATATTCGCCCGCCAGCAGATGTTCGACTGGGCGACGGCATTTCAATTCTAATAGGGAAAGTTGAGCGTCGGCGTTGGAAAGCGAATCAGGAATCATGACTCGACAACCGGCACCGTTGACAACATTTGGTCCAGCAAATCATCGGACGTGATCGACTCGGCTTCCGCACGATACGAGATCGCCAACCGATGTCGCAAAACATCATGGGCGACGTCCTTCACATCTTGAGGGACGGTGTAGTCACGCCGCTGCATCATCGCGTTTCCGCGGGCGGCTAATGACAGGTAGATCGATGCGCGTGGAGACGCTCCGAATCGGACATAACGCTCGATATCCAGTCCGTACTTTGCTGGATGACGTGTACAGTCCACCAGGCGAATGATGTAACGTTCGATCTTTTCGTCCAAAAACGTCGCATCGAGCGTGCTTCGCATCTGCATCAATTCATCAAGCGATAGCACCGGTTGGATGTTCACCTCGGAACGAGTCTTTGCCATCCGCTGCATGATTACGAGTTCTTCGTCCATGCTGGGGTAGCCCACTTTTAACTTGAACATAAACCGATCGACCTGGGCTTCAGGAAGCGCGTAGGTCCCCTCTTGCTCGATCGGATTCTGCGTCGCCAAGACGAGAAACGGCGACGGCAGATCAAAGGTCTCTTTGCCCAGCGTGACTTGTTTTTCCTGCATCGCTTCGAGCAGCGCCGATTGTACCTTGGCCGGCGCCCGGTTGATTTCATCGGCCAGTAGCAAGTTGGCGAACACAGGTCCTTTCTCAGGCGTAAAGACATGATGCCGCGGGTCGTACACCAACGTGCCGGTGAGATCGCCCGGCAACAGGTCGGGAGTGAACTGGATGCGGCTAAAGTCTGCGTCGATCGCCTTGGCCAAACAATTGACCGTCAACGTCTTGGCGATCCCAGGCACTCCCTCTAACAACACATGCCCATTGCACAACAGCGCCAACATCAACCGGTCGATCAGCGGCTGCTGGCCGACGACATGTTTGGCGATTTCGCTTTTTATCTGGTCCAGCTTTTCGCTGGTTTCTGTCGATTGTGTCGTCAAAAGCCTGTCAAATCCTGATTCAAGGCAACGTCAAGGAATGCGATCAATGTATCGATTTGGCGTCCACGTCGCTACCTTCGCTAGCCCACGTTTGAACGTAGCGAAACTCGCCAAGAGTTTCGGCCGAGCGAACGTCATGGAACGAAAGTCTTGACGACTTGTTGATTTAGTGAGCCGCGACGCGTCAGCGGCCGGGGCTCACGCGTTACCCGGTGCCTTACGACCCACGGCTCACCATTTCGATTTGCAATTGGATTAGTGAAGGTTCCTGCGGCAAGGGGTGTAGGATGGATTTCCTAGTCCGTCAATGGTGGATTCGACGGACTAGGAAGTCCATCGTACGACTAAAACAACAAGCCGCCAAGAGTTTCGGGGAGGGCACGTCATGGAACGAAAGTCTTGACGACTTCCGCTACAGTAAAAATGCTTTACCGCGTTGGCACGAAACGCTGACGAGGCATATGCCCCATCCCCTTCATTCATCGACGAAACGCCTATTCCCCTGCGGACTTGTTGGCGTTGCGTTTCTTACCGTTACCGCCTTGCTGCTTCCCTTTCTTTGAATTCTTCGTTGCCCATGCCTTGCGAGCCTGTTCACGCGTCATGCCCTTGTAGGCATGTTGGTGCAGGATCGCGTCGTATTCGGTTTCGATTCCCTCGTCTCCCTGCGACGCCATCCACTGCTCAAGGTTGCTCTTCAATTCCTTGATGACGCTGGCGTACTCGGGGTTTTCAGCCAAATTGTTCATTTCCAATGGATCGGCATTGCAGTCGTACAGTTCCAGTTCTGGACGATAGTAATATCGATTGACGAGTTCTTGTGCGTTCTCGTCGCCCCCTTTGGCCGCATCGACCATCGATTGGAAGTAGCGGGTCTGAGTACACGCGTTGGTGAACTTGGTTTCGTGATTCAAATTCCAAATCAACCGGTACTGTTGCCCTCGCACGGTGCGGATGGCATAGGCGTCGCTGCCATTGATGATGCCTCGCGTCGTCATGATGCCGTAGCTAAATGATTTGTGCTGGTCGGTTTCACCCGTCAATACAGGCAAAAAACTCTTGCCGTCCAAGGACGGTTGCGGGGCCGCTCCGGCTGCGGCGATGAAGGTTGGCGTCACGTCGACATATTCGACCATCGCATCGGTGACCGTGCCCGGTTGGACCTTGCCGGGCCAGCGTACGATCATTGCCGATTGAAGCCCGTTGCCGTAGCACGTCCACTTTGCAAAGGGAAACGAGTTGCCTTGTTCGGACACCACCATCACCAACGTGTTGTCGCTGAATTGATGTTTATCGAGTAGCTGCAAAATCTGGCCGACTTGGTCATCAAAATAGGTGACTTCGGCGAGGTAGTCGCTGAAATCTTCACGCACTTGCGGGGTGTCGACGATGTAGGGCGGCAGTTTGATTTTGGCGGGCGGGTATTGCGACGCGTCTCCCATGTTCCAAGGCGAATGAGGTTCGTTGGAACAGGCAAAGAGACAAAATGGCGTTTCCGAATCACGGCACTCCGAAAGCAGTTTGTCAATCTGCTTCATATCCGGATTCTTTTTTCCGATGTATTCAAACGGAAATACCTCTTGAGGGCCGATGTGGGTTTTGCCCGAAAGTGCGACTCGGTACCCCAGCGGTTTCAAGTAGTGAACGATGCTCTGCGTCCCATCCTCCGCGAACGTGTGGTTCGGGTACGCACCCGACTTCACTGGATAGAGCCCGGTGTACAAGTTGTGCCGCGTCGGTGAACACATCGGTGCCGCCTGGAAACAGCGGTTGAACTTCATTCCCGACTGAGCCAATTGGTCAATATTGGGCGTGAGGGCCTGGCCTCCGTAGCAGCCGATGTCGCGAAACGTACAGTCATCCGCAATGATGAAAACGATGTTGGGGCGATCTGCCGAAGCGCCGGCTGCCGCGCTGGAGGCAACATTAGCGATCGCCATCAGTAATGCAGAGCCGATGACAAGCGTTCGCATTGCGGCATGGGGAATCGCAAAGTTGGGGATCCGCATGATGTCTCTGGTTGGATTTTGTTGGGAAGGGGGAAGCGGGGCGTGAGTCGCAGGTAGTGCTAATTCTAGCGTGGGAATCATGCATTTTGCATCACAATCAAAAGATTCCGGTAGTGGACAAGGCCACGAGTCTGGTCGCAATTCTATCTTGCAGCACGAACTCACGAGTACCCTTGCCGAGTCAAGCCGCACGGGGGTCGTTGCCTGATCCACTGCCGATATTTTGGAGGGAATTCGTTGCCTCATCCACTACCGATGCTTCGTGGCGCAGGTAAAAATAGGCACTTTGCCGAGTCTGTCGCTCTTACTCTTGTTCGCTCGGGATTTCGCTGCCGTGAGGGTCTCGCGAAGGCGATTCCGTGGCGTCGCACAATTGGTCGCGCAATTGGCGGTCGGTAAAGTGTTCGAGCCGCTCGGCCTTGTCGTGAATTCGCGTTGCATCCAAGCTGGCTTCGGATACCAAGTACTGCTCCCACAGACGATGCGAACGCACCAGCTCTCTGGCGTGTTGCCGGCCGTTGTCGGTCAATTGGTAACCGTTTTCATCAAGCGTCAGCTCATTGCGTCGCCACAACGTCAGCAGAGCCATCCGCAGTTGCCATCGTTTGGCAAACAATTCGTCAGCCAGTTCACGTTCGTTTGCCGCGGGCACTGTGTCTGTTGATTCGGATCGCTCTTGTTGTCGATACAGATAGGCGACAATATCGTCACACAAAATTTGAAGTGACAATGCGCGGTTGCGAATCCAGCGGATGATCAATCCTTGGCGAGGCGCGAACAGTAACGCGATGATGAAAAACACGCCGACCATCACTGCCATCATGCCAGCAGTGGTTGTGCTGCGGAAACCGAACCAGGTTGGAACGACCACCGCAGCAACGTGCCCGCTGGCTGCACCGACCGCCGCGATGATGCTTGACAGCACGATCATGCGGCCTAACCGGTCGGTCAATAAGTTTGCAGTGGCGGGGGGGACGATGAACATCGCGACGACCAAAATGTTGCCGACGCTTTCAAAGCTTGCGACGGCTGTGACTGCGACCAACACCATCAAGGCGTAGTGCATCACCGTGGCTGAAAAACCCATCGATGTCGCGAGCGACGGATCAAAGGAGCTGAGTTTCAATTCTTTGAAGAAGATGACGACGAACAATAGGTTGACGATCATCACGCCAAACAGCACCGCCGCAGCGCGTGGGACGTCCAGCCCCAAAATTGAAATCCGATCGAGCGGCGTGGCTTCGATGGCACCATACAGGACACAGCCTGCGTCCAAATCAACGCGATCCGCCGCCTGGACAATCATGACCAACCCCAGCGCGAACAGCGACGTGAAAACGACGCCCATCGACGCCCCTTCGTCCACTTTGCCGACGCCACGAATCCATTCGGTAAACAGCGCGGTCAAAATGCCGACGATCACCGCGCCCAAGAACATCGGCAAGCTGCTGCGGCTGTTGCTGATAAAAAATGCGACCGCCAAACCTGGCAGGATGGCATGCGAAACCGCATCCCCCAGCATGCTCAATCGCCGCAGTACCAAAAAGTTTCCCAGCAGCGCCGATGCGACTGCGCACAACATCCCCGCCGCCACGATCCAGCCGTCGAGTTGCCAGTTCCAATTCATGGATGCTGCCCCTGTGAATCGGATGCTTCGTGAATAACGCCATGAGGGCTGGCAGGCACAGGGATCCGCAACGGTTCCTGATCGAGCAACGCTTCGAGTTCGTCGACAAGTTCAGGCTCGAGGACATGTTCAATGTCGTCGGCATCACGGTCGACTCGGCCGGGAGCCACTTCGGCATAGCTAATCAAATACAGTTCCCACAATCGATGCTGCCGCGTCAAGCGAGCGGCTTCGGCGTAACCCGCTTGGGTCAAGCGAACGGTGCCATCGCGTTGCACCAGGTATTGATCGCTTTCGGCTTGCGCAATCGTGCGTCGCAGTTGGGTGCTGGACCAACTACGAATCGACAGCAGTTCCTCGATCGGTACCGCCATATTGCGTTTGGCTTGCTTGTTCGCCGGTTTGGACTCGAGCAATTCGTACAGCCCACGAAGCAGGTGTTGCTTTCGCACGCGGCGATTCAGCCGGCGTCGCCGCAGCAATCGCACCAATACGCCGCGGGCGGTTCCGAACATCATGCTGAATAGAAACAACGCCGTGCAAGTCAACACGATCATCGCGCCGGAGGGTAATCGCGGAAACAACGCGCTGGACGCGGCACCGATAATGCCGCCAATGCCACCAAGCAATGCCGCCAACCCCGCGACCGTCCACATCCGTTCGCTCCAAAATCGTCCCGCCGCGGCGGGGATGACCATCAACGCGACCATCAGAATCAAGCCCACCGCTTGTAGTCCCACGATCGTGACGAGCACTACCAACGCCATCAAAGTCAAATCCAGCAGCAGTACCGGCATGCCACGAGATCCGGCAAAATTTTCGTCAAAGCAGAGTAGTTTGAATTCTTTGAACAGCAGCAGGCATCCGAGGATCGCTACACACGAAGCGGCGGCGATCAGCCGAGCATCGTTGGCATTCATCGACGCCGTTTTGCCATAAATGAAACTCTCCAACCCCGCAGCATGCCCGGTATCCATTTGCTGGACGACGCCTAACAGTGCCATCCCCGCGCCAAAAAAAACACTCAATGCGATCCCGAGTCCTGCGTCTTCTTTCAACCGCGTTTGGCGTTGGATCACAAGCACCAAGCCAACGCCTAGCAAGCCAGAGACGGTCGCGCCGAATAACAAAATCGGAAGCGATTTGCCGTCCATCCCCATCACGCCAGCGAACATAAACGCCGCTGCGATCCCTGGTAAACTAGCGTGCGAAAGCGCATCACCCAGCAGAGCGCGTTTTCGTAGCAGGGTGAAGCTGCCGACCAAACCGGCGGCAACGCCCAGCACTGCGACGCCGAAGATCACGACGCGAGTGTTGTAGTCCTCAAGCAGCACGACCCGTCGCCACTGCTCGCCGCTGGGCCATTCAATGCGTCGATCAGTGATCGATTGGGCAGACGCTTGTGTCGGTGCCGCCAATGCGGGGATGCAAGTGAGCAGCAAGAGCAACACGATCCGGTTCACAGCGATCGCTCCCGGCGCCGCATCGCTTCGCTGACTTCGTCCAATAACGTCAAGCGTCCCCCGTAGGTCTTGTTCAGGTTTTCCGAGGTAAAGGTCTCTTCCACGGGGCCGTGGGCCACGACCCGCATGTTCAACAGCACGACGTAATCAAAATATTCGGGGACGGTTTGCAAGTCATGGTGAATCACGACCGCGGTTTTGTCTCGAGCTTTCAATTCACGAAGGATCTCGACAATGGCCTTTTCCGTGGACGCATCGACTGCGGCAAAGGGTTCGTCCATCAGATACAAATCGGCGTCTTGAACCAGGGCTCGCGCCAGGAACGTTCGCTGTTGTTGACCGCCCGATAATTGGCTGATTTGGCGACGCGCAAGGTCAGCGATCCCCACGCGGTCGAGCGCTTCCATGGCAGCTTGCCGATGTTTCTTGCGAACCGGTAAACACCATCCGATCTTGCTGTACAAACCCATCGCGACCACGTCGAGTGCATCGACCGGGAAATCCCAATCGACACTTTCTCGCTGCGGCACATAGCCAACCCGGTTTCGATTGCGACGGTAGCTATCGCCAAACACCTTGACGCGGCCTGATGCGACCGGCACCAAGTCCATGACCGCTTTTAGTAGCGTGCTTTTGCCCGCCCCGTTGGGGCCGACCACGCCGATCAACGATCCGGCAGGCAAATCGAAACCGACGTCCCAAATCACCGGTTTGCGGTGGTACGCGACCGTCAAATCATCGACCGACAATGCAATCGATGTCTGGTTGTCGCCTGGTTTCGGTGTCGCTGCGGCTTGGCTCATGGGCTCAGTCTACCTTGAAAACCTTTCTCAGGGGCGTCGCCGCCCAAACCGCGAGCCACCAAGGTCATGTTGTGGTCGAGCATCCCCATATAGGTGCCCTCGTAGGTGCCCGGCGGTCCCATTGCGTCGCTGAATAATTCTTTCTCTCCAACGTGAACCTCGTGGCCTCGCGAACGAGCCCCCTCGACCAACGAATCGATGTTCTTTCGTGGCACGCTGCTTTCGACGAACACCGACTTCACTTTTTTACTGACCAGCAAATCAACCAGTTCATTGATTTGTTGCAAGCCCGCTTCGGATTCCGTCGAGATGCCTTGCACTCCGATCACTTCCAAACCGTAGGCACGGCCAAAATAATTGAAGGCATCGTGCGAGGTCACCAAAACGCGACTGTCCTTGGGAATCGTCGCAATCACCCGTTTACCATACGCATGAAGCTCGGCCAGTTGTGCTTGCAGTTCTGCCGCCCGCTGGTGATACGCGGCCGCCGAAGGTGGATCGATCGCGGCCAATTCGTCCGCGATCACCGTCACGCACTTGGACCAAGCCGACGCGTCCATCCAAACGTGAGGGTCGTAGTGGCCGGCGAAATCATCAGGTTCCAAGAGGGCGTCCTTGTCGATCGCTTCGGTGACCGCAACGACCGGCTTGTTGCGGGCCATCTTGACCAACGTGTCGGTCATTTTGCCTTCCAACATCAATCCCGAATAGAAAATCATGTCGGCTCGCATCATCGTGTCGACATCGTCACGCGTCGCCTTGTACAGGTGCGGGTCGACACCCGAGCCGCAGATCTGCGTGACGTTGACGCGGTCGCCGCCGACGCTGCGGACCAAGTCGGCGACCATTCCGACCGTCGCAGTCACCGCGATTGGCGAATCAGGGTCCACGGTTGCAGTGGCTCGATTCGCAGCGGATGGCCCCGAAGTGCTATTGGAGCTGTCACAGCCCCAAGTCGCTGCGAACAGCAGCAAGGCAAGAGAAAGAAAACGTTTCACAGCAGTTTAGGCTCCAAGTATGACGCAACCGCACACTTTCAACGATCGACGCAATCTTCGGCAATTAGCTGCGGCTAACTTTTTTCCAGTTTAACAGTGGCGATGCTAGCCAACCAGGGCCCATCAGTGGGCCGTCGCGTCGGAGCAAGCATTCGCCGGACGCTGGGGTGGGATCGCCAGGGCGAGCCAGCAGGCGTCGCAAGCCCAATGCCGTCTACTTTTCGCATGAAACGGATAGTTTTGTTAGCGGAGCGGCGCGGGGCCTCGCCCGGCAAATTTCAAGCGTTTTACTCGCTGCAGCCGGGCGGGCATCCGTGCTGTACCGCTACCCAAAGTAGATGACGTTGGCCGCAAGCAATGCAGGCCGTCGATCGAGCAGGCCCTTCAACGGAGAGCGACCTTTAATTGAGAGAGCCCTGGCCGAAAGAGAGCGTGAAAGCCAGGTGAGCGTTTCACACGGCAGGGTGATTTGTTGCGAGGTTTGTCGCGAGTTCTATCGCGAGGGGCAGCGATCGTATCGATGTAAATGCGTCGCGATTCGGGCGATCACATCATTCGCTTGACGTCCGCATGCTTGCCCGCGGAGCAATGACTCCGGGGCAAGCAATAACGATTGGCAAGCCAACGGATAACAAGACAACTGATGGCAAGCTTAATGCTGGCGATGCCGTCAATGTGGCCCGCGACTACTCATCCGCAACGGGGACCGTCGGAGGTGCTGGGTTCTCTTCGGCAAATTCATCAAACGCACCTTGAGGTGTCTGAGATGTCGAAGAGTCCGAGCCACAGCCGAGGGTGAATCCCATGACGGTCGCAGCGATCAGGAGGCTAAAAAGTTTAAACGTATTCACAATAGATCGACCTGTTACAAGTGGTTAAGGATAGATCGGAAGAAAACGGAGACAGGAAAAATGGAAGCGAGGATTCAATCGAGACCGTTAGGGAATCGATGATTCGGTTTCTTTCGCAGCACGCGTTCCCAAGGCACCCCACAATCCATACGGACTTTTCGAGCCTGGGGCCAACGATCCAGCCACGTTGCCGACATTGGCACTCGCTTGATTGCCGGCTTCGATTGATTCGGTGACAAACTTCACCGCGCCGTCGGCCATCAACACATGGCATCCGCCTTGATGGCGACTGCTGGGCGGGCAGAGCCCCGTATTGAAGTTGTTGTTGTTCATGCACAACGGGCTGTTCGGTGGGCTGATGGTGTGCATGTGTCCCCACAGCGTTCGCATCATGAACCACTTGTAGCCACGGCGTTGCTCGGATTCGGTTCCGCCGCCCTGGTGAAGTGCGAATGTGGCTGACGCACTCCAGAACTGAGGACGCTGAGGGTCGATGTGGGCATCGCATGCCTGAGCACCACCGGCAAACCCCGGGTTGGTTCCCGTCGTCATCGCCGCACGGGTGGTCACATCGTTGTCGCCCAGGTCGGTGTTGCATTCGCCTGCGGCGATTGTATTGGCCAAGCCGTCTAAGATATCACGGAAGCCCATTTTTGCGCGAGGGACGAAGACACCTCGGTTTGCCGCTCGTGATTCTTCGAACGTTGCCGAGCTAGAAGAACCGTCATCATTGAGCGGTCCAGCGGGCCGGAACACCGAGTCACCAACGCAGGCGACGTAGTTGGTCCGTGCCGCAGCGGGTAATCCAACACCGGGGTCGCTAGGGCATCGCAGCGCCGCAACTTCAGTCGCCCATGGCTCGTAGCGGGCGATCGCTTGTTCACCCGCCCATCGCCGAGGACTTGGCCCCATGGATGGAAAGATCGCCCCGGTGATCGGGTCCTTCAGCGGATTGCTGATCTGTTCCCACAACGCTTGTTGTTCAATGAACGGCATCAGCCCAACAAGCCAGCTCAATTCCAACCGGTTATTGGACGTCGGTACCTGAGCTGCGCTGGTGGCGTCCGGCGTTCCGCCGGAACGATTGTTCGTTCCGGTGCCGTGGGTGGGAAGCTGATTGTAGGCTGAGTGGTAGTTGTGAATCCCTAAGCCAATTTGTTTGAAATTATTGCTGCAGCTCATCCGGCGAGCTGCCTCGCGGGCCGCTTGAACGGCGGGCAACAACAAGCCAACGAGGACGCCAATGATGGCGATGACCACCAACAGCTCCACCAGGGTAAAACCTGGACGTTTTTGTGCGGACATGGAAGACTCCAAAAATGAAAGAAAGGACAATGGGAACCGGTCGCTTCGTCTTTCCGAATGGATCCGAGTAACCTCGTTCGATCAAACGAGGCCGGCTTGCAAAATGGAAAGGAAGATTCGGTAAAACGAAGCTACGCTCGGCAAGAAGCAATGATGTCCACTCGCGTGACGCTACGCCGATGAAAAGGGGGGCAGAGAGGTTTAGTTCGCTGGTGTCGCTAGACTTCACCGTGCATCACTACACTCCGATGACCGTAGCTCGTGTTGTAATTCTAGCTGTCCATTAGGGAGTGGAAAGACTCGTTCTGGCGGCGGGAGGGGGAAATGTGGCACAAATCGTCGCTTAAGGACATCCTGATGGGGGACAGGCAAGTTCCGTCGCCTTGCCTGATTCGGAAAATGGCACTGTTTAGGTGGAAGTGCTGTCCGCCGTTGGGCGGGAGATAGCGTTTCTAAACGTGGATCCGAGGTTGGCTGACCAGCGAATACGGGATGCAATGACTCGGCCCGACCAAGCATGTTCGAGGCAAGGCATTCGATGACGTTCTGATCATGGCTGCGAAACAGAGGCGACCAGAGCGATCAGCCAAACCGATGTCACTTCACATCGTCTTGCTGAACGACTTCTCTACCTGCCATCGTCAGCAGGGCTTTAAGTGTCTTGTCGGCGATGGCGGGCGTTAGAACGTGCACCGAGCCGTCGGCGTAGCCTGACACGGCGTAGGGTTGATCCCCAAAGAACTGTTCTTTCAACTTCGCTTCGTCCAGTTCCCAGTCGTCCGGTTTCGTCCAGGCAACCACCGCCGATTTGGGGGCCGTTGCGATCCAAACCGTTGCGCTTGTGCCGTCGGTGATGTCTCGTAGGGTGCGTGGCGGACCCTCGCCCGACCACAGACCACCCTCAATCACGGGCAGCCGAATACGGCTCTTGCCTGCTGGCAGATCATCCCCGGCGATACCGAACACCTTCGGCATCTGTTCAGCCAGCGGGCGATTGTGCTCGCTGTCCCACGGTTCATCCAATTTGAACTTGGCATATAGCGGTGCCTGTTCCAGATAAGGCAATAGAGCGACACGCCAACTGAGCAGCGGACGACCCTTGGCATCGACCGTGTACTTGCCAGGCAGGAAACCGTGGTTGTCGTGAAAGTTATGCATCGCCAACGCCAACCGTTTGAAGTTGTTCATCGTTTGCTGGCGGTGGGCATCTTGCTGGGCCTGCTTGACCATCGGTGCCAAAAATGCCTGCAGCTTTTCGGGGTCGGCTTTGATGACCACGCTCGCCCCATCGACACTTAGCGTAGGGCGTGGCAAGCCAGGTGGGATCGCTTTCAGCAGCTTGGACATCTCTTGTTCGCAAGCGACCGCTCCAGCAGGGTCGACCGACTGGATTCTCAATTCAAACGCCGTCTTCGGTGGTAATGACCAGCCGATCGTGATCCAGCGAGCCGACGCGATCCAGCGGCTCGGCGAAAAGCCGGTTGGGTCGTGGTCGCCCAGTTTTTCGGGCCACAGGTTCGCTAGTTCTTCACGGATATCCTCTGGCAGACTGACCACGGTTTGGTGTGGAAAGTGAGCCATCGACTGACGCCCCGCGTTGAACTCAGGTCGCTCGTCGGCGTTGGCATCGAGCTTGTTGTCCTGGAAATCGCTGGCCATCGCCACTGGGCAGACGACGACGGCGTGGTCGGTTTTTACAACCCGAAACTCAAACGGCAATGACGCTGAATCAAGTCGTCTCGATAAGGCTTTTTCGACAGATTCTTTGTTATCGCAGGGCGCGATGATGCATACGCCGCCTTGCAGTAGCACACGGCCGGGAACGGTGAAATACAAGTCCGTTACGCCAGCGTCGCGTAACGTGCTTGTCAAGCCTTCGGCCAGAGCTACCAGCGGTGATTCTCCGGGGCCGCCGAACTGCGACATAAGTTGCTTGGTCGCTGGAACGTCGATCTGCGTCAGATCCAGGTGTGCCGCTAGGATTGTGTCATGCATCACCGCGCCAGCTGGATAACCTTTTTGCGAAGCAACAGAATTTTCCTGGGCCGTGGAAGTGAGCGGCAGCGTCGTAAATAGTACGACTGCGATCCATTTTGGATTGAACATGAGGACGGGTTCCTTAACGGGGAGAGATGTTTGGTGCGATCAACCGATGGGTGACAACACGCGGGCGAGCGTGCCTATGAACGAAGCAGTTCCAACACGATGGTGGCGTTGGGATCCGACGAGTACGCCGGTTCGGAAATCAGCTTGGCACGCGTCGCGGTTTCTCGTTCGTACCCAAACGCTTGCTGCGTCAACGAATCAGGCCAAGCGGGCAGATGGGTAAGCTCTTCGAGCGATTTCGGAAACTCGCCATGAGTCGCGGCGTAGTTGCGGATCGCTTCGATGGTTGCCAGGCGAGCGATCATTTGCCGCGTTCGCAGTCCAGCCTGGTTCGCTGCCTTGATGGCTGGCATCAGCATGCCCGTGGCCATGGCAGCTAAGTTTATCGTCGCCGAGCCAGCACGCGTGTTGGATTCCAAACTTGCTTCGGATCGATCGATATAAGTCATCCGAATCGGTTCAGGCAGGAACATCCACTTGGCAAAGTCATCCTGGATTCGAGTGATCTGCTGGGCGGTCGCACGCACGACCGCTTCGCTGGGGCTCATCGCTTGCACGTCTTCTTTGCCCATCCCGCTTGCGATCAACTCGGCTCGCGACGGTTCGGTCAACGCGATCATCAGTGCGCCGGCGATCAAACGAGCGGAGACATCACCGTTACCGAATTCCGAGCCGCCCAGCGATTGCATGTCTTTGACCGCTTGTGTCAATCGGCTTCGCCAGACGGCGGGTTCGACATCATCGGCCGGCAAATGGGACAGGCCGGGAAACACACGCGAGGCGATCGATACTTCAAACTTCAATGCCTCGTCCATCTCGGCGATCGAATCCGGCAACGTTGCAAGCGCCCAGTAAACATTCGGGCTGTCCTGCAGCTGCATCAGCTCTTCGACTTGGTTTAACATGATGCCGCTGATCGCCACGCCCACCAATCGCGAGATCAATAGGTCCGACGCGTTGCCGGTGGCTTCGCCCATACGGAAACCGACCCGGATGGAACGAATCGCGTCCTCCGTGCGTCCTTCGGCGAGCGCCAGACGGGTTTCGAGCACCAGTAATCGAGCTAGCTGACGCATGTGCTCAAATTCGGGCAGCAGCAGCTGAATGGTTTCCAGGCCTCGCAGGTCGTCGATGCCCAATTCGTAATGGGAATCACGCATCCGCATCGCGCGATGAAGCTCCGACAACACGTTTTGCTGACTGTCGAGATATTTCGCGACTTCCTGCTTGGGCAACTCGTCCAGCGAACCTTCCATCCACTGGTCATAGTTTTTAAAGAACGGATCCTCCGCACCAGCGGAACGATTCTTCTCCAGCGACATGATCGTGGCACGCTGGAAAGGAACAAAGGTATTGCCGGCGACCATTTCGAAACGGTCCGGCCAAAATCGAATCTTCAGTGCTGGAACCGGTTCGGCAGCGGGATGAATCTTCAAAATCTTCGGTGCGATCTTCGCCGCGTTGGGGGCGGTTGGGGCCGTTGATGCCGATGCCGCGGGAGTTTTGTAATCAAGCGGTTGCACTTGTGCCACGGCGGACAGCGCCGTTACCGAGCTCATGCAGCCGATCCATGCGAATAACGTCAATGTTCTAGCGTTCATGATTGGAACCATGTTTCCCAGGTGTGCAAAGATTTTCGAGACGGTAACGAGGGCAAATGATAGGGCCCGGAGTCCTCATGGCGGATTTCCAGAGACTCAAGTTTGGTAGCGTCCTGTGCCGGATTCGCAGGATTAGGCGGCGAGGTGATCGCCGCAGGCGACTGTTCCAACCAAGCCATCATGTCTGCCGAAGGTGGACGCGACGTCAACACCACTGCGCTACTCGCAGAAGCGTCCGAGGATGGTTCAAACGGCGACGGTACTCCGATCAGCCAGTTGGCAAAAATCGACGGTCCTGATTTGCTGGCAATGTTTCGCTTGCGTGGCTGATCCTTCGGTGGCTCCGGGGGATCGCTCGGGGCTATCGGTACTGATTCTGCTGTGATGCCTGATTCTGCTGTGACGACCGATTCGTTGCTGGGGGCCGCTTGATGGGACTCATGCTCGGCTACGACGACGCCCCGATGGGGATCCTCGAACTTTGAATGGCCCAGCCGATAAGAAACGGGGCCCACCAGGATCGCCGTGATACATGCCGCTACCGCAAGTTGCGGCCATTGCCAACGTGTGGTGTTGCTCGAGGTGGATCGACTTGCCTGTCCGGCAGCGAACCCGCAGCGGTACATCATCGTCGAGGCATCGGTTTGGATCGAGGCGGGAACTAACGCAGATAGCTGTTGTTCGAAATTGGATTTGTCGTTCATCGCATCATCTCATTTGGTCTTGGTTGGCGCGAGCTTGCAATTGCGTCAACGCGTTTTGGTAGCGACGGTTTGCGGTTGCTGCGGACAACCCGATGACGTCGGCAATTTGGCGAAACGTCAGCCCACCCCACAGGTGCATCACAATCACTTCGCGATCGGCGGCGTCAAGTTCTTCTAGCCACTCGGTAACATGCTGGCCGTCGAGTTGCTGGTCTTGGTATTCACTGGGCTGGACGAACCAGCAGCGATGGCGGGCTGCCACCTGTTCCCTGGCCGCACGCCGCTGTTTTCCCCGTTTGACTTGTAGGATTTCATTGCGTGTGGTTCGCACCAGCCACGCCAGCGGCTCGTCGGGCAGCGTCGACTGCTGGGCCAACGCCACAAAGGCTTCCTGCACCGCATCCTCGGCTGGTTCGCCGACGGCGCGGGCGATCATCAGCAAGCGATTGGCATGCTGTTGCCACAGCTCGGAAAGGGTTTCCGCATCGATCACGCGCTGTCTCGGGTTGGGACGAACTCGAAAGTGGAAGTCGATCGACGTGTCAATCACGCCCTCTTCAATACAACAAGGATGCCGCCAGCCGTCCCCTGTTTCAAAGAATTTTGGCTTTATTTTCGTCCGAGAACAGATTGGGGCAGCTCCAATGACGTTTGGTTCGTCTAAATACCCTCGCCCTCAGTCTTCATTTCAGCGAGCACCAGCGGCGGATTGTTCCAGTCGGCAAAGGATCAACGACAGGGCATTGTGCGTGATCGGATCGGTCCCACAATGTCGCCGAATAACGAATGCCTTCGGCAGTCTCTCCACAGTACAACAGCCGCAGTCACCATCTCTCGGCATCGTCTGAAAATCAACACCGATTGATCCCACCTGTGTTTTCTCTGATCTTAAAAAGATCCGCTGCGTGATCCGTTTAATTCGTCCTCTTCAGCCAACGTGATGACTTTGACTTCTCAAGCATTTCGAGTTGTAAATCACTACATTTGTCCACCCAAACCTTCACAGGCCTTCCGTAAGCAGGGCCGATCTTCTCCTGCCTAAGAATATCAAAGACTCGGCCTGTTACTGCAATAAAGGTCGTCGTCGTCACAAAATCTTCGCCATTCCACCTCGAGCCATCAATAACCGTTGGGAATTCAGGCATTACTGCGGGTATCTCAAACGCTGACATTTTATGTTTCGATTCATGAAAGTCATTGGCGCTACCAAAAAACTTGACGCTTCCTTTTTTGCAATGCCGGCAGGTTGCAAACAACTTGAAGCATACATTGCATTGCATCAAATTTTTGCAGACAGGGCAGACAGGAACTTCGTCATTGATGCGCAACGGCCTTCCCATAGGGACATTATCGTATTCAATTCCCCAAAGGCAGCTTTTGAACACACTATGAATTTCGGGATAGATTCGAAAAGATCGATAGTTGCAAAATCCAGCGTTTTGAATCGCAGTATTAGCTTGCTCTGTTATAGCGGTGCGTCCCCCGGTCCCTTCACCGAAGACTGTCGTCGAATCAGCAAAAGCTTGGCAATCAAATCGTGTTTCACGATATTTTGAAATCGTGTGTCCGCCAGCACATGCGACCTCTTGCTTCTTACCTGCGGTGAAGTCGATCCAGTAGTCGAATTCATCGTCTTCGCTTACCTGCCAATCGGCCTTAACTTCACCATTGGGATCCGCAAGTATTAATTCGTAAAAAATACCCGCTAACAGGTTCCCTGAATTGTCGTTGTGTATAAATTGCATTCGCGTTCCTTTGAAAGAGATCATTCTACTGGTTCGCGTCCGTTTTTGGATTTCGCCGTATAACGAGAGTTTTCGACATCCTCTCGACTGCACACCAGTTGCAGCAGCGATCTCTCTGCTAAAATTTTGCACTCAGATGTTCCGGTGCCTAGCGTTGATGCTTCATTGATAATCGATATGTCTAACTTCCAGGGGAATTGCGTTTTAAAGGGGGCGGTATGTTAGCTGTCGTTTGCTTTCCGCGTTGCATACTCCTGCAACGAAATGTGTCCCACCGAGTTCTCAATTAGACGGCGATGCAATGTCTTTCCGCGGGGTTTGTCCCGGCGGGTTAAAAGCTGGGAGCTATCTCACTTTTTCAGGTCTCCTCCAATGCTTCCTGGTGGTTGTTAAGTGTCGCTCCGGCTGGGACAAACGCGGCGGAAGCAGAGTGATCGATACTGGTGATTTCGATGACTGTCACCAAGTGTTCGGCGGCAATTTGTTCTGCGATTCAGCGACAATCAGGATTCCCTACTACGTTTTTTGTTCGTTTGATATTTTTGTAGAGGATTTGCCATTCACTTTGGCCTGTTTGGCTTTCTCTACTTGATAGCCTGGAGCATATAGTTCGATGATCATGCTGCGGTGTGGTTGCGAACGGCGGCGCAGAGTGAGTCGGTGCGATACTGTTGCGGGGCTCCACCGAACTGCCAGAAGGCATTCTGAATGCCTTCGCTAAGTGCTTAAAAGGATTCGGAGAAGCAGAGCGAAACCGACTATGGCGATGGTCTTGCGGAAAGAAGACGGGTTTGTCGCGACCGTGTAATGAATGCCAAGTCGCGACCCGCCGTTCGAAGGTGTGGTGAGTCGATTCGTGGTACTTGCCTGAATGCGTTCGCTGCAGGTCGTCGAAGACGGTCTTGACTTTGAGTCGTGGTTCCACTTCGAGCAGACGCCCGACATCGATCCAGAGTTCGGCGAAAGGGCCGGTTCGGGGGCGGTAAGTGTGAGTGGTCTTGCGTTGTGAGGGAAGTCGCTAGTCATCGCCATAAGATCGTGCGTTTTTATTATCCATCGAAGCTATCCTGGCAGAAGCGGCGAGAGGCTTGCCGACGGCCAGCCACCACCTGAGTTAGAACTTGCCCATCCGTAGCCAGCGCAACAGAGGAAAACTAATTGTCGTTAGACACCAAGTTCTCTGTCCCCGAATTGCCTCTGAAAGAGGGGGGGCGTCATCAAGATTCAAGGCAGTACTCCTGCAAAAAACTGTCACTACCTGAAATTTTAAGCTCGTATCCCTCAGAGTTCTGGAGTCCGATGTCGCATGCTTCCTAGAGTAGTCAGTGACGACCAAGGGGCGACTTTTTTCGGCCATTTGCCAATTTTTGCATCCTGCCACTATTTCGGAACCCATTAGACGACTAACGACGCGGACAATTGCTGAGGTCAATTCTTAGATCGGCGTTCCTCCGCTATTTTTATCCAGTTGTTTATTGTTTTTACTTTTCCTTCGTCAAAGCGTATCCCACGTCCGATGCCGGAGCTAGTGTGAACTCCGATTGCCATCGGTCCGGTGCCATCAATGGTTCGCCAAATTGGGGCTCCGCTAGATGCGTCGCCAGTATCGATACTGTAGTTCAAGCGATGTTCGTCTACGCTCTGGATTAAACCGGAATCCTCCCAGATTTCTGGAAACGCGGCGTTTTGAGGTGGATCACGTGGATACGCAGAAATGCGAAAATAAACACGTTTTAAATCAGCTTGATTGAGTTGTCCTAATGCGAAGACCACATCGCTCCTTTTATCGGTAGCAATATTGCTTTCATTTCGGTCAACCAAGATTGCGCCGAAGTTAAAATTTTTTGAGTTGCCGTCGCCTCTTTTCCATTCCGGAGGGATTAGGAACTGTTCATCATTTGTAACTATGACACGGTCAATATATTTTCCTTGTCTGCCGCGGTACTGGCCTTTGCTTATTCCGATGAATACTTCGACTTTCTTTGCAAAGCCATCATATTCCCGATCTTTGTAAATTGAGTGTACTTGGTATGCAGAAGTTAGTACTAGGTTTGGGTGGACAAGAAAGCCGGTGCCGAAGAATTCTCTCTCTCTCTCTGGTTCACCATCCTTGTCGCGTTGACTTGCAGTGACGCGAAGGTGGCAGAGCGCCGGGTACGGAGCATCTTTGACCGTGGCTATCAGTTGGCGTTCATCTGATCCCGTAACAAGGCTATATGGAGAGACGCCAGTGTTTGGAGGCAGGCTTGCACCTTTTCCTGGTTGGCGGGTGTCTAAGTACGACTGAATATTGTCATTGTCGTCTTTGACCAAATTAGTTTGCAGCAGTAGCTTTAAATTTTCCGCCGCCGCGTCTGGATCTCCTGTTTTTATAGCCTCCAGAATGCGGTCTGCCTCAGCAGTCAGGTCAGCAATCTCTTGCTGTACTCTGGCGTTTTCAATTGACACACTTCTCTCAGATGAGCCATTGATCAACGCAACGATTGCGTTCCCGAACAGCCCTAGTACACCAGCAAGAGCAGCAACGAACAATGGGCTCCGCCATCGCCTTTGTTGCTCGTCGGCCTGTCTCAGGCGGAGTTCACGCAGGCGAATATCGACGTCATCGCGGTGCTTCTCTCGTTTTAGTTTTATGATTTCTCTGTCGAAGTCGAACTCAGTCTGGCCTGTCATAGTAGACCCTCTAGTTGCTGAGTGATCGAATGTCAATGCAACGAGTCTGTAGTCTTACTCACTGTACTCTCGTGGGGGGGGGGGCTGGCAAGTGTTAACTACCCGGGGACATGGCGCTTTACACAGGAGGCTGTTTGCTAGCGGACATTTGCTCGCCGCGTATCTTGTCTTGCTCCAGCGAAGAACTGTGCCCCTCTGGATGGCAGGTTGTAGGATGGGAAAGAGGCGGATGGTTCGAGCTCGGGTCGCCGATAGCCACCGCAATAATAATCTTTCTGTCGCACGAATTTTTCTGTCTACCCGTCAGCATGGCAGTAACCGAACGAAATGCACCGGCAGCGAGACTCAGGAGCAAAGCCTCTCTCGTAGCCAAACTCGCCAACGGCTTGTTAATTTAATCCAAATCCAATTCGCAACGGTGAGCCGTGGGCCGTAAGGCACCGGGTAGCGCGTGGGACCCGGCCGCTGACGCGTCGCGGCTCAATAAATCAACAAGCCGCCAAGTGTTTCGGATTTCGTCGATCGTTCCCGCCGCTAGGGTTGTGAATGGTCTCCGGCGACTTCATTTTTGCTGCTGCCGACACGTTCGATGTCGGCGATGTTTTGCAGCGTGGTTTCGGCAATGCACTGCAATGCTTCTCGCGTAAAGAAGGCTTGATGACCGGTGATGATGACGTTCGGGAAAGTCAACAAACGAGACAGAGTGTCATCGGGGATGACTTCATTGGACAAATCTTCAAAGAAGAAATCGGCTTCTTCCTCATAGACATCGAGGCCGAGATGGCCGATCTTTCCACTTTTTAATCCCTCCACGACTGCTTGCGTGTCAATCACGGCACCGCGGCTGGTGTTGATGATCATCACGCCATCTTTCATGTTTGCAATCGACTGGGCGTTGATCAGATGATGCGTCTGTGGCGTCAGCGGGCAGTGCAGCGAGATGATATCTGACTCGGCGAATAGTTTGGACAGTTCGCAATACTCCATGCCAAGTTCATGGCATTTCGCATTGGGGTACTCGTCGTAACCCAATAACCGGCAACCAAAACCCGACATGATCTTTGCAAACACGGTGCCGATTTGCCCTGTCCCGATCACTCCCACCGTGCGACCGCTGAGATCAAAGCCCAGTAGCCCACCGAGATAAAAATTGCCGTCGCGGACCCGTGCGTACGCACGATGGATTTTTCGGTTTAGCGTCAGGATTAAACCGGCTGTATGCTCGGCGACCGCGTGCGGCGAGTAGGCAGGGACGCGAACCACTTTGATGCCCACTTCGCGAGCGGTCGGGAGGTCGACGTTGTTGAAACCCGCACATCGCAAGGCAACGACGCGTACGCCTTGCTGGGCAAGCGAGCGAAGCACCGCTGCGTCGAGTTGATCGTTCACGAACACACAAACAGCTTGATGGTCGTTTGCCAGCTGCACCGTTTCGGATGTCAATCGCGGCTCGAGGAAGGTGAGTTCGTGACCAAGGGGTTTCGCGGCAGCACTGAGGAACTCGCGATCATAGGACTTTGTGCTAAATACAACGATCTTCATTGATTCTCTTTATTGCTTCTTAAAAAAAGGGTCCGGGATCTCGGTTCGCATTCACGTGTGGATGACGTTGCATTTAACCACGGTGGAAATTTGTAAATCCAGCCGGGGATTAAATACGTCGCTAAGTTTTGGTGGAAGCAGACTGTCCGTCAATGATTTGGTCGAGCCAGCGAGCGATTTCCTCGGGATCGTCCATTACTCGGAATCGTTGAACGTCTTGAGAGTCAATACAGCCTTTCTCAAGCACGGTGGTTTGCAACCAATCGACGATGGGACGCCAAAACTCGCTGCCCACCAGTACCACGGGGAATTGCGCCAACTTGCCCGTCTGGATCAAAGTCAGTGATTCAAAAAACTCGTCGAACGTGCCGAATCCGCCTGGGAAAATCAGAAAGCCGCGAGCGTATTTGGCAAACATCATCTTGCGGACGAAGAAGTAACGGCAGGTGTAGGACGCGTCGCAGTAGGGATTGATCGTCTGTTCGTGCGGCAGTTCGATGTTCAGACCGATCGAGGGGCTGCCGGCGTCACGCGACCCACGGTTGCTGGCTTCCATGATTCCAGGGCCGCCGCCGGTAATGATCGCGAACCCTCGTTCCCCCAACCGCTGACATGTTTGATGGGCGAGTTGATAAGAAGGATCGCTCTCGGGCAATCGTGCGCTGCCAAACACGGCCACCGATCGATGTCGACCTTCCAAGGCACGTGTCATGATTTCGATGCCTTGGATCAAATCGCTTTGGATCCGTAGGACTCGCCAAGGATCCTCGTGCAAAAAGCTAATCGGACGGCGGGTTGCGCTATCTAAGAATTCCAGATCTGGATCTTCTGCCGCAACCGGGAAGATTTCGTCGACCTTGACCGATTCTGTCGCCGCGTCACCCGTTGCTTCGCTTTCGAGGGTATCGCTGATCGCGTCTCTTTTAACCGCCACCGCATTCGGTTGGCCGGCGTCGACAAGGCTGGGCCCTTGATCATTGAACTCGTGCACTTCGCCGTACGAGGGAACGGACACATCAAACCCGAACCGCGTCTGGATGCTGCGTTTCAGTGCGAGAGCCGAACTTTCCTCGCCGTGAGTCAAGAAGACCTTTCGCGGTGGTTGCTCGAAGTGATTCAGCCACTGCAGCAATCCGGTGCGATCGGCGTGCCCCGACAATCCAAAGACCTGCTGGATCTTGGCGTCAACGCTGTACTGGCGACCGTGAATGCGGACTTCCTTTTCGCCCGCCAGAAGCCGGCGGCCCAATGTGCCTTCGGCCTGAAAACCGACGAACAGGATGGTGGATTCGGGGCGACGAATGTTGCTTCGCAGGTGATGTTTGATTCGGCCCGCGTTACACATTCCCGCCGGCGCCATGATGATGCAGGGCTTCTTGTGGTGATTGATCGATTTTGATTCATCAACCGTTCGTGTCATCGTCAAACCGGGAAAGTGAAGCGGCGGCTCATCACACTCCACTGCTCGCACGGTCTCATCATCCAGCCAACTGGTGAATCGCCGGAAGATATTCGTGACGTCGTACGCCATCGGGCTATCGAGAAAGATAGGGACGTCGGGAATTCGATTTTTGTGGACCAAGCGACTCAGGAAATACATCATCTCTTGAGCCCGTTCGACGGCGAACACGGGGATGATCAAATTACCGCCACGCTTGATGGTGTCGTTGACAATCGTTTCAAGCTGTTCTTCGACATTCCCGCCAGCCTCATGGTCGCGGTCGCCGTAAGTCGATTCCATCACGACATAGTCGGCACGCCGAAAATAGGTGGGATCATGAATCAGCGGTTTGTCGTGTTGCCCCAAGTCTCCCGAAAAGACGATCGTTCGCTCGCGGTCAGGCTCTTGGACTCGAATTTCTAGTGACGCCGATCCAAGGATGTGTCCTGCATCGTGCCAAGTCACCGTGATGCCGGGCACGATTTCGGTGGCAACGCGATAGTCGACTCCGCGAAACAGCTCGATCGCTTTCTCAACGTCCTTGTCTGTATAGAGAGGCACTATCTCGTGCGGTCCGGTGCGTCCCTCCTTGCGATGACGTCGCCGCTTGTATCTGGCGTCTTCGGCTTGAATCTTGGCCGAGTCCTTGAGCATCACATCGGCCAGTGCGACGGTCGGCCTTGTGGCAAAGATTCGGCCTCGGAAACCATCCGCTACGAACTTGGGAACGAGTCCGATGTGGTCGATATGAGCATGCGTGAGAACCAAGGCATCGATACTGCCCGCGGGAATCGGACAGGCATCCCAATTGCGCGACAGAAAATCGCGTTCTTGGACCATGCCGCAATCAATCATGATCCTTTTGCCGCAGGCTTCCAAACAATAACGTGAACCGGTCACGTTTCGATTGGCGCCCAGGAATGTGATTTTCATTGTCGGACTCCGTTTCTCGTTTGGCGTGATCCGCGGGCAATGAGATGGCATCCCCACAATGATTTCCGTTTCGACCCAGGTCGATTATATCACAATCGGGGTGATGGCAGCCGTGAACCAGAGCGGCGATCGTTTCACAGTCCGCCCTGCGGAAGGAGCCGATGCGAGTCATGCTTCCTCGCATCAAACGTTCAAGATGCTCAGGATGAACAGCAGGGCCGCGATGATACCGATCAGCAAACCGGCAACGGTATCGTTCTCTAAAGCACGACTCAGAGCTTCGATTCGATGTGTATAGAAAATCGCCAGCTTGGCGCGCAAGCGACTCGTCATGTCGATGACGGCGGATGCTTCGATGACGCTAATCGATGTCCACACACTGCCGCATTTTTCTAACGCCAACGTCAGCGGAACCAACAAGTCACCAGCGGGAATGTGGACCTTCTTCAGCGATCGACGTAGTCCGCCCACCAAGGAAACCAACAAGACGATTACGACCGCGATCAGGATTGGCCAAGTTGCGGCCCACGCCTTGTCAGGGGCTAGCGAGAACCAGCGGGCTTCGGCCGTGAGTGACCAACGCAATCCGAAAAACAATAACACGACACAAACCGTTAGCATCCCCCACGGAATCGCGATCGCTCGGGTTAACTCGCCATGCAAATGCGAGCGGTGGGGACGGACCAGATACAGAAACCGCGAAACTAGCAACGCGGTTGTGATGCTTGTCAGTGGCAGAATCCAGGTGAGTGCCGAGGCCCAAGGGGCTGCCAACAACGACGCAGATTCCTTGAGTGCCATTTTTGCTGCAAGCCCGGTCGTCAGTGGAAGTCCCGCCAAAGAGAATCCGGCAACCACCAACCCGGCGTTCACCAGAGTTCGCTGCCATGCTGCCTGCATTTCAGCTTGGGCGACGCCGACGCCTAGAAACAGCGAAGCCTTGACGATGGCATGGTGGGCTGCGTAAACGAGGATCGCTACGGAAATCATGGGCCACGACGAAGGAGCCATCATCGCGATGCCAATCATGACGCCGACAAGCCCCATTTGGCTGACACTTGAATAGGCCAATACCGTTTTGGGGTTGTCTTGCGTTAGTCCAAACAAAACGGCCAGGAAGGTGGAGGTGAATCCGGCGACGATGCAAGCGACCCCCCAGTCGTTCATGGCAACTGCGCCCAATGGCAAAAAACGGAGCATCCCTAGCAATCCGGATTTGATGATCGCACCACTCAAGACCGCGCTGGCTGGCGTGGGCGCCGCCGGGTGAGCCAGCGGCAGCCAAACGTGCAGCGGCATCAAGCCTAACTTGATCCCGAACCCGACCACAATCAAACCCACAATGGCGTGCCGAAACGGTGACACCGCAAGCTTCTCGGCCAAGCCGGCGAAATGTAGCATCTCGGTTTGTTGTGCGGTCAAGAGAACGGCCCAGAACAGCAAGACTTCGCCAAAGATGACCAGCATGATGTAGATGCGGCCTGCACGAAGGCTAGCCGGTTTGCGATCGTGGACGATCAATCCGTATGCGGCAAGACTCATCACGGTGTAGAACAGCAAAAAGCTACCCATGTCCTGCGAAACAATGACTCCCAAATTGCCCAGCATCGTTATCAAATGAAACAGGTCAAAGCGGTCTCGCGCCGCGTCCTTTGCCAGGTAAGCGACTGCATAGATTCCCGCGGCCAGCCACAGGACGGAAGTGAATGCCAGGAAGACTCGTCCGGTTGCGTCCAGCCCCAGTCGCGAACCGAACAGCAACCAAGGTAGATCGACGGCAAAATCCGACGCGACAATCGACAGTAGCAGTGCCGGCAGTGGCGCCCATGCTGTGAACCGCCGCAATCGTCGGCGCGTCGACGGCAGGGGCCATGCCGCAATCAGCAGCAGCGGAAACAGAATCGTCAGCAGCAATAGAATTTCGTTCATGGCCGGTACTCCCGCTCAACGATCAGCCGGGCCCAATCCAGCGGGCTGAACGGGATGCTGGCAAGAAGTCCAACTAAGACCACGGAGATGGCGGTAAAAACCGGCGGGACCAGTAGCCAAAGATGGGTTTCGAACCGTCCGCGTTCGTGATCGTGCGGCCATGGGCCATCGGGCGGTTTGAACCAAGTAGCGTACACAATCGGCAGAAAGTAGATTGCGTTCAGCACCGTGCTGCCGGTCAGCACCCCGACCACCCACCATTGCCCCGCAGCGATCGCCCCGCTTCCCAGCAACCACTTGCTCACAAAACCTGCCATCGGTGGGACGCCGATCATCCCCAACGCTGCGATCGTGAATGCGGCCATCGTCCAAGGCATCCGTCGGCCGACTCCATTGAGTTGGCTGACCTTATGGATGCCCAGCGTTTCCGCCAAATTACCTGCGGCAAAGAACAGCGTGATCTTCATCAGTCCTTGATGGACCAAATGCACGATCCCGCCAACGGTCGCGATCGGGCCCGCGATGGCAGTCCCCAAGGCGATATAAGAAACCTGGCTGATGGTCGAGTAGGCCAAACGCCGCTTTAAGTCGTCCTGATAAACCGCCCGCAGCGATCCGTACAAAATCGTCACCGCCGCCACGATTGCCAACGGAGTCGCAACGCCAAGCTCTGCAGAAAATCCCACGCCGAACACGTCGTAGACCACTCGCACGATGCCAAAGGCGCCCGCTTTGACGACAGCCACCGCGTGCAACAGCGCGCTGACCGGAGCGGGCGCCACCATGGCTTCGGGTAGCCAACCGTGCAGCGGGACCAAGGCTGCCTTGACGCCAAAACCGAGAATCAGCAACGCAAAGATCCAGCGAAACGTGTTGCGATACTCATGGCCGGCACTCTCTAGGAATCCGCCGACGACGAACTCGACCGGACCGACGATCGACTGCAGCCAAACCATTGCCAACAGCAGAACCGCGCCACCGGATACTGTGTACGCCAGATAAATCCGTCCGCCGCGAATCGATTCCGGGGTGCCACGATGAACGACCAACGGATACGTCGTCAAGGTTAGCATCTCGTAGAAGACCAAAAACGTTAGCAGGTTAGCGGATAGAGCAACTCCTGATGTCGCCGCTACACACAAGCTGAAAAAGCCAAAGAAGCGACCTCGGTGCGGCGAATACTCCAGATAACCGATCGCATAAATCGTTGTCAAAAACCACAACACGGCCGACAGCGTCACGAACAGCAACGAGAACGGATCGGCGTGCAGTGCAAAATCGATACTTTGAGTGATGGGAAAACGCACCACGTAAACGTGGTTTTGAGACACACCCCACAGCATCATCGCCACGAGCAACAGTTTCACCGATGCACCGCCGAGATTGAGAATCGTGCGGGCCCGACGGCGTTCTTCGCCCAGTGCGAAAATGACCAGCCCCGGAATCAGCGAGCTAGCAATGACCAGCAGGGGCAGCAGGTGATCCAAGTTCATGGTGTGCCTCCGCCGCTTGCTGGTGAAAAAGGCGCCCCGATTTCCAGTAACCCTAGTGGTTGATACGCCATCACGCCCAAGGCCAGCGCTGCGATGGCCAACGCGAGCGGCGTCCACTGCATCCAAGGCGAGATCGGACGCGTCGCTGTAGGATCGGACGCGATCGGATCGATGTTCTCCAACGACTTTGCCACCACGCGAAACACATAGACCGCGGCGAGAATGCCCCCGACCAGCATCACCAGGGCGTAACTCCAGCGACCGGACGTGACCGCGGAATTCAGCAGCAGCCACTTCGACAGAAACACGCCACTGGGCGGCAACCCCATCAGGCTGACCCCGGCAATCGCGAAGGCAAAGATTGTCACGGGTTGTCGCTGAGCCGCCCCGGCCAATTCATCGATGCGGTCACTGTCGTGTGCATGTTTCAGCGACCCCGACGCCAAAAACGCTGCCGCTTTCGCCAACGAATGCGACATCGCGAAGTAGACCGCCCCGCTCCATGCATTCCACGCGACGGTCGTCTCGCTCGTCAATGAGAAGACCAAAAACAAATAGCCGATCTGAGCGACCGTCGAATAAGCGACCAGCAGCTTCAAATGCGTTTGGCGAATCGCTTGAATCGAGCCCCACAGAATCGCAATCGCACCGAGAACACCCAGCAAGTGACCTGCCGATCGCAAGTCCGCGTAAGGAAAGACATCAAACCACAACCGCAACAACACGTAAAACGAAGATTTTAGCACCAAACCTGACAACAGAGCACTGGCCGGAGCGGGGGCAGCCGCATGAGCCGGAGGCAGCCAATAGTGAAGCGGAAACAAGGCAGTCTTGAGTATGAGTGCGACGGCAATCAGTACGATCGAACAGCGGCTCGGCAAGTCGAATTGAAACTTCGTCGCCAGCAGATGCAGATCGACCGTTCCATAGCTGCTGTAGAGTAACGCCACCCCCAGCAAAAAAAATAGCGATGCGGTAACCGCGACGATCAAGTACCGCAGCGCAGCTGCCAACGCATCGACCGTGCCCGCCAATCCGATCAACGCGACCGCTGTCAACGTCAGCAGTTCCAAGGTCACGTACAGATTGAATAGGTCGCCGGCCTGAGACAACGCGTTGAGCGACGCGAACAGAAATAAGCACAACGGCCAAAAGTAAACAACGGAGTCGCCACTGCGAGTGTGAGCGAAGTACGATGATGCGTACACCACAACGCCTAGTCCGACGATCGCCGTCATCAGCAGCATCAATCCACTCAGCCCGTCGACATACAAGTCGATTCCCAGCGGTGCCCCCCAACCACCGACTTCGTACCGCAGACTCCCCTGGTAAAACACAGAACGGGCGACATGGCTTGCCAGCAAGATTTGCAGAACCGCGACCCCAATCGTCAGCACCACCGCAACTCGGCGTGCGACAAACGCAACGATGCCTGCAGCCAGCGGCAACGCGATTAATCCGATCATCGCAAGCTCAGCTGACATCCGTTTCTCGCCCTTCTGCATGCAGAGAAAGTTCGGTCCGCTGAGTCTCGCGGTGTAGACGACGTAGCAACGCCAATGCGAGCGCCGTCGCACTGACCGAAACGACCAGCCCAGTTAACACCATCGCATGGGGTACCGGATCGGGCTGGCCGTCGGGAGTCCGTTGAGCCAACGCGACCAGGACCAGGAACGTGCCGCTGCCCATCAGGTTCAATGAAATGACTTTGCGGAGCAGATGTCGGCAGATGACGACACCATAGAATCCGATGCCAAACAGCACGACTCCACAAACGGCATACAGAGTGGCAATCGTCACTGCGCGGCCTCATCACGTGGCGTCTTGTGGTTCGGCATCTTGTTGTTGGGAATCTCGCTACTGTTAATCTTGCTGTGGGACCGTTCGGATTGAGTTTCTCGCAGCGTTCCGCTGCTGAATAGTGCCAACAGAATCGCAGCGATTGAAACGGTCGCTGCCGATTCAATGACCAGAATCAACGTCTTGGCCACCGACGGGGGATATTCCAAGAAACGCCGCTGACTCAACATGACCGCGGTCGCCACCACGAGAAAGACGGCCAGCCCCGCCACCAACAGCAGTCGCTCGCCACGCTGGGATAGCTTTCGCGTCCACGACACGCCGCCTAGTTTCAACAGCACGCCCAACGCAGCCAACACCGCTGCGGCCTGAAATGCGCCGCCCGGTGCGTGCCCACCGACCCACAGCAGATATCCGGCGACCATGATCATCACGGGGGCAAGGATGCGAATGAAACCGAGCAGCACCGGATTGGCAGACCGAGCTGGCTCGACGACAAACGACGCATCGGAGGCCGTCAATACGCGTGCACCGATCGCGGCCAGCAACAAGACAAGAATCTCTAACAGCGTGTCATAGCCGCGAAAGTTTAACAGCACCGCGGTGACCGGGTTCTTGGCACCGGCCGCGTCAAGATTGGCGATCGCCGCAGCGGACAACCCGATCGCTTCGCTTGGCAAACGAATGATCGCAACCACGATGGCGCCAGTGATTCCCGCAACGACGAAGGCAAATGCGATATGAATGATCGCGATGGGGGGGCGTTGACTCATGTGTCGGCATCCATCGTCTCAGGCGGCGTCCTCGGGCCAGTCCGCTTCGTGATCGCCGTCAACGTCGAAAGCAACAGGGCGCCGGTCAACCCCGCACCAATCGCCGCTTCGGCCAACGCAATATCCGGTGCGTCCAGCCGCGCCCATGCCAAAGCCATGACCAAACCCAGCACGATGAACAGCACAATCGCCTTGAACAGATCGGACGTGGCAAGTGTCTGCCAAGCCAACCAAAGGAGGCTTCCGCACAGCGTGATGTCCAATATCCACAACAGACTGTTCATCGTTTACTCCACGGTCGCTCGCCGCGACGGACCGCCGACTGCGCGATCAAGTGGCACGTCGTTGCGCCAGCCACCAAGACCAGCAGCCAGATCAGCACCAACTTGGACGCGACAAACATCGATCCCGATCGCAGCAACAACCCCAGCACCAACAGCCCCAAACCGACATTGTCCGCTTTCGTCGTCGCGTGGAGCCGCGTGAACACATCCGGAAGACGCAACATACCAACGCTGCCCGCGATGAAAAACAGACAACCAACTGCGATCAGGACAAGGGACGCCATGTCAAGGATGCTCATTCCTGCTCTCCCGTTTCCATTGCGTGATAACGCTGGACAAATGCGATTCCGGTGACCGCAGCCAGCAACGCGAACACCAACGCCACGTCCAGTAGCGCCGGTCGCGAGATTGCTTCGGAGAGCAACAACAAAATGGCGACACCCGTTGTGCCCATCAACTGTGCAGCCAGCATCCGATCCGACGACGTGGGACCGCGCTTCACGCGAATCAAGCCCGCAACCATGCTCGCCAACAGCACCACCACAAACAGCAACAACGTCTGCGTCATCTACTTTCTCCCGGATCCTCAAGCGAGTTTAGATGCACCGCAAACAACTTGGCAACCGCGTCTTCGAGTGTAGCCAATTCCCGTTGGATCGGCTGATTGATATCCATCGCGTGCACGGTCAACACATTTTTGCGAACGTCCGCACTGACCGTTCCTGGCAGTAGATTCACCACGTTCATGAAGAACGTTCGCGCCGTACCGGCGGGCAAACGCAATGGATACGCGATCATCTGCGGATCAATCGGTAATTGCGGATGCATCGATCGCCAAGCCACGTCAATCCCGCCCCCGATCGATGAGCGGACGAAATGGGGGGCAAAGCGGAGCAGGCCTATGACCGACCAACGCCAGCGATCCCGAGACGCCAAACGCGCCTCAACAAGTGATGCTGCCAAAACCACAGGCACGCCGACGATCCACGCGTCGCGTCGCGTCTCCGTTAGCAGAGCCCACAAGCCGGCCAAAACGATGAAGGTCACTATCGATCTCATGGCAGTATCATAAGCGAAGTCGGCGCCTCAGGCGTGCTATGCGTCCGGCGTGCGATGCGTCCGGCGAAGATGACCCTTGGTCGGCTGGGAAGACGGCAAGGAGGAAAGCGTTTGCAACGAATTGGCATGCGTAATGCATGCATGTTTGCTCGGTCGGCAGCTTGGTATTCCCCGCATTGGGATGCACAATGAGCTCAGCGTGTCTCGAATCCCGCTCGTAACGTTTTCAGAGCGAATTAGTGACGAAAAGTCCCATGCGACAACTAGAATCAAAGGGGCGGGTTCTGCGTGACACGCTGCATCGGGGACTCAATTTACACCTTGGATCAAATATGTCTCAAAACCCACTCTCTGCCATCACCACCCTTCACACGCTGGTCTTTGCCACAATGGGGCTATGCTGGATTGGGAACGTCGATCCGGTGCTGGCCCAAATCGAAAGCGGCGTGCCCCAGCCGCCGCCACCCCCGCAGGCTACCGCTGACAATCCGGCAACAGTCGCGGCCATCGATGTGATCGATCGGGACGCTACGAACGAACTGGAGTCCAATGAGCTGGGATCGAACGAACTGGGGTATCGGGCGTTGCTCCAAGGACCCGTGCACGAGGCATTTGCATCGCAGGCCGATTCCGGTGTGATCCTGCATCCGCGCGTCCACTCAGAAAAACCGCCAGCGAATGTTCGCGAGCAACCACCAGAAGATCGTCCCGTTGGCGACAATCTGTTGTGGATCCCCGGCTATTGGTCTTGGGATGATCAAGCCGCAAAGTATGTCTGGGTGAGCGGCGTCTATCGCAAGGTGCCTCCGGGACGAACGTGGGTGCCCGGCTATTGGAGTACTCGCGGCGAGGGCTATCAATGGACCAGCGGTTTTTGGTCCAGCACGCGTGCTGGCGTTGACGACCAAGTCTATCTGCCTCCGCCTCCCCAATCGATCGATAACGGACCGAGTGTTCCTCCGCCCGATGATGATTTCTTTTGGCTGCCCGGATCATGGGAGTATGACGATGGTGGTTACTGGTGGCGCAGCGGATACTGGACCCGTCACTACGAAGGCTGGGTCTGGCAACCGGATTGCTATATTACGACACCGCACGGTTACGTTTACAACACCGGGTACTGGGATTTGCTGCCGCCTGATCGCGGGATGCTGTACTCGCCCGTCGAATTCGATCGACCGGTGTACCTCAATCCAGGTTTTGTCTACCGACCTCGCTTGCCGCTAGCGAATTCCGCCGCCTTACTGCTGAATCTGTTTGTTCGGCGAGGACATCCTGGATTCTACTACGGTAATTACTACGGACCGTCGTATGCTTCGCTGGGATACCAACCTTGGTACGACCTGGGCTATGGTTCCGGTGGGTTTGGATCTCGTTATGCAGTGCCCTGGCTTTCTTATTACGACTGGAATTACGGTCAACGTGGATTCGATTTCCGAGGCAGCATGGGACGCTACAAGAATTATTACGGCAAGCCTGATCGTGGCGGTTCCAAATCGGTGAAGATCGATGCCGACATTGCCAAGTTTGCTAAAAACGGAAAACCGGAGCGTCGATCGGGCGACAATGCGGTCAGGGGGTCGCTGGACGACATTGTGCTGCGAGATTTCAACGGCCAATCACCGCCACGTGTCGACCGCCAGGCGAAGGGCAAGTCGTCGAAGCACGTTGACAATTTCAGTACCGCGAAACCGAAGAACAATTTTGATTCGCAGCGTGGATCCAATGCGGTTTTCACACCTTCTCAACCCAAGCACGACAATCCCAAACATTCGACCCGCGGCATGGCAGTCGAGAATCAAGGCAAGAAATCGCAAGCGAAGTCAAGCTCGACGCAAACGTTTGATCGCGGGCGTTCTCCGTCCTCGATCGAACATCCCCAGGCATCATCTCGCAGCCCGGGTTCGTTCGGCCGGTCTGACAAAGGCAACGGCAAGTCGGTTGGCGGTGGTAACAGCGGAAAAGGCGGGGGCGGTAAAGGCAACAGCGGCAAAGGTGGTGGCAAAGGCGGTGGTAAGAAGTGAGCCGATCTGTCACGGCATCATTCTTCCAGCAGCCTTGCGACTTACTTGAGCTTCTGTCCTATGGTTGGCCATGTGGTTCTGTCCGTTCAGGCTCGCTGAGTTGATCGATGGCTTCTTTGGCGGCGTCCGCGAATGGCAACAGGATCAAGTGGACTCCCGCGTTTCTTAAGGTTGCGGCGTCACGTTCATGGTGCGCGGTCGCGGCGACTGATCCGCTATAGCCGTAGCGTGACAACGCGTGCAGCAAGGCGAGATTCACCGAAACTTGTGGCACCGAACTGACCACCCAGCGTGCATGCGACAGCGGCAGTGTCGATGCAAACTCGGGGTCTTCTGCATCGCCGTAGACGACCGAGTGTCCTGACTCGCGAAGCCGATGCACCACATCCGGATCAAAGTCGACTCCCAACACTCGTTGCCCTCGCTCGGTCAGTTCGTGTGAAAGATGATTGCCAAAACGCCCCATACCAAACACGATGCTGTCAAAGCCTCGCGAGGGCTCGGTGGTTGTTTCCAGTTCAACTTCGCGAAACGGATTCTTCTTTTCGGACCAGGACAGAAAGGGGGCAAGCCAGTCGTACAGCGGGTGCGAGTAGAGAATCAGGTACGTCGATAGGGTGATCGTGATCAAACCCACCAGTGTGATCAGCCCCAAGACTTCACCGGAAATATGTCCGAGCTCTTTCCCAAGTGCACCAAGCATCAATGAAAACTCGCTGATCTGGGCGACCGTCAATCCGGCCAGGAAACCCGTTCGTTTTCGGTACCCCATCCATCCCATGATGATGATCACGATCAGCGGATTGCCGACCAGCACGAACAACGATAGGGCCAGCGATGGCATCAGCTGCGATCCGAGCAAACTGAGTTTGAGATGGGCTCCTAGATCGACAAAGAAGAACAGCAGCAAGAAGTCGCGTAGGCCGATCAGACGCGACCCAAGAGCTTCCCGGTGCGGTAACCCAGCAAGCGAGACCCCTGCTAGGAATGCACCGACTTCTTTGCTGAACCCCAGCCAATCACCGATCGCCGCCATCGCGACCGCCCAGCCGATCGCCAATGTTGTCAGTAATTCGGCCGAACGAGCTGCATGATGATACAGGCTTGGCAGCACGTAACGCATCAGCAGACCGACGGCGACCAGCAAACCGATTCCTTTGACAACGACCAACGAGATGCCCTGCACCCAGTGCACCCCGGTGCTGGCCCCGAACGCGGTCAACGCGATCATCACCAACACCACCACCAAGTCTTGGACGATCAAAAAACCGATGGCAATGCGTCCATGCAGCGAATCTATCTCGCGTTTGTCCGACAACAATTTGACGATGATGATCGTGCTGGAGAACGTCAACGCAACGGCCACGTAGAGCGAGGCCAGATGCGAAAACCCCATGGCAAGACAAAGCAAGTAGCCGATCACCGAGGTGAACGTCACCTGTCCCAAGCCGGTGGCTAACGACACGGGCCCCATCGTGCGAATCACGTTCAAGTCCAACTTTAACCCGACCGTGAACAACAACAGTGCAATGCCGGTCTTCGCCAGCAGGTCGATCTCGCTGCCGATGGAAACCCATTTCAAGCCCGCCGGTCCGACCAGAATTCCAACCGCGATGAAGGCGACAATCAGCGGTTGCTTGAGCCAATGCGCAACAAAGCCCAGCATCCCGGCTGCCGCCAATAACAGCGCAAACTCGTAAAAGATGTTTAAAGATCCCAATCGCACACTCCGGCGAGGCCTTCATTCATCGGTTAGTCGAGCTTCACCGCCGCAATAACCGCTTTCAGTTGCGACTGATATTCCTTCACTCCTTGATGACCAGATCCTGCAGTTTCAACGCCGGACTGCCGGATGACGTGATCAGCTGGGTTCCGGCCAGCTCGCGTTCGACTCGCAGCAAGGTCAGTTTTGCATGGTTGGACTTCGCCAGCGAAGCGGCACGCTCAAACGCCCCATCATTGCATGGATACACCAGCAAGATGTTTTTAAACCGTTTCATGGAAAGCCTCTCACGCGAATTGAGGCGATGGCGGTCCACTGCAATGGAAATTCAATCCGTTCGCTCGTGATCTATTATGGACGGTCCCAGCAGTGAGGGAAAGTCTCTGAACGGATACGCCCCTTGCGGTGGACCAACGAGGTCGCTGCCGTAGCGAAAGCGAGTTTGTATCGAAACTCACCTGTATCGAATCTCGCCTGTAGCGAAACTCGCCAAGAGTTTCGGCCGTTGTCATTTGAGTTTCGACAATCGTGCCGTTATCCAAGCTAATCGCTTCCACTTGTCTTCCTCACGCCGCAACGCGATGTCGCGAAATCGTTACCGAACGTGAGTCGAGCGAGATCTGTCGCCGCAATCGCGTTGCGACGTGATGGCAGGTGTCATTGACGGCTTGTTGATTTATTGAGCCGCTCGCGTGTCAGCGGCCGGGTCCCACGCACGACCCCGTGCCTTGCGGCTCTCGGCTCACCGCTACCCTTTTTTTGTTTTGACGACATTCACCGCCACCCGCGATGTTCCGCTATAAAGAACAAATCTCCTGTTTTGTTGTTGAAGGAGATGGCATTGGAGTGGCGGCCTTGGGTGGGGACAAAGCGGCTAGGCAGGGGTTCCGGCAGCCTCACGTCGGTTGTTTGCCATCGGTGACCAATGAGTTTATAGTCTGGTGAGTTGTCATCAACAGAGCAGCTCCGTAGCCCCTTTCCCGTCGGCGAAATCAACATGAGCACTCGTTTTCAGATCCAAGGCTGCTGTGGCCTGAGTCGTCAGCCGAACGCAGCAAACCTGCTTGGACGAGTCGTCAAAGGGGGCATCAAGCGGATCGTGACCCACGCCGCCGTTGCGGTGGGTTTAACGGTCCTCTTCGCCACACCGCTACGGGCCGTCGAATCGGAGTTCTCCGGCGAGTGGTATTTTGATCCTGAAGGGGCCGTGCGGACGAACCTGGAGGGCGGCCCGGCGATCGAACTGTCGACCGATACATGGATTGGTGAATCGACCACGCTGGACGAGTGCCGCGGCAAAGTGGTGGTGCTGGATTTCTGGGCCACCTGGTGCGGCCCCTGCGTGGCCTCGATCCCCAAAAACATCGAACTGGTCGAAACCTATCCGGACGAACTGGTCTTTATCGGAATGCATTCAGAGACCTCTGGCTGGGACAAAGCCCCGCAGATGGTCGAGGATCGCGAAATCAATTATCCGGTCGTGCTGGACACCGGAGAAACGGCCAAAGCCTACGGCATCAACGCCTTTCCCACCTACATCATCATCGATCGCAGCGGCATCGTACGGGCCGCTGGTGTTAAACCGAGCCACATCAAAACGATCGTCAAACAGTTGATCGAAGAGTCCGGCTCTGGCGGCCAGGGCAGCCAGTTGGTCTCGTTCCAACGCGACTGGTTCTACAGCGGGGCGGAATGGATGCGGGCCTGGCAAGAACAACACGGCCAGCCCGCTCCGCCGACTCAAGCGACCGCTTGGTGGCTGCCCGGCGATGACAACGAAGCCGCCCCCCAAACCACCGACGAAGCGGCGACCGAACCCGCTGACAGTGAACCTGCTGGCGGTGAGCTCGCTGATGAGGAAGCGGTCAGTGAAGAGCTTGTTGCCGACGCACCCGTGGGGTTGCAGGAAGTCGACTTGGACGGCGTTGTACGCGTACTGCACTTTACGCGTCCGGGGATGAAGCTCACGCAACAGCAACTGAAGTCCTTCAACGAAACGGCCGCCAAGTACGCGCCGCAGGGCGTGGCCTTTACCGTCGTCTGTGATCGGCAGAGCGACTGGCAGGCGACGCGAGCCTTTGCGGCGGAAATCGATCTGGCTATCCCGATGGCATTGGACGCCGCCCCCCAGCCCGCCACCGCCGAAGACTCGCCAGCCCGACCCACCAGCGGCTCGGCTGTCGTCCCCCGCGAAGCTGGCCGGACCGCCCAGGCCTACCATGTCCGCATTGCACCGGTCACGGTGGTCGTCGATCGCAACGGCCGCATCCGGGCCACGGGGCTGAAGCTGCAACAGCTGGACGACGCGCTGAATGTATTGCTAGCCGAACGTGCCGAATAAACCTCGGGTGCGGGGAATTGCTTCTGCAAGCCGGTCTCTTCGAAGGCGATGGCGATGGCGACGGACAATCTTCCCGCAAAACGTTCGAACCGCGAAAACGACCGCCTAACGCGATGGGGTGGCGATTAAAATGAACCCGCTCCATCGTGCTTCGTAATCACCACCGCAGCCTCTCTCTCACCACCAACGACGGCGTCATGACCGAAACTGCAGTCACTCCTCCCCCGGCCTCGGACGCCCTGTCCGCCGAAGGTTTCCCCCCGTCCGCCGCGTTTGCCAAAGCGGTCATCGAACAGGTTGGTCAGACCGTCGTCGGCCAGACCGAAGTCGTTGAACGGGTGTTGATCGCCTTGCTGACTGGCGGTCACCTGCTGCTCGAAGGCGTGCCCGGGATCGCCAAAACACTGCTGGTGCAATCGGTCGGAAAAGCCATCGATCTGAAGTTCAAACGCGTCCAGTTCACGATCGACCTGTTGCCCTCGGACATTTTGGGATCGGAAATCCTGGACCAAAAATCGGGCCAGTTCCACATCCACAAAGGCCCAGTGTTCACCAACCTGCTGCTGGCCGACGAAATTAACCGCGCCTCACCCAAAGTGCAGTCGGCACTGTTGGAAGCGATGCAGGAACGCAAGGTATCGATCGGCGACGAAACCCACACGCTGCCCGCGCCGTTCCTGGTGATCGCCACGCAGAACCCGGTCGAGCAAGCCGGCACGTTTGAATTGCCCGAGGCGCAACTGGACCGGTTCATGATGTGCCACCGCTTGCGTTACCCCACGCCGGTCGAAGAAACCGAGGTGGTGCGACGGGCACTGAAACTGAAACTGCAGCGGCAGGGCGATGGAGCCGTGCCGCAATCGATGTTTGACGCCATCGAAGACGAACACAAGCTGAGCGTCAAAGACTTGACCGAAGCGATGACGCAGGTCCAGGCCGTTCACGTCAGCGAAGTCTTCATCCACGACTGCGTGAAACTAGTCAACGCCACTCGAGGACACCAGGACCTGGTGCTGGGCTGCAGTCCGCGAGCGGTGCTCAGTCTTGTACAGGCCGCGCGTGCTCGCGCCTTTATCTACGGCCGCGACTACGTCGTGCCCGAAGACCTGTTCACGCTGGCCGGAGACGTGATCCTGCACCGTGTGCGGTTGAGCTACGAGGCGCTTGCCGATGGTTTGACGCCCGAAGTCATGCTGGAACGCTTGCTGAACGAAATGCTGTAGGAAGTAGTTGTCTTGGTTTAGCAACGCCGAACTGTATGAACGCATGAATCACGCCACGCACCCCGCCGAAACGCTTCCTCGCCCTGACATCCTGTCGCGGGCCAATTTCGAGCTGGTGGTCCGCCGCATCGCCGACGATATCGCTTTTGGAACCGACGATTCGCTGTTCGTGGGCTCGGGGCTGGAATACGCGCAATCGCGTCCCTACGAACCCGGCGATCCGGTTCGCCAGATCGACTGGAAGCTGAGTGCTCGGATGCCGGTGGCGTACGTCAAACAGCACGAAACACTCAAACGCGTGGCGATGTACCTGATCGTCGATACCTCGGCATCGATGAGCGTCTCCTCGACGACGCTCAGCAAACACGGACTGGCCGTATGGGCCGCCGCCGCGATCGGACTGGTCGGCCTGCGGCGGTTGAGTCCGGTCAGTGTGTTAAGCGCGGGGGCACGTCATCAACACACACGATCCGATGGCAACCCCAGCCTCTCGCCCGATGATCTGTGGCGCGACCTGGAACCGCTGCGAGCCCACGACGTCGACGAGGAAACCGAACTGGGCGAACGTCTGACTGCCCTCTCGGCCCGACTGACACGCCGCAGCCTGCTGTTTGTATTCAGCGATTTGCACGATCCCGAAGCCCTCACCGTGCTCCGCCGCCTGGGGCATCAACACGACGTGGTGGTGCTGCACCTGCAGGACCCCTCGGAAACCGGAGCCCTGCGAGCCGGCTATTTCCGCGGTAGCGAAGCGGAGAGCGGGCAGGCGTTTCTGGCTGGCGGACAACAGCGGTGGCGGACGACCTGTACGCTTGCGCGTGATATGGCCGGCGCCGATGTTAGCTACTTGAAACTGGTCACCAATGGTCCGTTGCTGTCCCCGCTGCGTCAATTCCTGCTCACCCGCGCGGTGCGGATGCGAGGCCAGCGATGAAATCACGCGACGCTTGTCGTCCCGAAGCGACAACGGGATGTAGCCATGGGCGTCCGCCCATGGTGGGACGAATTCCATTCGCACCAAGCCCCAACGGGAAACGCTCTGAAGCATTTTTATGCTGTGTTTTGTGGTGTATTAACGTAGCGGAAGTCGTCAAGACTTTCGTCGAACGAACCCAATTCCCGAAACTCTTGACGAGTTTCGCTACAAGTAAATGCTTTACAGCGTTCGGTGCAACGTGTTGTTGCACCGGTTCCATGGGCTTTCGCTCATGGCTACATCATGCCGCCGCTACGCGGCTGAACTCAGCTCGTCGAAAAACGCCGCTGCAAACGGTTGGTTTCATGACGCTGCTGCTGATCGGGATCGGTCTGCCGTTCTCGGCCGCCGCTGCCGAATCCGAAAGCGTCTTGCTGACCGTCAAACGCGGCCTGACGGCGCAGTTAACCTTCACCCACCCCAACGCTTCGCTGCGTGCGCTGCCGGATCAATCTACCGACGCCGCCGTGCTGGTTCGACTCGAACGCACCGACTCCGCTCAGCAAAACCCCGTCCACCGTTACACGCTGTGGTTCTTTGGTACCGTCGCCGGACAATACGACTTGTCGCAGTGGGTTGTGCAGCCAGACGGATCGCCACTGGCCAGCGAGGAAGCGCTGCCAGCGATGCCGGTGCGGGTCGTGTCGGACCTGCCCCCAGGTCACGGCACCAGTTTGTACGAGATCGACGATCCGCTGCTGCGAGCTCAGGGTGGTTACCGCGCGGCATTGATTTTGTTCGCGTGTTTGTGGGCCGCGGTGCCGATCGTGTGGGCCTTTATCCGTCAGCGATCCCGCAGTCCCCAACCGACAACCACCACCGTGGCGTCCCCAACCTTGTCCGATCGCCTGCGTCCGTTGGTCCAGCGGGCCAGCCAAGGACAACTGACGGTGGAAGAACAGAGCCGGCTGGAAATCCTGTTGTACGTTTTTTGGCAACGCCGCTTAGGCTTGCCCGATTCGTTGGCCGAGGCGTTGCCGGTGCTGCGACGACATCATGAAGCGGGCGGCTTGCTGCGAGCCCTGGAAACCTGGATCCACGCCGACGGCCCCTCACCATCCTCGCTCAACCCCAGCACCATGGATGCCCTGTTGGCTCCCTACCACGCGGAACTGGCTCAAACGCAGGCCGACGCCTTGACCGAACCGGCGAACGCCACGGTGGGAGGCTCGGCATGACGTTTGTTCATCCCCAGTGGTTGTTGTTATTGGTGTTTCCCCTGGCGCTGGGCTTTTGGTCGGTGCGGCGGCGCGGCGCCGGGTTGCGAATGCCCTTTGACCACCAAACGCACGCTGCTCGTCCGTGGTTGGCTGGATTGCTCCGCGGCGTGGAGTTGCTGCCAGCGGTGATGTTGGCGGTGGCCGTGGTGTTGATCGCCCGGCCTCAGGTGCTGCGGGTGCCCGAACAGGACCGCGTGGCCACCCACATCACGGTATGCATGGACGTTTCAGGCAGCATGAGTGTGGGCATGGGGGAACAGAACCGTTACGAAAGCGCCGCAGCGGCCATCGAATCGTTCACCTACGCACGCGAAGGCGACGCGATCGGACTGACGCTGTTCGGATCCTGGCCGCTGCGTTGGGTACCGCTGACCAAAGACCTGCAAGTCCTCCGCAATGCCCTGGCCTTTGCCAACCCCCGCAACCAACCCAACGGCATGGGCGGAACGATGATCGGATCGGCGCTCAGCTACTGTGCCGACAATATGCAACGTGAAGCCGCGCGGCTTGATGGCACCGACACCGGGCCGCAATCGGTCGACCAGTGGCGGCAGCAGCGGGCCGCCGAACAACTATTTCGTTCCGCGTCTTTGCAGGGCTCTGCTGCAGGCAGTGGGCTGGCAGCGGCACCGTCCACCGATCGATTGTTGATCCTGGTTTCCGACGGAGCCAGCGGAGACCTCAATGGGCAAGACCAGATCGACCGTATCTCGGATCAGTTGAACGATGCGGGGATCACCATGTACCACATCCATATCGGCAGCGATACGATCCCACCGGCCGTGTCCAGCATCGCTGGGGCCACCGGCGGCGACGCTTTCCTGGCCACCAATTCCGATGGGCTGCGTTTGATTTTTAATCATATCGACCAGATGCAACCGGCTCGTTTTGTCGCTAACGCCTCGCTGCCGGTCGACTACTTCGAACCCTTCGCAGCGATCGGTGCGGTCGCCTTGCTGCTGTACGCGCTTAGCCTGCTGAAGTGGAGGTATACGCCATGGTAAGCAGCTCCTTGTTCACGGCCAATCTGGCGGGGATTGCCTGCATGGCCCTCGTGGCTTTGGCCGAATGGTGGCAAACGCGACGCACCCAGCGGGTGGCCAAGCTGGCTTTTGGTCCCAGCGGTCGACCGGCGGCTTGGGCTCGCGGTGTGCCGGCCGTGCGCGTGCTGACGATGGGCCTGTTGGCTTGGGGACTGACGATCCTGCTGACTGAACCGCCGCAAGTGGCTGAAGTTGAACCGGCCCCGGAAGCTTCCAAGCATGTGCTGGTCTGCTTGGACGCGTCCCCCAGCATGTTCTTGGAAGACGCCGGGCCGCGTCGCGATGAATCCGGTAACTACCAACAACGCATGGTTCGCGGCGGCGAAGTGATCCAAGCGGTGCTGGACCGACTGGATGCCGAAAACACTCGGATCACCGTGTTTGGCGTCTACACCAAAGCCGTCCCGATCGTCGAAGAAACCTTTGACAAGGCAGTCGTGCAAAACCTGTTTGATGGGCTGCCCGTGTTCAGCGCCTTCGAACCCGGCCCCACGCAGCTGTCATCCAGTATCTCTGATGCGATCGAATACGCGCGCCGTTGGCCCGACGGTTCGGCCTTGTTGTTGGTCGTCAGCGATGGCGACAGCACCGACACCACGCCGATCCGTGCGATCCCCAAAGCCATCTCCGATACGCTGGTGATCGGGCTGGGGCAAACCGGGCAAGCGACGACCATCGCCGGCCACGCCTCGCGACAAGACGTCGATTCGCTGCGAACCCTGGCCGGGCAACTGCGCGGCACCTACATCGACGCTAACACGCGGCACCTACCCAGCGATCTGCTGAACCGGCTATCGATCATCCAGCCGCGGGTCGCCGAGGGCGTAGGGTTGCGCGATGCGGCTGTGCTGGCGGTTGTGTTGGGAGCCGGGCTATTGTCGCTGCTGTTGCCCGCCCTGAGTTTGTGGGGAACCCCGCGGCTTGATTCCCTCTCCGGAGAGTTTGCCTGATGCGCAGTTCACTCCTCTGGTTGCTGTGGCTGGTGCTGCCGGTGTTTGTATTGGCCTACCATTACGGTCCGGGACAAACCTGGCTGGCTCGTGATCGGGCGGCCAGCATGATCCGCCAAGCGGAGTCTCTCGCGGGGGTCGCCAGCGAAGCCCAATCCGCCGCCTACGAAGCTCAGCTGCATCTATTGGAAGCCCGCCGCGCGGCCTTTGCCGCCGGCGTCGACTGGCAAACGCAGGTCAAGCACCCGCTGGCGCAAGCCGTGCTGACCGCAACCGAAAAACAAAACTCTGCCTACGCCGACGCTTCCGAACGGTGGCACGCGACGGCCGAGCGGTATGGCCAAGCCATCGAAACCTTGTTGAAGGTGGAAACGGTCGCCAACCAGAAACACAATCGTGCGGAGCTGCCCCAGTCCGATCGGCAGCTACTCGAATCACTGCGTTGGGCCGAAGCCCGCGCGATGGTTCGCTCAGGCGAAGTTTTTAACGGCATCGAACAACTGCAAGCTCTGCTCGACCTGCGTGTCGCCGAAGCCCACCAACAGGCGGCATCCGCCGTGCAGCCCGCCTCCATCACCGGCAACCGCTCGAATGGCGATCGCGACGATCACGCCTTGCCCACCGATGCGATTCGCGAAGAGCTGGCAGCGGCGCAGTACGTCGGCGCCCGACTGCTGCGTGAAGAAGGCCGTCCGCCGGAGGTTTGGCGACCGGTGGCCAACGCCGCCCGCCAACACTACCGCTACCTGGCCGCTCCCGAACACGCTCCTTCGGCCGACGCCGCCTCAGCCCAAGTCACAGCGCCGTCGGTCGCCGAGCATGCGGCTGCCGCGGAGGCCGCAGAAGCAAACACCACGGACCTCGACCGTAGCCAACGGATGCAGCGGAACCTGGAACAGGTCCTGAATCTGGAACAAAGCGTCTCTGACCAACTGGAAGGTTTGCCGCTGCCTCGCAACGCTCCGTTGGCCCGCCGGCCGGGCGACGGAGAACCGGGTGACCAACCCGGCGGAAAGCAACCCGGCCGTGGCCCGCTGCAAGACGGACCGCCCGCCGCCGGTGCCGGTATCCCCGGACCCCGGGGCGTCGGATGGTGATCCACCGCCCGAGCGAAATAGAAATCGAATTTTTAAAGAGTATTCCACACGTCGCGACGCTCGCTAGAGCTTGGAACACAACCCAACCGTTGCCCATCATGACAAACCGTTCGATCCAACCGATGACCTCCACGCAACCCGCTCCGATTGTCGCGAAACTCATCGTAGCTACGCTCGCCAGAGCGTGGTTCGCTCAAATCGTAGCTACGCTCGCCAGAGCGTGGACTGCCCAAAACCGTACGCTCGCCTTGGCCGCGATCTTGGCCGCAATTGCGTTCACCCTACTCCCTCCTGCCACGGCTCAGACGCCTCAAAAGTTGCGTTCCGCGGTGCAAGCCATCGCCGACCCCTTGCCGTCCCCAGGACAAGCGGCGGTACAAAACACAGCGGCGCAACAAGCTGCGGCACAAGGAGCCGCCCAGCCGGCTCAGGCCGCTCCCAAAGCCGACGCGGACACGCAAGCGATCCTGGACACCTTAAAAACGCTGCCCGCGACCGAGCGGCGGGCCATGGTTGTCTACTACAAAGACTTAGGACTGGATCTCAGTCCCTGGCTGCAGGACGACAACGGCAGCGGCACCGCCAATGGTCGCCGCCGTCAACTGGTGCGGCAGATGCGGACGGTCAACTTTGTTCGGCGTCCCGAAGCCGTTTTGGGAGCCCGCAGCCAGATCGGCATGGAATCGCAATCGCTGCCCGCCGAAGACGCCGATGACCAGGAAATCATCCAGTGGTTCCATCGTCACGCCATGGCCGCCGAATGGGACGCGGTCAAAGCATTGTTGGTGCTGCGAGCCGGCAGCGAAGCCGAAGGCATGTACGCCGCGTTGATCTCGGGCACCAACCATGCCGATTCCGAATTGATCCCCGAAGACGTGCTGGGGCTGTCCGAAGCGGCTCCGGCGGAACTGACCGACTGGCAGATCGACGCGCTGGCCGGGTTGCTCAAGGCCGCCGCGAAGAAAACCAGCACACGGCCGTTGATCGAACGCTTTCGCCAAGGCACCACTTGGTTTGGCACCGAGACCGAGGCGCATCGTAACCGCACCATGCGGCTGCTTCTGGCCGCTGGCCTGCCGATCGAAGCCTTCGAGTTCATGCCGTCGCTGGAGGAGGCCCGCGATACGGAAAACGCGGCGGTGATGAAAGGCCACGCCGAGTACCTGATGGCCCGCGCCGCCGAAGCCAAGGGGGCCGCCAGTGATCGGATGCTCGAAAACGCCTGGTCGCTGTTTGGCGAAATCGCCCTGCTCGACAGCGCCGACACGGCCCTCCGCTCCGAGTGCCTCAGCAGCGCCGTCGACCTGCTGCCGCGGGTGCCCCCGGGCCCCGGACTGGCTTGGCTGCGGAGTCTGTTCGAACATCCATCGTTGGCTCCGGCAGGACTGCAAGCGGTAGCACTAAAGGCACTCAAACTGGAAGACGAAAAATTGCCCGAAGCCGTCCGGGCACAGGCGATCCTGACCATGAAAGAAGCGGTCGATACGCTGCTGGCCCAACAACACCTGCAACTCGACCAGCTGACGATCCCTTTGCGGATGCTGACCATCGGCCTGTTGTCTCGCGCGGAAAACGCCATCAAGGAACAAGCCAAGAAGAACGGGGTTTCGGAAGTCGCCGCCTTGCTGCTGCGTTCGATGCCCGACGAAGCTTGGCGAAAACAGATCGAACCCAGCCTGGTCGGCCGCGCCTACAACGCCTTTATCGGCGTGGCCCTGATCGCCGACGAAACCGACCTGGCCCTGGAACTGCTGGCTCAGGGCGTCCAGCGTCAACCGGCAATGAGCACCGAATTGGCTACCGGGTTCTTGGACCTGTGGGTCGACCGCATGCAGGCTCGCACGCAAGAGCCGGTGGTGAATAACAATGCCTGGTTCTATGCCTTCAGCCGACGCGTTCGTCCTTCGACGCCGGTCACCCGCGGTTGGCAACAACGCAATCTGGATCGTTTGGCCGAATTGCTGGACGTGTTGGACGGGATCGGCATCGACGGCCGCAAACTGCCGGGCGTGGTGACGGCGCTGAGCGCCTGTTACGGACCCACCCAGGCCTACGAACGCGACACGGTGCAGCGCATCCTCGGCCCCATCGAACAAATCGATGCCTCGGTTGCCGGCCAGTTGGCGTCGACGATGCGTCAGGGCTTAAGCGGTGATTGGCGAAGCCGCAAGGCGCAAGAGGACGCGGGGTTTGAACGCAGCGAATCCGAACTGCGAAAAATCGTCGAAACCGGCTATGACCTAGCGACCGCGTTGGCCGAATCCGCCGTCGCCAACAGTCAAGACGAACAGGACGCGTGGCAACACGCCATCCTCAAAGCCGCCCTCAGCTTTGACCGTATGCAGTTCCGCGGCGAACGAGAACAGGACGCCGTGGCCTATCACGCCGCCCGCAAATTGGTGTTCAGTGCTTTCGAAGACGCCGCCTCGCGGTACCGTGAAGCCCTGGCCGACGGCCGCGTCCGTCCCGACATGCAAATCTATAACGTGTGGTTCAGCCTGGCCTTGGGGGCCAGCGACCTGGGGGCGTTGACGCTGGAGGATTTGATGACCGAAGGCATGGAAAACGCCGATCAAATCGACCGCATTCGCGACGACATGCTGAAGATGTCGCCGGAGCATTCGAGCTACCACATCGGCGAATTTGCTCGCGGCATCATGTCCGGTTTGTCCGAAACCAAACCCGAAGTCAAGCCGCGGTTGCTGCAAGCCGCCGCCCGTGTGGTGGGACAAGACCCGGCCGGAGCACCGATCCGCCGCACGTTGGATCTGTACCACGAACTGGTCGAAGATGAAATCCATTTACAGCTCACCATCGACGGCAGTGATCGGGTGGGCACCGAGCCCTTTGGCGCGATCCTGACGCTGCAACACACCGCGTCGATCGATCGCTCCTCCGGTGGCTTCGCCCGTTACCTGATGGACAGTTTCTCGCAGTTCAACGCCGGGCAATGGCAGACGATCAACTATCAGGAACGTTTGCAGAAAAGTATCGAAAAGTCCTTCAGCGGCACCGTCCAATTGCTGGGCATCGATTTCTTTCAACCGATGAACCCCGCCGTCCCGATCCGGTTGGAAGGCCAGACCGGATGGCAGGAAAAGCCGATGGCCTACTTGGTTTTGCAAGCCGCCGACCCCAGCGTCGACCATTTGCCAGCCGTGCAGATGGATATGCATTTCAATGATGCCTCGGGACCGATCGTATTGCCGGTGTTGTCCAACACGGTGTTGATCGACGCGGCCGCCGAAGCCGCGCCGCGGCCGCTGGACGATTTGGTGATCGAACAAACGCTCGACGCTCGCCCGATGTTGGATCAGAAAGAGGAACAAACCGTGCGGCTGGAAATCGTCGCGCGGGCCACCGGGGTACTGCCCGAAATCAACCAACTGTTCGACAACTTGGCCGACGCCTTGCCGGGTTACATGCTCGACGACGCGCAACTGGTCGCCGATCCCGTTGACGTCAGCCAAACCCACCGGGCCCAACCCGAAGAAGAAGACACCACCACCAGCAATCGCAATCCCTACATGGCGTACTCTAAAAGCCTGCCGAATCTGGAACCCGACAGTGATGGCCTGTTCCGCTTGGGTACGATGCGAAAGTGGAGCCTGACGTATGTTCCGGAAGCCTCCGTCGTAGCCGCCAAACCGGATCGGTTTATCTTCCCGGCTGTCAGCGATGCTCGAGCCGAAACTCTGGTTTCGCTGACGGTCCCCAAAAAGTCGCCTGCCGAAACCACCGATGACGCCGCGAACACCGACGCCGAAGCCCAAACCGACGTGGCGGCCGACTCGCCGATATCGATCAAGCGGTTCACCTACGAAGATTACGATCTGGTGCCGGTCGAAGGTCAGACGCTACGGTTCGACTCACCGTGGATCCCTGTGATCGTATGGTTGGCCGGCGGCTTGGCGGCGTTGTTGTTGTTGGCTTTGATTGTCTGGCGTTTGCGACACGCCAAACCAGAATCCATGGCAAGCACAACGTCGATCGCGATTCCCCAGTCGCTCACTCCGACCGGTGCGGCGTTATTGCTGCGGCGGATCGAACAGACGCAAGCGGTGGCATGGCCCAGCAGCGAGCGAGCCGAATTGCGAGCCGACATCAACGCGCTGCAGCGTCAACACTTCGCCGACGCCGAGCCGCAAAACGGCGACGCCGTCAAGCTACACCCCACGGTCGAGCGCTGGGCCCGACGCGCCGGCACCTAAGTCGCTGGGTGTCGCCAGGATCGTTCCGCTAGAGCTTTACCGGAATGGGCGTAGGTCGGCCAGCTTTGAGGTAGTGGACGAGGCAACGAGTCCCAGCGACTTAGTGGCACGGCGAGACTCGTAGCCTCGTCCACTACAGAGAAAACACTTAACCCGCGTGATTTGTAACAAAATTCGAATGACGAAGGTATTTCCGAACGGTTCCTAACCTCCTCTCCCACCTCTTCCGCGGTCAAGCTTGGGGATGATGGAGGACGTCGCATGCGAATGATAGGGGTAAGAAAAGGGCCGGAATTCGGGTGCCGCATCACTCGTGATAGTCAGGGGGGAATTGTTGAGAGTGGTCCGTTCCACGGTCTTTTGCGTGATATTGGAACACACCACCCATCCACGTGCTAAAATGCGAGGCTCTATATACCTGCAAGTTCGACAAGCTTGATGCGGATTGAACGCAATTGAGAGGATCGATGTCCAATAGTTCTTCGCGACCACGATGTCATGCAATGCCTCAGGCTGGCCGCGGCCTGAGTACAGAAATTATTACCAAAGTCTGTTTTGTTGCTTGCACATTTTTTACTGTGGCGATGCCGGTATCGGCTGCGGAACCGATCGAAAGCTTTCTGCAAAAGCACTGCATTCGCTGCCACGGTCCTGAGCAGGAGGAAGGTGACATTCGCTTCGACCAACTGTCACGCGACTTCAAGTCGGGCCTTGATACGCACCACTGGGCCGAGGCGATCGACAAGGTCAACAGCGGCGAGATGCCTCCGCAGGACGAACCGCAGCCGACGCAGGACGAGCTCTCGGCGTTTGTCTTGCATCTCGACTCGCGACTGAAACAAGGCCGGGCGGCTCGTATGGCAGCGCGTCCCGCGATAGCCCATTACCGGCTGAGCCGCCGCGAGTACCAGAACACCGTCTACGACCTGTTGGGCGTGCGCTATGATCCGGCGAAACCGGGAGAGTTGAACGAGGATACGCTGTGGCAAGGGTATGAACGGATCGGCTCGCAGCTGTCGCTTTCGCCATCCCATGTGGACCGTTACTACGGGGCCGCAGAGATCGTGCTGGACCGCGCCTTCCTGCAAGCGGCCAGCGAGCCTCGCAAGGTTCGCAAGACGGCGGCCGAATTGCGGTACGGTGGCGGCAAGCAACAACAAGAGGCGTTGGACCTGTTTGGCATCAAACGGCCGCTGCGTTATCTGTTGTTCCCAGGTCGGGTTCAGCCCGCACTGTCCGCAAACTGGCTGGGACACACCGGACCCGAACACAGCGGGTTGTACAAACTGCGTCTGCAGGCCAGCGGAATCCGTCCGCCCGGCGGTCAACCGGCTCATCTGAGTGTCGGCAAGCAAACCAGTGAAGAGACCGTGGACGGCTTGATCGAATTCGACATCACCGCGCCGGAAGACAGTCCGCAGGTTTATGAGTTCGAAGTGTTTTTGGAGATGCCCACGCAGCTGCATTTCTGTGTGGTCGCTACGGATGGGATCGATCGCAGGGGCGGTGCTGCGTTTCGTAATGCCTTGGTTAGTCGAGACGGCTACCTGTTCACGCACAGCAGCGAGACCCGGTTGCTGAACCCCAACGCCCCGCAGATGTTTGACGACCAAGGCAACGGGATCTTTTCCACCGTGCTGCTCGATTGGGTCGAATGGGAAGGGCCGCTAGTCACCGAAGCAGAAAAATCGCGGCGTGAGCGCGTGATACCTCCGGCCGATGCAGCGCCCGCGGAAGTCGCGGAATACCTGCAGCGGTTTGCCGAGCGGGCCTGGCGTCGCGCGGTGAAGCCGCAGGAACTGGACGACTACATGCGGTCTTACCTCGGTGAACGCGAGGCCGGCGAATCGATGACCGACGCTTATCGGATCGCCCTGCAAGGCGTGCTGACCTCGCGAAACTTCATCTATCTTGTCGAAGGCGATCCGACGCCAAGGCCCCGGCTGAACGACTGGGAACTCGCCTCGCGGCTGTCGTATTTTCTTTGGAGTTCGATGCCCGACCAAAACCTGTTCACCGCCGCCAAAAGCGGAAAGCTGAGCGGCGAGGTGCTGAGCAACGAAGTGGACCGGATGCTGTCGGACGGACGTATCAACCGCTTTATCGATGACTTCTCGCGACAGTGGCTGCAGCTGCATCGCGTGGGGATGTTCCCGCCGGACAAAAAACTGTACCCCAAGTACGACGACTGGCTCGAAGCCAGCATGCGAGCCGAGCCGGTGGAGTATTTTCGTGAGATGCTGGTGAACAATCTGCCGATCGAAAGTTTTGTCGATTCGGATTGGACGATGGCCAACGCTCGGCTGTGCGACTTCTACGGTTTGCCCGAGCCGAAACGGGACGGTTTCCAACGCGTCTCGCTGAAACCCGACGATCACCGCGGCGGTTTGCTAACGATGGGCGCGGTGCTCGGTTTGACCTCCGACGGCACCCGGCATCGTCCGGTGCATCGCGGTGTGTGGCTCAGTGAAGCCCTCTTCAACAAGACTCCGCCGCCGCCTCCGGCCAACGTCGACCCGATCGAGCCGATTCCACCCAAGGGCAATAAAATCACGATCCGGCAACGAATCGAAGCCCACGCCAGCAATGCCAGTTGCGCCGCCTGCCACCGCAACATCGATCCCTTGGGGCTGGCTTTTGACCAGTTCGATGCGATCGGTCAGTGGCGGACCCGCGAGCACGTGCCCACGGGCGTCGGCGAAGATCCGCTGGTGGACGCTTCCGGCGTGCTGCCCGATGGCCGACCGTTCCGCGATGCCGCCCAGTTCAAGCAGTTGCTGTTGGAGGACCGCCAGCGGATCACGCGGGCCTTTATCGAGCACTTGTGTACTTACGCCCTCCGCCGCGTGCTGACCGTGGATGATCAGGACGCCGTTGAAGCGATTGTCGATGAAGCGAAAGCCAGCCAATACGGTGTCCGAGACATCGTCCGAGCGGTGGCTTTGTCGGACTTGATCCGAACCCGTTAACCGAGCGGCGAACCAGCAAACGCCGCCGCTGCCCACCAAACCGCACACGCCCCTCCTTCGTTACAAAAGGCTGAACCATGGGAAACTTCCTCTCCCAATCCTGGCTGCTCGATCGCCGACACGCACTGCGGGCCCTGGGGACCTGCATCTCGTTGCCCATGCTGGAGTGCATGACTCCGCTGAATGCGGCCGAGCCCGCAGCGATGCCACGACGCAGCGCCTTTATCTACCTGGCCAACGGCGTCCATTCACTGAATTATCAGATCACCACCCCGGGCCGCGATTACGAGTTTTCTCGATCGCTCAAGCCTTTGGAAAAACACCGCGAAGTGATCACGCCGATCAGCGGGCTGCATCATCCGGGCGCCATCAGTCACCACCACAACTGCATTTCGGTTTGGTTGACCGGCGGAAAACTTGGCCCCACCGACCGCAATACGATTTCGGTGGACCAACAGATGGCGGCCGTCACGGCGGAACATACCCGCTATCCGTCGATGGAAATCGCCATCACCCAAGGCTCGCTGGCCTGGACGGCCGACGGCGTGCAATTGCCCGCGATGCGTCGCTGCAGCGAAATCTTTGCGTCGCTGTTCGAGGAGCCCAAAGGCGGCACGGCGGTGCAGCGGAGAGCCCTGCGGCGCAAGGCCAGCGTGCTGGATGATAACTTGGCCGAAGTCCGCCGGCTGGAACAGAAAATGGGCACTGCCGACCGAGGCCGCCTGGAGCAATACCTGAGTTCGGTACGAGAAGCGGAGATCCGCACGCGGCGAGCCGACGCCTGGCTCGACACGCCGCTGCCGGAGATTTCTGAAAGCGATCGCAAACGCACCAACCGCGACATCCCTCAAACCCAAGCGGGCGACTATTTCCGGACCGTCTATGACCTGATGGTGCTGGCCTTCCAGACCGACGTCACCCGCGTTGCCACGTTCAGCCTGGGGGGCGAAGGCCAAGCGATCGCCATTCCAGAAATCGGCATCACCGAATCCCGGCACCAACTCAGTCATCACGGCGGCGATGAAGGCTATATGGAAAAGCTGACCAACTACGACACCTTTGCCATCGAGCAGTACGGCTACTTCCTTTCGCGGCTTGAGGAAACCAAAGACCTGAACGGCCAACCGCTGCTGGGAACGACGATGTCGCTGTTTGGCAGCGGCATGTCGTACGGCCACAGCCACGGCAACGCCAATTTGCCGCTGGTGCTGGCCGGTGGCTCGGATCTGGGCCTTCGGCACGGCAGCCACCTGGACTTCAATCAAGGCCACTTTGGTGGCTACGAACTGGACCAGCCCGGCAAGCACTACAGTCTTTGTAGCCGTCCCGCGAATCCGGACGCCCACATGAGCAATCTGTTGCTGATGATGGCCCAGCGGATGGGAGTCGAGACCGACCAGTTTGGCGACAGCAACAAGGTGATCGAACTATGAATCAGCTCCGATGCTTCCGGCCGATCACCATGATCTGCCTTGCCGCGTTCCTGTTTGCGCCGTTCGCGGCGGCCGAGGAAGGACCGTTCCGCCCCCAGCCCGGGCAGTTTCCTCCGATCGAAAAGACGCATTCCTACCGGGGCGAGTTGGTGTTCGTCGATCACGCCAACCGTCGCGGCAGCATTCGCGTCGAAGGATCGGGGATGTTTTACCGCAACGATCCGCACCCCTTCGCCATGTTGCCCTACGGCATGGTCCGCTACCACGGAGCGCCGGCGGACCTGCGCGACATCCCGCTCGGCACCGTGCTGCACGTCCGAGCCTTTCTGCCGCCTGCCCCCAAGCTTGCCTCCGTGCCGGTATTGCCGGTCGACAACAAGACCAAAGACGCGAACCACAATCGCGGCGCCGGCATCTTTCCCGCCGAAAACCACGTCCTGTTGCTGGAAGACGAACCGAGCCACTGCCGGCGGGAAGGCAAAGTCTGGAAGCTGCAGGAAATCGACATTCAGAACAACCAAGGCATGATCGTGGCTCGCCGCGAACCGCACGAGGGCGGCGAAGCGGAGGCCGCTGCGGAAACAATGACCATCGATGCCGCCACTCGCATCTGGCGCGGATGCGAACGCCTGGAGGTTGCGGAACTGGTCGCCGAGGGCATCTGGCCGGCCAGAGGAAAGAGAAGTCTTGACGACCAGCCAGTGCTTTTGGGGATCAGCTGGAAACCGACGCCCGGCGGCGTGTTCACTCGGTTTCATATCTCTGACATCTGGCTCGATGAAACCGCGATCAAGCGTGCCGCTCGCAACCAGACCGAGACGCACAACGCCTTCATCCGCAGCCGCTGGATGCCCGCCTGGGTCGACGCGGTGGAATACGGCAAGTTCGGCAGCGCCAAGGTGACCGCGACGCTGTTCGGCGGCATGGACGAATCCCTGTACGCCGATTTCAAGCCAGGCAAACACGCTCTGATGAATGCGGTCGAAACCACGTTAAAACATACCCACGGCGCCTACGGGCCCGCACATATGGCCTGCAAGGGACCGATCTTGGATGTGGTGCGGATGGACGGCGAGCCGCCGCTGGGCAGCAGCGGCATCCAAATCCAATTTGAAACCGACCTGATCATCGAAGGCATCCGCCCAGGCCGAGTCGTGCGAGTGCGTCCGGCTGACTGGCCCCAGGTCAACGTGCCTCGCGAGGAATACCTCAACATCGGATCCTCCAGCAACGAAGAACGTTTCCCGACCCCGGCCATCTTCCCCAAATATTGACCCCCAGCCCGGCGTCGCATTGCAGCTTGACCGTTTAGTCAAGCGATTGGTCCACCAATCGGTTCGCCGAAGTCATTCAGGTGCAAACCCATGCTTAGAAAGAAAGTAGGTCGTGCTGCCGAACGAGTGGAGCCAATCGCTGGGCGTCGGACGTAATGGTCAGGTCAACAAGGCCCAACCGAGTCCGTTGAGTTGCTCGAGTAATGGTATCTTGGTTCATTGGCTTTAGCGATATGAATATCAACGTCTGGACTGCCCTTGACAAGATCTGCCACGACGAAGTCGTCGAGATCTCCAAACGCATGGCGAAAAAAAGTTCTCACGTCCTCACGAGCAAGTTGTCCGCTCTCACTAGATTGTGGCTTGCTCATAGATCTGCCGCCCGCTTTGCGCCGTGAGACATTAAAAGATCACAGATCTTTGGATCTCCGCAATAATCAAGTGCTGTTTTTCGGTTGTTTGGGTCCTCAAACATCAAAAAAACTGCGTTCACATCGACGCCATATTCGATCAAGAGTTTGGTAATCGCAAGTCCTTCGTTTCTCTTGTTTCTACTTGCTGAGAAAAGTGTTCGATCCAAATTTGGGTCGGCGCCATGTTCTAGCAGCAGTTTCACAAAATCCTTACTAGCTGCTATGCATGCCTGGCTGAGAGGGGACGATCCAGATCGCGAAGCCTCATTTGGGTTGCTGCCCAACTCAAGAATCGCCTTCGCAAACCGCAGCCGATTGTACTTTGCGGAAAAAGAGAGCAGGGTGTGCCCTGCAGCAGTCTGGAACTTTAGCAATTCACTGTTATCTCGCATTATTGCTATTGCCTCATCTTCCCTGCCCTCACGAAGGAGCTGGGTGATTTCCATTCCGTCTTTATAGCTTTCTTGCGTCACGCTCTGCCTTTCTGTTGATTGACTCGACACTTGTTGGGCTAGGCTTTGCACCAATGTCAAGGGCTCTTTAGTTTTCCACCTCTCATGATCTGATCCGCAATATCATCGAGCGTTTCAATGATTTCATATTTCGTTGCACCCGGACGATCCGGAGAGTTTTCAAGGTGCAAGTGAACCATTTGCGTGTATTCGTCGCAATGGCGTGGCGTCGCGAGTGGCAGGTCATGTGTTCGATGTTCAGTCCGTCAAGTCGATCGACACGAATTTGGATGGTCTGTTTCACTGCTCTGATGGCGACACCGGTGCATCAGCGTCCCGGGGCCAGCGTGCTGCCGCTTCATCGACCGGACCAAGTCGGAGCACCCCAATGCCGACAGGGCCAGACCTTGTCATGGAGGAAGCCGACGTCTGCCGCGTACAATGCAAACACGAAAAAAGGCCGCAAAACACTAGCGTTTTGCGGCCTTTTTGAGAGTGGGCAATACAGAACTCGAATCTGTGACCTCCACGATGTCAACGTGGCGCTCTAACCAACTGAGCTAATTGCCCGATTTTTTGTGTTTTTGACAGCAATCGGTCCGCTGTCATGAGATTCTGTTTCGGTTTCCCGAGGCTCGGTTCTTTAACAAACTCGGCCCTCAAAAAACGCCATCTAAAATCGTTGCGGTAGTCTGTGCCGATCAAGCCGATTCGTCAAGTAGATCTTCACACTTCTTTTTTTTCTTGCCCACAACGTCGCCCGCACGAATCGAGATATTGCCACCTTGGATCGCGTTTTCATCGCAAAATCACTTCAACTTCGCTCCTCAAGCTCGTTTCGCGGGCCTTCAAACCCACTCCGGCGGACTGTTCCTTGGCAAAATAGGGATTTCACACGTTTCACTGTTGACGCTCACCACCGATGATATGGATACTTTTGAGGTGAGATTTGGGCTTGACGGCGGTCTACATTGCCAAAAAGGCATGATGGGGCCGAAACGAAGCAGGCGGAGCAAATGCCCCCAAGCTGGGTGTTGCTGCTCGCGTCGGCCTGATTGCACGATGGTCCCACACAAATGGTCCCACAGAATTAGATGCGTGGGTGTCCATGCGAAACAAAGTGGTTTTGTTTCCTTGCAACACCTTCCCTACTGCGAATGTGGCTGGTTGACTCCGGCCTGATCGTAGTTTTCCTTCCAAATTGAGCCGGAATGCCCTCCGGCCGGAGCAGAATTTATTAGTGGCGTTGGCACGAAAAAGCACTCAGCAGGATCCTCGCGATACCATTCGTATTAACAATCAGATTCGAATCAGCCCGATTCGAGTTGTCAGCGAAGAGGGGGAGCAGCTAGGGATTATCCCAACCGAGCAGGCCCTCGAACGTGCCCGCGATGCGGGCCTGGATCTTGTCGAAGTCGCTCCGAACGAGCGACCCCCGGTTTGCCGGATCATGGATTACGGCAAATACAAATACGACAAGAACAAAAAACTTCACAACAGTCACGCACGTACGAAGACCAAAGAAATTCGTCTTCGACCGAAAACGGGCGACGAAGACATCCGCACCAAAATCCGGCAAGCGGAAAAGTTTCTTGAGCACAAGGACAAAGTCCAAATCAGTGTGCTGTTCCGCGGTCGTGAAATGGCTCACATCGAAGAAGGCCGTAAGGTCATGGCGATGGTCGTGGACATGTTGAGCGAAGTAGGCAAGGTCGAAACACCGCCTCAGCAACATGGCCGTCGTATGATCTGCATGATCTCGCCCAAGTAAACTTCGCTGGCCGGCATCACGGTTGTTTTTCTAGCGGTGCGACTCGTGACCAATGCCAGCTACTTTGGCATTAGCCGGGTCGTTTTTATAGCGGAGCGGCGCAAGCCGCCCGGCTAAACAGTGGGCGACGCAGCGATCGCGACTGCTGAAGCGTTGCGACTGTGGCAAATCACAACCCGACGCGTCAGCGAGGGACCGAGTCAAGAAAAAAATTCCCTCGCTGACGCGTCGGGTTGTGATAAAAACGCAACTTTAAATCGCGTAAGCGCGGGACTCTTTGATGTCCGCGTCACGTTACCGGTGGTCGCTTACGAGAATATTAACGATGGCTTCCGTGAGATGCGATTTGAAGCCAGAAGGGTGAGAGTCATCGTGCCAAAAATCTGTGTGGATCAAATCTGCCAGCGACTTGCCGAGATCGCGCCGCTGCGTCTTGCCGAGTCTTGGGACAACGTCGGGTTGCTGGTCGGTGATCGAGGCCTCGGTGTTTCCCGCGTGATGACCTGTTTGACGGTCACTCCGGCAGTCGTTCAGGAAGCCGTCGATGAGGACGTCGATCTGCTGATCGCTCATCATCCGCTGCCTTTCAAGCCGCTGTCTCGTTTGACCACCGACACGATTGCCGGAGCGATGTTGCTGCGTTTGGTCGAATCACGCGTTGCGGTCTATAGCGCCCATACGGCGTTTGACTCGGCCGCCAGCGGGATTAATCAATTGTGGGCCGACCGGCTCGGCGTGGTCGAGACGCAGGCATTGATTCCGCCGGAACCATCGTCGCAGGATGCCGTTGATCTCCTGGGCAGTGGACGATACGGGAAGTTCGAGCAGCCGGTTGCACTGGATGGTCTTGCGGTCTCGGCTGCCAATGTGGTCGGTGCGACCCAGGTTCGCCGTGTGGGGGCTGCCGATCAAGTCATTCGCCGAGTGGCATTTGCATGCGGCAGCGGTGGCAGTTTTCTGGCCGCCGCCAAACGCAACGGATGTGATGCGCTGGTCACCGGCGAAGCTACCTTCCACACCTGTTTGGAAGCCGAGGCATTGCGGGTCGGGTTGGTGCTGTTGGGGCACTACTGGAGCGAGCGGTTTGCGATGGAGTGGTTGGCTCAGCAACTGTCAGAGAGTCTTGCGGAACTGACAATTTGGCCGAGTCGGCTCGAGTCGGACCCGATCCAAATCGTGGCTTGCTAGGTCAGGCCTGCAAAATCTCTTGCCAATCTAAACCCAAGCGTGAGTTTGGGAGTTGCACGTTTTTCACGACCCGAAGTGTAAGCGAGGGAATCTCGATATTTACTCAGTCCCTCGCTGACGCGTCGGGTTGTGATTTGCCGGGAAAAACGACCATAACGCAACATCAAGACTAACGCTTCGGGTTTTGATTTGCTGGCAAAAACTGCCATCGCGTAACTTCAGACCTTACGCGTCGGATGCGATTTTTCTATGCCGTGACGCTGTCGTCGGCGGCCGGGCATGAATCATCACTCCTTGCCCACTCCATCACAGCCAATACCGTCTCCGTCGACTCCTCTGTGATCATTTCTGGCCAGTAATGCGGACTGGAAACATTGACCGTCATCTAAATACGCCTAGAATGCCCAGGATCGGGAACAGGAATTGCTCGACTGGGCGATGAGTGATTTTGCTCGCTGAACGCTTGTGTTTGCCCGACATTCACTTGCTCAGCCGGCGAAAGGGAGTTTGGCGGGACAGGATCGTTATCGCTCATTTCAAAGAGAATTCAAAGAAAGAAGCATCAAATTATGTCAAAACGCGAACGATGGTTAGTCGCCATTCCTGTCTATAACGAAGTCGATACGGTTAGCGAAATCTTGGATCAGGTCGGCCACTATGCCTCGGATGTCTTGGTGGTGGACGATGGATCGAGCGACGGAACGGCCGAGGTTTTGAGTGCGCGAACGGACGTGAACGTGGTCCGTCACGCCGAGAACCAAGGCTATGGCGCGGCACTTCGTAGCGCGTTCGCCTACACGATCGACCACGGGTTTGATGGGGTGGTTACGCTCGATTGCGATGGCCAGCATCAACCCAAGCGGATTCCGCGGTTCATCGAAGCGGCGGCCGCTGCGGACATCGTTTCAGGCAGCCGGTATTTGAAGCAGTACGAAGGAGACGACGCCCCGCCACCGGAGCGAATGTTTATCAATCGCCGGATCACCGGGGAGCTAAATCAGCGACTCGGCTTTAATTTGACCGACGCGTTTTGCGGATTCAAGGCGTATCGTACTTCGGCCATTCGCCAGCTGCGGATCACCGATAACGGTTACGCGATGCCGTTGCAGTTGTGGGTCGAGGCGGCGGCGGCGGGGTTGCGAGTGATCGAAATCCCGGTTCCCTTGATCTACTTGGATTTAAGTCGCTCGTTTGGCGGTTCGCTGGACCATGCCGAAACGCGGCTGAACTACTACAACCAAGTGCTTGACGACGCGATCCGTGTGGTCCAGGCCGAAGGGGCGACGATTGGCAAAGCGAAATCGGTTTGCGGACATAGTGCTGGCTAGGTGATGGGTTGAAAACGTTCCAGGAATTTCGGCACTACCGTGCTCCCAGATCGCATGGCGAATCGTTTACCGATCCGAATATCGGAGACGTCGGCGGCCAGCTGCGCGGCAATCTCGAGTTGCTTTCACAACACGATTCGTGGTGGCGAGAGCTTCGTCGTGACGCGCGGCAACAGATGGTCAGTGATGCGATCCGTTACACATCGACGTACCGCGATGTGGACGTGATGGCGAGTCGTCGTGAGCAACCAATCTTGATGGCGGGGCACCAACCGTCGCTGTTTCACCCGGGAGTTTGGTTCAAGAACTTCACGCTCAGCCATCTTGCCAAGCAGCATCAAGCACTCGCGATCAATTTGGTCATCGACAACGACGCCGCGTCGGGCAGTTCGATTCGGGTGCCAACGATTGATCGTGACACGGGGCACTACGTCTATAGCACGGTTCGCTACGACCGATTTGGTGGCGGAGTGCCGTACGAGCAAACGGTGATTAGCGACCGCGAGCGGTTCGATCATTTCGACGACGACGTTCGCAAAACGGTGATGCCCATCGTATCGGATCCGTTGGTCAATCGATTGTGGGTGCATGCACGCAGTGCCGTAGAACGCTGTGGGATTGCCGGATGTGCGTTGGCGCAAGCACGTCATGCACTCGAGGGCGAGATCGGGCTGCAAACGCTTGAGCTGCCGCTGGGGGTTCTGTGCCGCACGCGAATGTTTGCCGATTTTCTGTTGCGAATCCTGGAGGATCTTTCGCGTTTTCAGGACGCTTACAACACCGAAGCTGATTTCTATCGCGAAGCGCACGGCATCCGCAGTAATTCGCATCCAGTGCCAAATCTAAACAGCGACGATGGTTGGTTCGAAGCACCGATTTGGATCTACAGTGACGCGGCGCCTCAGCGACGGACTGGTTGGGTCAAGGTCACCGGTAAGATGATGGTGATCAGCGACCGCAACGGCCAAGAGTGTCGGATTGCGTTGGAAGGCCCCGGGCGTGCCGAGGCGTTGTCGCACGCGATTGGACCGCAATTCAAAATACGGCCTCGTGCGTTATTGACCACGATGTATGCACGGTTGGTGCTCAGCGATTTGTTTCTGCACGGGATCGGCGGTGGCAAGTACGATCAATTGGGGGACCGGATTGCCGAGCGTTTCTTTGGGATCACGCCACCGGACTTCATGGTCGTTTCTGCAACGGTTCAGCTGCCGGGGCCCTCGCCGAGTGAAACGGATGCCGACATTGCCCGGCTCAAACGAGCGATTCGTGACTTGCGTTTTCAGGCCGAAAAGGTAGCGGATGTCGATGAGTTGGATGCGTCGTTGGTCGCAGAAAAGCGGCAGTTGTTAGCCCATGTGCCTCCGCTGAGCGAAAAACCTGCCTGGCATCAACGGCTCGAAGCGATCAACGAACAGCTGTCGGCGTCGCTCGCCGAGAAGCGGTCCCGACTGCAAGCGGAATTAGCTGCGGTGACTCGCGAGCGGGCTTCGTTGGCGGTGCTGAAAAGTCGCGAGCATCCGTTTTGTATCTTTCCGTTACAGGATTTGATCGAGACGTTTGAGCAGCTGATTCGTCGCAGTGAGGCAGACGAGGGAGCGGTCGCGAAGGGGACTCGTTCTTCTTGAAAGAGCCAAGTCCACAGACTGCCAACTTTTAGCCAATGCGGTGAGGCATTTTTGTAGCTACCTTCGCCAGAAGGTGGTAAATCGTACTGGACGCCAACATCCACGCTCTGGTGAGCGTAGCTGCGAAACGCAATCGTTGTTGCTTCGTTTAATTTGGGCGATTGCGGTGACGGCTAATGAGGTCTCCCCGCTGATTGCTGACTCGCTGCTCAGCGACTGCCGACCAAGATTTGTCCAACGACAAGCCAAACGGCGGTAAAGGTGATGCCCAGGGCGGCATGAAGGGTATCTGCATTCATCGGAAGCGAGCCTTTTCGATAGAAGGTGAACGGACATGACATGGCCCGTTCCCTGGCCCGCACTCGCTCGGCAACTGATCATCAGTCGTCGATCGAAAGCTTGTATAGCAGCGCTTTTCCCGGCGCTATGGTTGTTATCGGCTTTGCCTTGCACCAGAATTGCCAAAAAAGATGGCGGGCCGGACAGACTACCTAGCCATCACAGCTCCACAGCCATCTCATTCAGTTCAACGTCGACACGGTTCGGCAATGCAAAGGGTTTGTTTCACGCGATGACGATTAATTACTGGTTGATGAAGTCCGAACCGAACACGTTTTCGATCGACGACTTGGCGGCGCAGCCCGATCAAACGACGTGTTGGGAAGGGGTTCGTAACTACCAAGCACGAAATATGCTGCGAGACGACATCCATGTGGGAGACCGGGTGTTGTTCTATCACTCCGCGTGCAAGGTGCCTGCGGTGGTGGGGACGGCCGTGGTCAGCAAGAGTGGTTACCCGGATCCGTTTCAGTTCGATCGCAAGAGTAAGTATTTCGACGAAAAATCAGATCCCGAAAATCCTCGATGGTATTTGGTCGACATCAAGCTTGAGAAGAAATTCGACCGTCCGGTCACGTTGGCAGAATTGCGAGAGCGAGCGGGGCTCAGCGGGATGGTGCTGCTGCAAAAGGGCAGCCGGTTGAGTGTCCAGCCGGTGAAGAAGAAAGAGTTCGAGACGATCGAGAAACTGGCGAGCAAACCGGCGTAACCGATACGCCGGCGGCTCGGCTCTGGGCCGCTGCGGGCGAACCCGTGTCCACTGCGTGTGTCCTAGCTGCTTAGGGGGAGGAGTCATTCGGCATGTTGGCCGATCTCGGCAACGGCGAGCGGTATTTGCTCGTCGCTACCTTGGCCAGAAGCTTGCGAAACGGATGGGGCGTCATGCAGTCCACGCGCTGGCGAGCGTCACCACAACGACGTTTCCCCAAATTCGTTCCTGGCTGCCTGCTTTAGCAGGTGGCGGCGCGGTGATTTGCTGCAGAGCGAGCTTCGCTGCATCGGACGCGGTGAATCAGGGCCGACCCGGCGAGTCTGATTTTGCTGGTTTTAGGGGACTTGCACGCTCGCGGTTTGGATCCGATACTTTTGCGAATCCCAAGTCTGATGGCGAGCGATGTTTTGCAATTAAAAACAGGGTTTTCGTTAAGGGGACTTGGCGAATGGTGCGATATTTAGCACATTAGTACAGACAAGCCGAAGTGGCGGAATTGGCAGACGCGCTGGATTCAAAATCCAGTTGGAGCAATCCAGTGAGGGTTCGAGTCCCTCCTTCGGTACTAAAGAAAAAGACAAAGGACATCGAGTTTTAAGCTCGATGTCCTTTTTTATTGAGTCAGGCACGCCGCCCCCCTTTCTGTTCCCACCTCCTCCTCTCGCGACGATTCGCTCGCCAACCAATTGGCGTGCGAAATACTGGCTCTGAAGCGGTCAACTTGTTTCCGCACCGCTAGAGATCGCACCCGCTAGGGAAACGCTGTGAAGCATTTTCATGCCGTGTTTTGTGGTGTTTTGATGTAGCGAAAGTCGTCAAGACTTTCGTTGAACGAACCCAATTCCTGAAACGCTTGACGGCTTGTTGATTTAGTGAGGGTTCCTTCGGCAAGGGGGTAGGATGGACTTCCTAGTCCGTCAATGGTGGATTCGACGGACTAGGAAGTCCATCGTACGACTAAAAAACAAGCCGCCCGCGAGTTCCGCCACGAAATCTTCACAGCGTTGCCGTGAGGGGCAAAGCTCGATGGTGTCGGGTTCGCATTTGGGCGTCTGGTATCGGAGGGCGTGATATATTCGGGGGCGAGCCTCGGTCCTAGAATTAACTACTGCCGATGTTCACCAATCCATTGAGGCCGGGTACGTTCTTCCGCCCACACCAAATCAAGGAAGATTGACTTATCCACTACGAAACGATCGATCATGTCACGTCGAAAAAATAAAGCGAAGAAAAGCAAATCGAAGATGCGTCGCAAGAAGCCACCTGCGGGGCGTGCGGATGGAATTGGCAAAGCGATCCCACCGCTTCGCCGTGATGAATTGCTCGAGTCGGGCGTTCCGCCTGAATTGGTCGAGATGGTGATGATCGCGCAGCAAGCTGCGCTGGACGGTGACACATCCCTCATGGAAGAAACCATGGAACTGTTGGATGCGATTGCCGGCGAACCGTTTGACGAGGCGAGTTCACCCGAAGACGCGTTCCCGCTTTCATCATTCGAGGCGGCTGAAGCGTTGTATGCGGCTGAATGCGAAGATGGCACAGAGTCAGGGTTCGAGGCGGCGGCAAAGCAGGCTTTAAAGATCGATCCCAAGTCGGTCGAGGCGCATGTCATGCTGGGGGACTTTGCCGACACCGAAGAGGATCGCGTCCAGTGGTATCGCCGGGCATGCGAGGCGGCGAAATCGAAGCCGTCACATCTGGTTCGAGCCGCAATGCCGATCATGCGAGCTCGAATGGGTGGCCGGTTGCTTGATGATTCTCGATTGTCCGATGCTGCCGACGTCCTGTTTCCTGGTTTGGACGAAGATCCATCGGATCCGATTGGCTTGCGATTCTTGCTGCTCGACCTGTGTTTCCGGCTGCGTTGGTATGAAGAACTTGGCACGCTTTTAGATCGCTTTTCGAAAGATAATTTGGCACCCATGCTGTTTGCGCGGCCGATCTATCTTTTTCAATCCGAAGGGGACTCCTCCAAAGCCCGCGAATTGCTCAAAGCGGCCCATCAAGCGAAGCCAAATGTGGCTCGCTTTCTAGCGGGACTCGAGCTGCCGCCTGCGTTAGGGACCGAGTATCCTGTGGTCGCGGATGAGGAGGACGAAGCGGCCATGACGGCGGGGTATTTGCTGCCGGGGATTCGCACCGTCGAAGGCACCACTCGCTGGATTCGTGAGACTCTCGATTTGAAATTTTCACATCCGGGTTCCTCCTCGAGTGAGACTGACGGTGATCAAGGCGGAGTAGGAGATCTGGACCAAGCCTTGGAACTGCCTCAAGGCCAAATGACGTGGCAGTATCATCTGCATCGATGCCAAGATGGTGCCTATCTCGGGGTGCTGCTCGAAGATTTGTCGCCCATCTCGACGGTTCGGTTTGCCAATCGCCCCAAAGCAAAAGAGCTTCGTGATTTTCTGTTGGATTCGGTCTGCGATCCGATGGTGGGGCCTCCAAGGAAACCGGCGGTACTGCAGGTTCCGACAAAAGCCGACCTGAAAGCACTCGCCAAAACGGTGGGAACTTACGGAGTGGCCTGCGAACATCAAGCACTTGAAGCGGATGCGAAAGCGATGCTCGCGGAGAGCCTAGACGCTCTGGCGAGACGTCTTGAACGTCTCGCCAGCGACAGGAGTGATGAGGCGGATGAGATCGATGTTGCAGACTTGCCGCAGAGTGACCAGCAGTGGTGGGTAGGTGTTTTTCAGCCGCCGATGTGGATCCTCGATCGCGCGACTCCCTATCGTGCGTACATGCAATTGGTGTTGGATGCAAGCAGCGGATGTATTGTTGGCACCGAAGGTACTGCCGATATGCCATCGCCCGAGCAGCAATGGCAGGTGCTCGTCGAGACGATGGCGGAACCGATGGTGGGTCAGCCTCGTCGCCCCGAAAGCATTGTTCTTGATCCGCGAATGTCGGCCGAACCCCTTACCCGCTACAGCGGTTCCTTCAACGTTTTCACCGGTGATCAACAAGTCGCAGACAGCTTTGACAAACTCATTGCGGGATTGCTGCTGAACTCGGGCCAAGGTGAGACGCCGTTGGCAGAGACGGAAGGGGTGACAGAGAAGCTGATGGAACGTTATTACGATGCTGCCGCACGCTTCTACAAAGCAGCGCCGTGGAAAATGGTCGGCGGAGATAATTTGATCCGGTTGGAGTACCGGGAAAGCGGCGAATCAAGTTGGGGGATCACGGTGATGGGACAGCTAGGCCAGGTGCTCGGGCTGTCGTTGATCGAGAATGTCAAGCACGCCAGGAAGTTCATCCAGCAAAAATGTCCGATGGAAGAGCTGGTTGCGATCTCAGTTCAATTCGGTGAAGCGTTTGATATGGTGCCTATTGATTTTTGGCACTTGGAACAAAATCACTGGTCCGTCGCAGACGCCGAGGCCTATCCTTTGGTCTTTAAAATAGATCATGGCAAACACTCAAGCGATTTGAGTAACGAAGATTTGCGAATGGTCGAATCGGTGATGAGTGTCCTTCCTCGTTTTCTGGATCAACCGCGTGATCAAACAATGGACGCGAAGGATTCACTTGGGCGAGAGTTTCGCTTGAGTTGGGAACTCTAAACCGTACACAACCTACTGTTGGGAGATTGGTGATGCGACTGCGACCTATTGCTGTGTTGGCCCTGTTGTTCGTACTTGGGGTGCAGAGTGGAGAAGCTCAGTCACCACGTTCTTCATCCTCACGTTCTTCTGATCAGGCTGCGGCGATGTTTCGGCGGATGGATCGGGATCGCAATGGCGTGATCGACAAAGCCGAGGCGCCGGCGAAGCTCAAAGCGATGTTCAGCGAATGGGATCAAGATTCCGACGGCAAGATTAGCAAGGCAGAGTTTGAGTCGAATTTCGCAAGGTCACGTGGTCGAGGAAAGGCGTCGCAAACGGGGGAATATATTGCACCGGCGGCCAGAGGGGAGCGGCAAGCGGAAGTGTTGAAGCGAGGCGACCGTGCTCCTGATTTCACGCTGCCGCGTGTCGGAGGCGAAGGCACGGTGACGTTATCGGATTTGTACCGCGACAAACCGGTGGTGTTGGTGTTTGGCAGCATCAGTTGTTCGCCGTTTCGCCAGCGAGTTCAGCAGGTCGAACAGTTGTACGAGGAGCACAAGGACAACGCGAATTTTCTGATGGTTTACATTCGCGAGGCGCACCCGGATTCCAAGATCCAGGTCAAGACGGCCGAGGGCGACGAAGTGTTACAGACGTTTGTGCAGACGAACGACTTGGCGTTACGGCGAGAGCACGCAGCGACATGTGAGCGAACGTTGTCGTTATCGTTTCCGATGGTGATGGACGGCGTGGACAACCGCGTCAATGCCGCCTATGCCGGTTGGCCGATCCGACTGGTCGTAATCGACCGCGACGGCCGCATCCTCGACCCCGGCGCCCCCGGCCCCCAAGGCTTCACCCCCGACAAAGTCGCCACCTGGCTAAAAACGCTGGAGTGAATTCTGACCAATGTAGTGCCTTAGCGAAAGTGAGACATTCGGTAAGGAACCGTTCGGCAGCAAATTCGGTAATCAGGTAGATTGAAGAGTGCGTTAGCCCATGACTGGCGAACTGTGGACGAATCCTTCAATATCGTCTCAGGAGACCAATATGTCAGCAAAGAACAAACAACGCCGATCGTTTACCGTAGAGTTCAAGTGAAATGCTGTCGATCTGATCGTCAATCAAGGCTACACCTTCGCGGCCGCCTCGAGGCAGTCAATGTTGATACCCACAACACTACGTGATTGGCATCGGAAGTTTGCACCAACGCCAAAGCCTTGTGACGATAATGCGTCTGTCGAACAGCTCACCGCGGAAGTGAAGCGACTTCGCAAAGAACTGGCTCGCGTCGAGATGGAGCGTGAAATACAAAAAAATCGACGGCGTGATTCGCGAAAGAGTCGCAGTGAAATACGCCTGGATCAAAAACAACAAAGACATCTTCCCAATCGTTGCGATGTGTCGTGTCTTAAGGGGCAGCAAGAGTGGCTTCTACAAGTGGTGCTCGGCCTTGCCAAGTCCGCGCAAACAGCGAATATACAACTGTGTTCAGCAAGCACATCAAGAATGCCACGGCAACTATGGAAGCTACAAGATATCGCAACGATTGAAGGCGGATCCCTCCATGGAATCCGCTTGCCTCAACACCGTCGCTCGTGCAATGCGAGAATTAGGCATTCGAAGCCGGGTTGCACGGTAATTCAAGCCGACAATAACGCAAGTCGTTCCATCCAAACAACCTCCACCAAACTTGCTAGATCAGACATTCACAGCCGACCGACCCAACCAGAGATGGGTAACTGATATCACTTATTAACCAACAGCCTCTGGGTGGGGGGATCTTGCAGGTGTGTGGGATCTATTCAGTCGCAAAGTAATCGGATGGTCTATTTCCGACAGCCTAACGACTCCATTGGTTTGCGACGCACTTCGACAGCAGTCGAGCAGCGGCAGTGCGCAACGTTGGGGCTTCTGCACCACAGCGATCGCGGCTGCCGGTACACCAGCGAGCTCCATCAATCGTCGTTGAAAACGCTGGGTATCACCTGTTCAGTGAGCCGCAGTGGTTGTTGCTACGACAATGCGGTGATGGAACGATTTTTCTGGACGTTGAAACATGAGTGAACGAAGTTCGAAAAGCTTGCCGATACAGAAGAAGCGAGGCTCAGCGTGTTTCGATTCATTGAAACGTACTACAGCACTAACCGTATTCACCAAACGCTCAATTATCAAACACCAGACGAGTTCGAACGAGCTCACGAAATAACTCTGGCGACCTAAACCAACTTTCCCACAGTCCGCCAGTCATGAGCTAACGCAGTTTGAGGCTGGTGTCTATAGGCACTAATGGACTGCAGGGCCTAGCCTTAGGAAAGACCCCAAGGCTTTTCTGTACATGCAAGCCCGTTGGCGCCATCAGCAACGCTAGCGGGTCGGCCGATGTGCCGACACTATCACCATAGATCGATCCCGAAAACGCTTGTTAAAACATACCTTTAAGAATCGCCAAGGGGCTAAAAATACAAAGTCTTGTTTTCTAAAAACAAGAGCAGTAATAATGCCCAAACGATCCATGCAGTTTACAATACCGAAAAGTTCCGTCATTTGGGCATCCACCAATGCAGTAATTGCCTCCGATGCCCAGTGAACACGAAGTAAGAACAACTTCGTCTTTTGAGATTCTCAATCGCATGGATTCTGATCTGCGATAGTCGTCTTCCGTGGCCGCGATAAGCACCTTTCTTCCGGAACTAGTCTCTGTCGCTTCAATCAATCCAAACTGAAATGGCCCCTCGTCTAGGATCGGTAGACACGGTACCGCAATTGCTCCGTGTGCTGTTGGTTTGCATTCGTTGTAATGATTTTTGCAATCGTAGCAAACGCCTCTAATTTGCTTGCAAGACCAGCAATCTCTGCATTTATTCATGCCGCTGGATGTCCCGTACCAGGCAGTGCAGCAGGTAACCCTGCCAACAAAGTGTGGCAGCATACTGTCCGTATCAGGGCATTGTGCCGCCAGTGTTCCAGTCATTACAATGATCGTTGAAAGGCTTAACATGCAAATAAGTTTCGACATTGCTAAAGTCCTCGCCTGGGGGTGTGCTGCATACTTAACGCGAACTACTATATGCTCTCGGTGGGATGGAAGGCAAGTCAACAATCATTACCAGTTGGTGCGAAAATGGAGGCAACTGATCTTACGGAAAGAGCTATTGTCAATTGTTGTGTCTGGCTTTCTGAACTAAGCGGCGATTTCTTCCTGCATGATTCCGTCTTTGAAGGACCGTCCATCGATGACGTGAATGATTATTTCGTGACTGTTCAGTCGTCTCCATTTCTTCGAAGCTGATTCAGCGAGCTTAAACATCGTCGCCAGACTCGCCCGTCGAGAACCGCTCCCCTTGGTCTTTCGATGGCGAAGCCGAATGTTCGCGAAGGTGGACTCGATCGGGTTGGTGGTTCGCAGATGTCTCCAGCGTTCAGCCGGGAAGTCATAGAACGTTAGCAACGCCGAACGGTCCTTCTTCAAACGGTCACAAGCCTTTGGATACTGGCTCTTCGTCGATTTTAGTGGCTGATTTCCAAGCGGTCTTGGTTTTTCTACCATGGCTGTATGAATGAACTACATGCCCACTATCGTTTGCTAGTGGGACTTGATGACCAGTGGCAGGTCCAGAACGTTGACCTTCAGATGGATGCCAACAGGGTTGTGATCCAATTGCGTCACTCCGGCGGCAAACTCTGCTGCCCCGAGTTCCAGGATGAATGCTCTCGTGCGGACACCGCGCCAACGCGTCGGTGGAGGCATCTGGACACCATGCAGTTTGAGACCATCATCGAAGCGGCAATCCCTCGCTCACAATGCGCTCAGTGCGGAGTGAAAACCATTGCCGTGCCCTGGGCCGGCAAGCACTCTCGATTCACACTGATGTTTGAAGCCTTTGCTATTAAAGTCCTTCAGTCGGCTAGTAGCGTTTTGGCGGCGACCAAGTTACTGAAGATCTCCTGGAACACCGCTCACGAGATCATGCAGCGTGGGGTCGAGCGAGGGCTACAGCGTCGTGATACCGACCCGATTGAAACCATCGGCATTGATGAAAAGAGTTTTGGCAAAGGTCAGGACTACGTGTCGCTGATGGGTGACCTGGAAGGATCGCGGGTGCTGGAAGTCGTCAAAGACCGCAGTAAGGAATCTTGCGACAAACTCTTTGATAGTCTCACCGATGAGCAAAAATCGGGTATGGGCAATCTCTTCCAGTAATTCGCGTCCAAAGACCACTGCTCGAAGTCCTTGATCTGGATCGGCGGCAACAATTGCGTCTGCGTCTGTCATTCTTTCTTAATTGCCCGGGGGCTCAAAGGCTCCCTGGTGTACACATTAGATTGCGAAGTGTCTTCTTGGCTTAGCGGCAATTTTTGCGTGAGAATTTCTCGAACGCACTGAACGCGATGGTCGGAACAAAGCAGAGATACAGACACCGCCCCAAAGGTTCGGTCCAACTACGGATTTTAGTCAAGGTCCGTTGCGGCTGTGATCGCCAGTTGCCAGGGATGCGATCCGGGCGGTAGGACCGTCGGAATGCAGTCTCATCATGTCCTCTGTCCGCCCGAACCCGTGCACATTCTTAAACGCCAACTCAAATCTGCCACACACCAACCGTCTGCGGAATTGAACGTTGGAGCTTCTCCTCTCACTTCTTCTGCGTTCAGAGTTTCTATCGGCTCCGGAGCCATGATCGGCAATTGGAGTTGCAGGGAAGGCAAAGAGAAGCCGGTCCGGGACAATTGGGCCACCGCTGAATATGGCTCGCCTTTCCGATAGAAAAACACGGGGGCTCGGAGTAGGTGGTTGATCTTTGGGCTAACGCGATGGAGGGAGAGCAAGCTCAAGTTCCTTAAAGACAGGAATCTTGATTCCATTTCCCTCGACGGTGGTGACTGCCTCACCCAAAATCTCAGCGAGCGACTTTGGGGAGTCCTCTTGGATTATACGGACTCTTCGGACCTCATTCACTAGGTCTGCATTCATTGACTCTTCCCAACTCTCTTTCCGCGTCGCCTCACGTATCAGTTTTCCATTCTCATAGCGAACCAGCTGATGCCCGTACTCGTGGCCTTCAGGGCTGCGGTGCAGAACGCGCCCAATTCCGTCGGTTACTACGATCGCAACTTTCCCTCGGAAGCCTGCGAATGAGCCAACCTCCAACGTCGTGGAGCCCGTGATTTTTCCGCTGGCGTCTATCGCAACGGTCGTTGTCATGAACTGCCTTAGGCTCTTTCTGTTTATTGCAATCTTTCCAGATTCAAATAGCAGAGGATAATTTCTGTTGATCAAGCGATCCGTGTCTGCGAACGCGTTGGCAAGAAAGATTCGAGGCGACCATTGAGAAGGAGGAAATGTTCCCCATTCAGCGGAAGTACGAAGCTCACCGACGATACTCTCTGAAGGCACTCCCCAGCACTTTCTCGATCCAACAGGTTGACCGTCATTTCCCACTATAGGATCACCTCCCTGCAGAATGCCCACAAGCTGGCAATCGCTCAAAAAATTAGACGAAGTCGAACAGATTGGACCGCCGCTGAAACCATATACAACTTCATCTGCTTCCAAAAGTGAAACCAGCGGATCGCCGTCATGATCACGAGAGAGGTATTCATTTCCGATGGTTTCGGAGAAGGGGAACACGCCGTTGAAAACGCCACCCGTTACATAGTTGAAAGGCGTCGAGTCTTTCCCGAGTACTCGGACTGTTGGGTTGCCTGCTATCGCAACGTATTGCCCCGGTATTCGCATCGCAGTCTTCGTAAGTGGTTTCTTGCCTTTAGACTGAAGCAGACGAGCCCCTTCATCGGTAAGGCGAAAGGCTGCCCAGTCGTGAGACGCAGATCTGTACCACCCGTCCACGATCTCCTCGATTTTGATGTTGTCGCCTCGGTTTCCGAACTGGATCTCAATATTCGGGAGTCTCCTCACACTGTGGTAAGTTGTGACAAGGCACTGAGGAAGTCCGGGAATCGCTACGTAGGTAGCAGTGGAACGTCGTTCTCGAGAATCGTCACTTGCGTTTAGCCGGCAGGCCGCCTCTTGGGGCGTTCCTGCGGTGGCCAGTGTATTCATGCAGCTGGGCACAGCAATCCCGGTCAAAAGCATCAAAATGTAACAGAGTGTCTTCATTGGATAACAATGCTCGTACGGAAATTGGGGCTGAAAGGGTTATGCCGCTGAATCGTCGCCCCCCCAAAGAAAGTGGATCGGCATTTGAGGAAAATGTCAAGTGTCAGCGTTGCACGGACGAAATTGCAACTGTCCAGAAGTAAGCATACCAAGACGGGATTAAAGAAATGCGAACGACGCTGTGCATTCTCGCGGTTCTATCGCTCTGCTCCCTTTCGGGCTGTACTGCTCGCAGGCTGCGCATTCAAAGTGTCCAGCACGCACAGACGCTCAGCGACATTTTCCAGCAGCAGACGCTTGACAACTTAGCAAAGTTCGCAAGGGACCCAAACGCACTCCCAGACTTTGCTATCCCAACAAGCGGCCTTTCCCAAGTCGCAGATACAGGTGAAATCAACGGTTCGCTTGGCTGGGCCTCAAGAGTATTTGATTCTGCATCGCTGGGCGGTAAAGGTACCAGAAAGACGCAAGCAGACTGGACACTGAAGCCCATAAGTGATCCTCGCAAGCTAGAGAGAATGAGGTGCCTTCTTCAACGGGCCATTGCAGCTTGCGGTTCATCATGTAGGCAAGGTTGCCCAGATTGTGAGAAATCGCTCAGTAAGTTTTTCTACGGAGATTCGCACTACGCGGGATCTAGCAGCACATCTTCCGAGGTTGATTTGAGCTGCTTGCACTCGGGTTGGTTTGTCGTGAGTTGCGAGAAGTGTGCTAGGGAAAAGTACGACAAGTGCTGTCTCATCGGGGAACACTGTGGAACGGTTGTTTGCGTTCCACGAGGGGAGGGATCCAATCAGCTTTCGCTGTTAACGATTGCACTTCTAGATATCGCCCAAAATGACCCGCCGACAGTGGCGAAGAAACGGGTTAAGGCGTACTTAACTGACAAAGGAAAGCTTACTACGGAAGCTAATGCGTCGTTTGAAGTTGAGAGAGAGCTTCCTGTAAACGTGTCCGCCGTTGGCGTCCTTTCGCCGACTGAGAGGAAACTGAACCAAAGTCTGCTTGAAATCTACGAGGATCTCGGTATCAAACCGTCTTTTGGGAATTCTGGAAATATTGAATTCTCGACTGATACATTGAAAGACGAAAAGAAAGAGGAACTGCAGGAAAAATTGCAGAATTTACCTAGCGTTTTTGAAGATCCTCAGCTTAACGATACTTCTTATGACATGATCGAGAGCATGCCGAGCGAGCCTTTCGTACCGATAGATCAGATATTTCAGCGTCAGGTAGACCGGTTTCGGGATTAGCAAATCCAAGAATGATGCTATCGGATACTTGCGTGAAAACGAAACTGATTTCACTGCAGTGTTTCTGGGTAGGTGCTTGCTTCCCTTCGGGCTGGTTGCCAGAAGTCGTGCCGAACTCAGGCACTGCGATTCGACTAGAATCCCACCCGCCGAGGGAATTACGGTTCCGATTTTCTTCTTTCGCCCCTTCTGCATTCAGTGTTCTGAGTGGCCTAAAGCCGCGTAAGGCATTTAGAGTTATAGGGAAGGCAAATTAAACCCATTCTGGGACTCGGGGAATCGACGGAAAGCTTCTCAGTCGACGGGGGATGGGCCGACGGGCGGCTAGAAGCACGGTACAGCAGTCATCGAATCCGACCGACACCTCTGCGAGTACCGTCGATGGCTCTCTGATGTCGGCCGATGCAATCTAACGCACCAGGGTGCAGAACTGAAGCGAGCTTTCGCACCCGAGCTGCTCCCCATTCGGCTCGTGTTAGAAGTCATCTTCATCATTCGTAAGCACTTCCGGATCGCTGGATGCGATCGAGCGAACGGGGCGTTGTCCAAGCCGGGCTCAAAGTTCGGGGCAGGTTGGCTCGACGAGAACTGCTGATTCTGTTGCGATCGTTGTGAGGCACTGAATTGTCACGGCCGCCGATCAATAAATCCCAAAATTTTTTCTAATTGCTTGATTTCCCACAAATCAGATGGTAACAATACGAGCTGTCGGGTGGTCGCCGCATAGGGGGGGGGGATGCTCTTTGGGGAACTAGGGGAAATCATTCTCTATGTCCAGAACATGGACGCGCAATTTGAATTTTACCATTCACTGCTTGGTTTTCCTGTTGTTTATCAAGACAACGAGAGTGTGCAAGCCTGCAGTTGGATATTGCTTGACACTGGTGCCTGTAAACTTGCATTGCATAGCGGTGGGCAGCGGTGCCTGGGCAAGGACGCTCCAAAAATTGTCTTTTTTGTCCACGACCTTAAATGTGCATATGACAAGCTGAGGGAAAATGGCGTCGATGTTTGCGACATTTTCTCACCCGCACCAAACACTTTCGTTGCAAACACATTTGATCCCGAAGGAAATTCTGTTTCCTTTGAATCTACAACTCCCTTGGATAGCTGAAATGACTAACATGTTAAGGAAGCAATCTTGGATTGTATTTCAATTCGCTTTGGCAATGGTTGCATCAGCATCCTATGCAGGAGACCCTCCATTTCCCAACGAATTGAAGTACCCGAACGTAGTTGCCCCCAAATTTGAGTTTGGTACGTACGGTGAAGCTGAGGGGCTTTTCCGTGATCCGTCTGCCTTGTTGTTCGCTGACGATTCAGCTGTGTACGTGTCCGATTCGGGGAATAATCGAATTCAGAAACTTACGGTTGATGGCAAGCCACTCGGAGCGTTTACAGCTGATGGAATGCTGAATCCACGAGGGATGGAAAAGACTTCCACCAAAACAGTGCTACTAGTAGCCGAAGGTAGCCACGAGGTCTTGGAGTTCAGTGAGAGCGGAGTTCTTCAACGCCGTTTTGGAACATTCGGGCACGATCACGGACAGTTTGACCGTCCGAAGGATGTAGCGATCCTCGATGGCAACATCGCCATTGCTGATTCTGGTAACTGTCGCATTCAGTTTTTTACATCTGATGGCGAATTTCTGTCTGCATTCGGTAGCCACGGAATTAATCCAGGTGAATTTGATGATCCAACATCTTTGGCCGTTGACTCCAAGGGCTTTATTTATGTGGCAGATGCGGGTAACAATCGCATTCAAAAGTTTTCGTCTGACGGGAAATTTGTGAAGACGTGGGGGGGGTGGGGTTCGCATGCTGGATTGTTTGCAACTCCAATTTCTGTCGAAGTTAGTGGCGGGTTGCTGTACGTTGCCGACCTCGTCAATCATCGTCTACAGGCATTCAACACAGACGGTAAGTTCCTTTATCAGTGGGGGCGTCATCCTCCCGTGGCACACGAAGGAAATGGGCGCGTGCATTATCCTTCTTCAATCGCTGCGTCCCCCAACGGTCAGTACGTTGCGGTCATAGAGTCTTTTGAGAATCGCTGTCAGGTGTTTGGATTCAAATCACTAAATGCAGTGAAGCAGGTAGACGACAACGCTTGGTGGGAGAAAGCGACACGTTTTCACTATGGAACAAGGGTTCGGGCAGGAGAGACGCTGCTCGCAATTTCTGAGCCAGATACTCACTCGGTTTTGTTGTTTGACAACCGTGGTGACGTTCCTGAGTTAATTAACCGATTTGGCGGACAGGGGAACACTTTTGGACGCATGGTTCGTCCGAGCGGAATTCTGATAACAGATGCAGCTAGGGGAGAGTTCGTCGCTAGCGACAGTGGAAATCGTCGACTTCAAATGTTCGCAGCAGAACCGAACCCCGATCCTGAAGCAGCGGGAACATTCGTAAAAAATGCAGGAAAGTTTGTTAGAGCGTTTGGCCCCCCATCCAGCGACCTGAAGCTTACCGACGAGCTTGATGACAGTGCTCCGTTCTTTAGAGAGCCAAGCGCCATGGCCAATTTAAGTGATGGCCATATTCTGCTGTGCGACCCAGCAGACCACCAAGTGTTTGAGTACGAGCCAGGATTCAAATTCGTGAAAAGGTGGGGTGGTAAAGGAAAAGAACAGGGGCAATTTGATCGACCTCTGGACATTGCAGTTGCCAGCAATGACGACATTTACATCGTTGATGCGTACAACTTTCGAATTCAAGTTTTTGACAGAGATGCAAACTTTAAACGGGAATGGGGCAAAGCTGGGTCTGCGGACGGTGAGTTTGTTTCTGCTTTTGGGATTGCCATTGGCGATGATGACAATGTCTTCGTGACGGACTCAGCAACCCACAAGATTCAGAAGTTTTCAAAAGATGGCGATTTCATCAAGTCGTGGGGCAGCTGGGGAACTGGCAATGGCGAGTTTTATAAGCCTAAAGGTATTGCTGTAGACGGAAAAGGTCGGGTCGTCGTGGTGGATTTCGGCAACCATCGAGCACAGATGTTTGATCAGGGAGGGGAGTTTCTAGCAGCTTTCGGGATTGGCGAAGAGAAAAACTCACCAGGATACTAAGATGCGACATTTATTAGATTTCAGCTTATGTGTATTTGCTTCACTGCTATTAGTTTGCTCAGGATGCCAGAAGAGCGAACCCGCTCTCGACGGAAGTGGCATAGTGATTGAAAGTGTTACTGCGACACCAGCTTCGTTCCCAAACGAAGTGACTAGTAACGGCGAGGCCTATGTGCTTAGTGAACTTGATGTTCTTGAAGAGCACATCGTCATTAACAAGCCGTTTTCATTCTCGTTCATCTTGGAGGAGAAGTCTGGGCGATTCCCAGTTGATGATGAATTCACAGTAAATTGCGAAGCCGTCATGCCCGCTCACAATCATGGCATGAACTATGAGCCTGAAATCGCAATTCTGAAGGGCGGAATGGTCACCGTGAAGGGGATGGTTTTTCACATGCCGGGTGAGTGGCAAGTGCATGTCGACGTTACGGCAAATGCAGTTACGGAACGCAGCCAATGGGCCATCAATCTGTGAAGTCACAGTATGCTACACTTCTAGTCGCTATTCAATTGCTGTTCGGATGCAACCGCCCCGAATCATTTCCTTTGGCTCGTGAAGAACTCAAAGTCGTCGACGACGACCTTTTCACGATGCTCATCCAGTTGTCACCAATTCCGCCAGTGCCGCATGATAGAACCAACGAATTCTGCGATAGGGTCGAAGCTGTCGACCTGGGGCGTCAATTGTTTTTTGACCAAGGGTTTTCAAACAACTCAAAGGTGTCATGTGCAACTTGCCACAATCCAGTTTTTGGATTCACAACTCGTGAGTCCACGGCGAAGGGGCTTTCGCCGACATTTCGGAATGCTCCGACTGTATTAAATGTTTCTCACAATCGTTGGTATGCCTGGGATGGTAGTTCCGACGTTTTGTGGGCGCAATCTGTGAAGCCAATCGAGCACCCATTGGAACATGGTTTCACTCGCCGAGATGTTCTTCGTCGATTTCACACAGGCGACTATGCGAAAACCTATTTTGACGTTTTCGGTGTCCGGCTACCGCCAGTGAATTGCGATGAGAATAGGCTTGCCAAGTTTTATGCAGATGTTGGCAAGGCGCTGGCAGCTTTTCAGAGCACTTTGAATTCAGGAACATCAAGATTTGATAGATTTGTTGCACAGTTGCGAGCCACCGACAATACCGTTGACCCAGATGGTGAGAGTATACTGACCGACAGCGAGGTTCGAGGACTTAAACTATTCTTCGGAAAAGCCAATTGTGTTCTTTGCCATAACGGCCCACTTTTCACTGATATGGAATTTCATAACGTGAGGGTACCGCCAAAATCCGTAGCTGATCCGCTCGACTCAGGAAGGTTCAGTGGTGTTGAGGTTTTGCTTGATTCAGAGTTTGGCTCCTGGACGAGGTACGCAGCAGAGAGAGGAAGGTCAGAACGCCCAAGAGTCAAGAAATCGGGACAGTTGTGGGGGCAGTTTAAGACGCCGAGCTTGCGGGATGTCACTCGCACGGGACCATACATGCACAACGGAGTATTTAGTTCGCTTGCTGATGTCGTTAATCACTATTCGACGTTTGAGAAAGCACTCCCCCCTGGCCACCACGAAGAGACGATCTTAAAACCATTGAATCTGACTGAGAATGAAAAAGTCGATTTAATTTCGTTCCTTGGGACACTCGAATCAATTAATTACTGTGGTGATATTTTTTCAGCCAATGTGCAATAAGCGATTCGTTGAACTTAGTCTCGATCAATGGGCCGAATGGCACAGATCCCTACACGGCCAAGGGTTCGCGACATCTTTACGAAACTGAAGTTGGACAATCCGTCAATTCGAAGGAATCCGTCAAATTGCTGCCGGTGCCGAAGCCCGAAGCGGCGAAAAACTGTCTGGGAAACGATTTTCACAGGCGGTAATATCGTCGGATCGCTCTTTTGACATGTCCTCTGGTTCTCCGCTGCCTGGCGGGCCAACCTAATGAGGTTGTGAGTTCCAGCTTCCGCCAGTGTCATGGCTCGTTTGGCCGACTCTTGGCCGCGGGCGTCCCCAAAGTCCGCTTCGTACGTGCTGAACTCTTTGAGCATGGATTGACGCAGCTTGGCATTGGATCGATCTCGATCTCGCCAGCGAGAAAGACTGTAGTGCTTCAGCGGAAATGAGACATTCGGTAAGTTATGATTGACAGGCTCTCTCACCCCTGGAGTGCTTAAATGAGTCAATCAAAAAACGTCGCCAATGGCCCGCGGCGGACAAAATGCGAATCGTGCTGGCTGGTACGGAAATCTCAGAACTATGCCGTGTTGAGGGCATTAATCCGACGCAGTACTACAGTTGAAAGAAACAGCTCATCAGTGGCGCGGATGCCGTCTTTGGAAAGCGGCGTGGTAACAAGGAGGATCTGCTTGCTCCAGATCCTCACGGGCAAGAGCAGAATCGACTTCGGTCGGTGATCGCGGAGATCACCGCCGAGAATCTCGAATTAAAAAAACGCTATAGGAATCGAGGATTACGCGCAGTTGCCGCCTGAGTTGCAGCTACGCGTGATCGCGGAAGTGGAGCTGGCCAAGGAGAGATGTCAGATGCGAGTGAATGATTCACTGCGTCACCTCGGCGTACCGCGAGGGACGTACTATCGATGGAAGAAAGAGCGTGCGTGGAAACGTGAAAACGCGGAACCGATAACGCCGGTGCAAGCTTTCGAGACGCTGGGGTGCAGACGAAGCTGCAAACCAGAATCTCGATCGAGACGGAATGATGACCGCTGCACGCGGTGCATTGAAAGCGATCGGCGCGGACAAGCACCAAGCCATCGTGATTGCTCACAACGACACAACAGGCAACAATCCGCACTGTCACATCATTGTGAACCTAATCGGCGACGATGGACGCTTGAAGGACAACAGCGATGAGAAATAGAAACTCTCTCGGTTCGCTTGGGAACACGAAACCCTGGTCCACGGCGAACCCGTTGTCCGCAGGCGTTACTAAAACTGGCAAGGTCGTGACGCCGGCGAGAAGCCGGCACCGGTGAAGAAAAAAGCCCGTCATCTCTACGAGCTAGAAAAAGCGGCTGAATCAGGGGAGATCCCCAATGATGAAGCCAATCGGATGCTTTCGGACCAAAGAGAGATCGAGAAGGTGAAAAGCCGCTTTGAAGAAACGGCCAATGACCATCGCGAAAAATTGCGATGGTGCCATGATGAACGTATCCGCCGCATCGAAGCCGAAACCAGAACCGTGGTGCGAGAAGCCAAGACCCGGATTCGCAAATCTTATCACCAGTACTGGGAGCAGCTTTACAATCACCAATTTTCGGAGCGCGGCGCGTTCAACCACAACGAGAAGAGTATCCGAGGTTCTGTCGCAAATGCCATTCGAGTTTTCGATTGGCAAAGTACTGAGCAGCGAGGTGGAAAGTTGTCTCGGTTGTTCAATCTTGTCATTAGCGAGAAAGCCGGGCGTGAGGAAATGATACTCCACCAAGACTCGGACAAAGCGGAAATGCGTCGACAGCAACGTGATGCCGAAGCCAAAGAGATTGCACAGACTAGAGATACGCAAAAAGAGCGCATCGCGGATGCGCGAAAACGCTACCTAAAAAAAGCGGAGCAAATGAAACAGCGGCACGAAGCAGGCCGTGATCGCTTGAAACAGCGAAAGCAGAGAATCACGAAACGCTGCCCTGTCCAGATTCCGGGTTCAGCATTGCAGACGGAAGAAAGAGCAATCCGGAGAACGGCAATGCATCGCGGCAATGACGCGAGAAAACCAGCCTGAAAAAGACGATGGACGCGACTAAGGAACCTCCGATGGATGCAGTGGCCGTCCACGGCGGTCTGGGCGGGATCGCGACAAGCACCTCTAGGTGAAACCGGCAGCAACGTGGTGAAACGGAACAGCAGTATCAAGAGCAGACAGCGGCAAACCAGAATAAGCATTGCAATGAACTGAATCGGGATCATTAACGAATGATACGAATGCTCAAACCATCGTTTTTTAGGCCGCACCCAACTTAACACGACAAAAAAAGAAAAAACACCGCAGGTGGTAGTTGCATGCAGCTCTGTCGCGGGGTATCTTGTTGTGATGTTTTCTATTTTCACCCACAGAAGGAAAGTTGTCTGATGATGCGTAAAACAAACGTGTTCTGCTTAGTCGGTTTAGTTGGATTACTTTGTCAATCGGTGGCCGCAGAAGAGTATAGCAAGCAAAAGACAAAGGGTAGTACGCGAGTTAAGGGAACGGTTAAGGTCGAGAAGAAAGGGGATACATACGAAATCAACATTAATATGTCGACTCGAAAGAGCGGGATTTCAGGCACTGGCAAAGGCGTCGTGACCGTGCAACTACTTGATGAAAACTTTGAGCCCAAAAAACCGATCCATGTGAACAAAACGGTTGGAGCTGTGCCGGCGGGTACTGCAGAGAAGAGTAACTCTAAGCAAATCCTTATTCCGGCTGATAAATATGAAGGCTTGATATGGGCTCTGGACACAGAGGACAGCATCGGATTTCCGACGTCTATTGGCGACCTGAAAAAGTTCATCAAGAACACCTTTGGCCAAGATTTAGACCTCTCAACGTTAGTAAAAAGTCTCAACGGTGGACAGGAAAAATCCTTTGGTGACTTAAGTGTAATCCGCCTGCCGAAATAGTTTGACTTTTAACCAACCGGTCGGATGATTGTTAACCAGTTGGTTGCCGTAGAAAATGTCAAAGCATTGCGAGTTGGATCGCTTAGATATGTGGCATTCGCTTACTCCGTAAACGACGCTTAGTTGTCTTTGAAAGCGGCACCGCGGGATCGGGGGCCGCTTTTTTTTTGCGCGTGCCGACAGTTGCACGCACCAAAGCGTTCGCTTTCTTGGAATTGCTTTCGAAAAGTTGACAGTGGACCGGTCTTAGCGGGAAGGTAAAAGGTGCGTCCTGTGGATCAGGATTCACCGACGAGTAACGGTTTTCTGACGGCTTGCTCGAAGTCGATGGGACTCTGATAGCCAAGTGAGGAGTGCAAGCGAAGAGGGTTATAAAAACTTCGATGTAATTGGACACGCCGCGTGTGGCCTGTTCGTGTGTGTCGTAGATTTGTTGGGCCTCTTCTGTCTTGTAGCTTTTGAAGAACGATTCCATCGGGGCATTGTCGTAACAGTTGCCGCGACGACTCATGCTCTGAATAAGTCCATGGGCAGTCCATCTGCTGCGGAAGTGCTCGCTGGCGTATTGGGAGCCGCGATCGCTATGAACGATCAGGCCTGCCGCCGGTGAACGAAGCACCGACGCTTGAGTAAGTGCGCTCACCACCAATTCAGAGTCGATGTTACGACTTGTTTTCCAGCCGACAACTTTGCGTGAATGCAAGTCGATGAAAACGCACAAGTAGCTGAATCCTTCTTTCGTGGGAATGTAGGTGATGTCAGTGAGCCAGACTTAATCGATGGTTTCCGCTGAAAACTTTTGCTCAAGAAGATTGTTGGCGATGGGTTCATGGTGATTGGAATCAGTGGTCGAAATTCTGAATTTGGTACGGCGATTTGCTTGAATTCCTGCCTTGTGCATGTACTTGGCGACAGTGTTTCGGCTGCACTGGAATCCTCGTTTCAATAGTTCGCGTTGCATTCTTGGACTTCCGTATGCATCGTGATGCCTTTCCAATTGAACCCTCTTGATGGCTTGTGTGATTTGCGTTTCTTTCTTCTCCGTCGTGGTGACATCGCGACCGACAAACTGATAGTAGGCGGCGCGCGTCACTTCGAGAGTTCGGCAAAGCACCGCGATCGGCCACTGATCGCGATGCTTGTCAATGAACGTGAGCCTCAACTGTTTTCTTTGGCAAAGAACGCCGTCACTTTTTTAAAATGTCGCGTTCCATATTGAGCTGTCGGTTCTCTTCACGGAGTCGTTTCAGCTCGGCTGGATGGATTGACTGCCGATGCCTTCGACTTGGAAAGTCCCATCTTCATCAAAAGACTTCTTCCATTTGCGAACCAAGTTTTCACCGACGCGTAAGTCTTTGGCGACCGCGGCATACGAAAGTCCCTGTTCAATCACTTTCTTAACGGCAGCCAATTTAAATTCTCGGCTGAATGTTCGACGTTTGTCCATGAATTGGATCTCCTGTCAGAGAAGTCTGACATCTTCCGGTCCACTGTCAACTTTTCGTGGGCAATTCCAATCTGTCCTAGAGTGGTTACCTACGGTGGGGATCGCAGAGAGAGCGGAATTCTCGGCACGTATCAATCGGCTACTTTTGACATTGATTTCGATCCAAACGCCCGATGACGAAAATCTGGCATTGGTGCTTGTCGGCCATTTGGAAGCCGTGTTTACCACTGCACAAACGAAAAGTCCTGTCGATTCGGTGTATATCTTCCACGACGTGTTATTCAGCAAAAAAACTTGCACCTTTGGAAAAACTCCAAGCCGACAGATCTTTGGCGAAAAACTCTTCTTTCACAGTGGTCGAACCACCTTTCACGTCTCGCGGCGCACGTTGAACCAGAAGTTCGCCGCGTTACAGCAGAGGCAATCACGAAATGGACGAACGCTAAACTAGAGTTTTCAGAGGATCTACAACCAGCTCTAGAGCGTCTTAAGCAAGATCCTCGAAGCCGCGTCCGAAGAGCAACCAGCGAACCAGGTGTCGCAGATGCTTAGAGCACCACGCAGGTCGATTGTCATCTGACGGTTGTTGCTAGTTGTGGAATCCGGGATACTGAACGTGAGACCTTGGTTTCAATCGACGTTTTGGTAACGATGTCAAGTCAGGATGACCCAATGATGGACGGTCGAAGGTTTCTGTATGAGGTGCCGCTGAATCAGCGGGCACTGCTGGGTTCTTTGGGGAGGTTACGGTCTCTTGTGGAGGCCTCGTAGACCGCTTTTCTCAAGCGATTGATTCCACCAAGAGGACGATGCTCTTGGATGCCGTGCCAGGGAGTGAAGAACAATCGCTCGCACTTCACTCGCTGCTCGGGTGAATCGAAGTCCTGCTTCGGAATCGTGATTCTTGCAACGGTCACGTACTGATCGGGCCATTCGGTTGACGCATTTTCGATATCGGTTGCGATGTCGATCTGGGATGGTTCACGCACTTGAATCGCAAAGTCGAAAATAACGTCCTTTTTCTCGAGTCGCTTGATCAACGCGGTGCGGAGATAGTTGGGATCATCCACGTTCGGCGGATCCTGGCTACGGGCGACCGGAGAAGCGCGAAACTTCATCACTTGCCGCTGGCCAAGCAAGAACGGAGCCGCACTAAAGTATGAATTGTCGACCGGGCTAGCCGGAGGCGGCTCAAACGCGCCTTGATCCCCATTGACTTCATTTGCCGCGATCCGCCCCACGATCACCTTGGTTCGCTGCGCCCGCAGCTTTTGTTCGGGAGTGCCGTTAGTCAGTCGCTCCACGAAAAACTTCGCTCCGGAATCGTTGTTGTCCAGCAGCACTTGGCTGAGTAGTTCGTAGTCTTCGACATTGGCAAATGCAAATGCCGGCTGGTTGACCATCACAAAGTCTTGTGTCAGCCCGCCGTGCAATGGCATCAGCGGTTCGCCTTCCACACCGATCAGCTTGATTGCCATGCCTCGGCTTCCATGGACCGGCGTGCCGGACTCGTGGCGGGTGGAATCGGACTCGACTCGGACCGCTGCATTGGAGAAGCGAATGAATGCATCATAGCTGGCACCGGGTTGGAAGACGCCGACCGCATACTTTGGCGGCATGTCGGACAGGACTTCGAATTTTGCCGTGACGCAGCCGTGGTCCTTCGGGTGAACCCCTCGCAGCATCCGTTTATCTTCCGGGTATCGCACTCGCATTTGTTGTGCGGTCAGGTTGACGATGTTAGCGATCCGCTCGGCTTCCCCATCGGGGATCGCTTCCCAATCGGCAATCTCGTCCGGAGTATCATCTTTGTTGGGGTTGCTAGACAAGGATTTCATATACTCAACCAATGCGTAACGCTCATCGTCGGTGAAGTCACGCCATTCGCCGTTTTCGAAGGTTTGCGTGAACCCTTCTTCGGGGCCTGCGCCGTGACCTTCGTGGCCGGCATTGGAGTTGCCGGGGATCGGGTGGTTGTCTTCGTCGAGCACTTTGAATTCGGAACCGATGTTTGATTGCTCGGTGACAAAGCCAACCTTTACCGGATCAAACTTTCGAGTTCCGACCCAAAACAACTTGCTGCGTTGATCGGCTGGCAGTAGTGTTTCATAGAGATTGGGGACCGAGCCATTATGGAAATAGGGAGCGGTGGCCCAGATGCCTTCGAGTGGCCGCGCGATGTATCCGGCACCATTGGGATTGGGAGGATCCTGTGGTTTCGGAAGAAACTCGCGGAGATCCACTTGCTCTGCTTCCGCTCGTTGCTTCATGATCCCCCCGACAACGACGCTTAACATTTGGGTGCGTGGAATTTGTGCCTCGCCCGCGAACAATTGCTTAAAGTTACCCGTCTTGGCTAGATTGGTAGGGGCGAGATTCCGCAAAAATTGAGGATCGGTTTGCACTTCCGTCAAAGTGTTTGAGCGAATCGGAATTTTGCCCACGCTGTTGCGAGCAAACTCACCGGACGGATCGCGAAGCGAGTGACACGATTGACAATTCTTTGCGAACAACTGTTGTCCAAGCTTGACTTTATCGTCGTCAAGCTTGCCAAACACAGCTTCGGGCCAATCCGGTGCCCGTAACTTCTTGATCAGTTCGTGTTCCAGCTTGATTAGGTTTTTCAGTCGCACGGTGGAGTCGAACGGTTGTTCGCCGGGAGCCACGGTGAATGACGCGAAGACGCCCAGCACTTCACCGACGTTTCGGGCTTCGGGGAAATCGGCAGAGGCTCCCCACTGGACATAACCCATCTCGGGTGTATTCCAAAGCGAGGGAAAGCTGACCGGCGCATTGGACTCTCGCCGGTTCGCTGGCTCGTTCAACGCCGTCTCGCATACCGCATTGAGGATGGCGCCAAACGCATCGAGACGAGCAAAGCCATACGGATGCTTTGCCCTGTTGCGCTCGACCAAACGATTGACCGCATCGGCAATCTGTTTGACTTCGTCTTTAAACTCAGGCATGTCGGGCTGAGCACGGCCAATTCGGGATGCGAACCTCGCGAGTTTTTCGGGATCGGTGTGGGTGGCTTGTAGGGCTTTGCCAAGGTCGGCGAGGAAGGATTCAATGTCCGCTTGCATCGAGCCCCCATCGATGCGAATCGTCTTTCCGCCGTATTCAATTTCGTGGGTGTGACAGGCGGCGCAGGTAAGGCCGAACCAAGTTTCTCGCTCTTTGGGATAGAGTTTTTTGTCGAAATTGACGCCCAGATAAGCCTTTTTGATTTCAAAACGCGTCGCCGCTTTTGCGAGTGATCGAGCGGTGGATGAGGGTTCGGCGACGCGAGTGGATTCGGTGGCAACCACGCCGTCGCGTACAAACCCGATGGGCAGCCCATCGGGGTTTCGCTCGGTGGGCTCGCTTGGCAGTAGTCCATAACGACGCAGATTCGCTGCGTCACGAAACGGCACATCGGAATCGACCTGTTCCAAGGCAAGAAACCATTGGTAAGGAATCAATTGCGAGCCTTGCGGAGTGAAGTAGAATTCGTGTCGTTGCTCGTCGCTCCAGCCTTGGTCCAGGTATGTTGTTTGTGCCGAAAGTGTTGTGGAAATGGCTACGGCAAGAATCGTGAAGATTGATAGACACCGCATGGCTAACCTCGTTGGTATTGATGGATTGATTGGTCTTCACTATTGCCGAGTACTACAGCGCAACAGAGGCGTTTTGACCGAACTTACATGCTCTAGCAGAATGAAGAACGATTGATACTCCACGCTACGCTGTGGTACTTGTTGCGATCGCAAGCACTGTAATTAAGGTTGGATCTCGAGATCGATCGAATCAATCGAGAGTAGGGCGCCTACGGAATCCTTTTTAAGTCGCTCGGTCCGCAATATGATAGTGATGGGTAGGCGATCTTCTGAGTTGATCTTTGTCGACATCTCGTACATGAAGTCGAGATCCGCCTCGCTCGAAGGTTTCCGATTGACGTCGCGACGATCGCTTGCGATGTTCGCTTTTCTCGCGATGTGCTGAGCACGTTGAGCATTTGACGCTAGTGGTTTTGAACTTTGCGACATTGGATTGGCTTTCGGATCAATGAGCGCTGTTGTGCCACTGGCGGCAAGCAGTACGTGCCCGACTGAACCATCGTCCGTGTTGAAATAGCCACGAATGATAATCTTCACAGTTGACGCGTTCGAAGCGTCTTTCAGTGGAAGTACGAACGTCGCGTGTTGAACGTCGACGGAATCTCTATCCGAAGAACTCTGCAGCCGATCGAGTATGATGGTTGCTGCCTTTCCGTCATCACTGAAGTTGACGACGTTGCTGGTTGGCACTTCAGTTCGCAATAGGCCAGCCAGCAATGTATTGGTGCTCTCGCCGCCATCGGGGGCGTTATTTTCGCTCCCATACTGAAATGACATTTCGGGACTGGAATCCGAAATATTGGTAATTGGAGGGAGCTTAATCCCGGTATACGAATCTGAATTGGGATTGGTCGAGTCGGTCAGCGAGTCATTATTTCCCTTGCGGAAAACATCGTTCGCATTCCCACGATTCAATCCTTTTTCCAACTCCCAAAGTCCATCCGCCTGAATCAGTCCGACTTTATAATGTTCTCCGGGGAAGCCGGGTGAACCCGGGAATCCTGGGTGGTCATTTTCCGGCATTGAATCGTCGATATGCCAGATTGCTAGGCCGCCCTTGCCCCCTGCTCCCGCTGGAATGCCGCTTTCGTATGCACCGACTGCTTGCCGATTCTCGATAAGCAGATACTCGTTGCTGGAACCACCGGGGTAATCAATTCGATAGATTGTCGCTCCCGGTGTCGCCGTGGATTTCAACTTGTATGTGCCAGCATTGGAGATCGGTTGCGCGGTGTTCCAACTGAGCGAAACTTTACACCACGCCGACATATGTGGCGGACGATACTGGCTACCGTCAAAACCCCAACTGTTTGCCATCAAGCACCAAGAACCACAGCCCTCTCCTTTTCCGCTATAGTCGTACAAATCGGGCAAACCAAAGAAGTGCCCGAGTTCGTGGCAGATGACACCGATTCGGCCAATCGCATTTCCACTAGTGCTCCAGATTCCTGGGTTGATGTTGTAGTCGCTAACCTTTACTCCCGATGCCGAATCGCTCCAGGGAGACATCGCCCAGCGATGGGACCAGATCCGATCTTCTTTGTCGGCACCTCCAGCAACGCCGCCAAACTCAGCGGCATACCCGGAATGCACGAAAGTGATGGCATCGATCCAACCATCGCCTGAACCGCCATTTTCATTGTCGAAGTCAGCAAAATTGACAGTCCCGCTGGCACTAATGATTTTAAGTCCATCGCGGAGTGCTTCCCAGGTACGTGAAGAAAGCCCGCTTTGTCCGTTGGCGTAATAGGCTTCCGTTTTAGGTAGCGTCACCCAGTCAATCACGGTGGACTCGAGATTCATTTTTCCATACGAGTTCTCGTTATAAAACATTTTGACGCTGCCGGTGGGAGCAATCCCGGATACTGGTGACTGCGCATTGAAGAGTTGGTCGTACTCCGCCTGGGTTGGTAGTGGTCGGTTTGCGTGATCTTTAAATCGCAACAAGACAACCAAGTTTTTAACCGTTCCCTGAGGGGCGGCGGCACGAGAGGGAATGTTCTGTTCCGGCAACCGGGAGCGAATCACGCGTTGCACGTTCTCGGGGGGAGGAATCAAACGCCGCTGAACGTTTGGCGGTGCATCGATCCCCACGATGGTATCGCTCGGGGCCCAGTTCGAGTTGGCATCAAGTTGAGCGTAGACGTAACGTCCATCGGCATCCCTCACGACGGTGAACCCTGGTGTTGAAGCCTGCTTGGCATCGGCAGGACTGAGTGCCGCATCGCGTCGCACATCAAGTGCCTCGGGTACGTACTCGTACCAATTCAGCTTCTCATTGCCGCGAACATATAGCTGTATCTTTTCGCCGGACGGTTGCGTTACTTCAACCGGAAAAGGGCTCGCCGAATTACCAAACGCACTTTGTGTCATCACAATGCATGACGCAATTGAGAAGAACAGAGCTTTTCTTAAAAGCATGATTTTGATTCCTAAGTGGAGAGAAGGCGACTTTGGGGAGTAAAGCTACTCATTGAATTCTTGGGGTGAAGTTCGTTCGGTGAAATCGAGCGAAAGAGGCGGGACGTCGCGACATGCTTGCCCCATTCCTTTTTGAATGTCGTGCCAGCCCATTCGATTGTTGTTCCGAAGGTTGAAGCGTGATCAGTAGGCCGAAGCGGATGATCGTGCCTACATCGCGAGCGGCTTGATCCTCGACTTCCAGGGTCCACGTGCCATGGCACTTTTTGCCGGAGTAGCGACTCAAGCCAGGAGTGGCTTGCATGCGACAAAGCCTCCAGATTCCTGCGGTCGCTACTGCTTCGCGATCATGTAAAACAACCTTTGCCCCAGTCCCGCGTGGCGGTTTTAGAGAAACAACCAGATCACTCACGTAGCTGTGTTCGATTTCAAAGAGCACATCGATTGATTCGATGATTCCCGCGTCTTCAATGTCCATCTTGACATTTGCGGATCCACGATCAGGGATGGGGACGTAAACGTCGCGGATCACTTTCAGTCGAGGTGTCACCGTAGGGATTGCCATTTCGACCGCTCGACGGGCGTTGACTCGTCCATAGCCATAAGACTCGCTGTGTCCATCGGCATTGTACTGGCCGCCTTCGGGATCCACTCGGTCGCAGGAACGACGTAACAAATCCTTGATTTCGATCGGCGTCAGATCGGGATTCACCGACAACATCAATGCCACAACCCCAGCAACTCCAGGGCATGCGCTGGACGTGCCGCCGAACGAATTGGTGTAGTTGCCGGCGGCATCGCCTGCGTGACTAACGCCCCAGTTATAGCCCTTGCTACCGGATCGATCCGTGGTCCAGATTCCGGGAGTAATCGGCGCCGGATGCTGTTCTTCAACGAACTCAAAATCGCTGCTGGGAAAACAGCACCAAATTGAAGGACCATAGTCACTGTAGACACTCCGCGTGCCACGATCGTTGCACGCAGCGACTGCGAGGACTCTCTCGTAGCTCGCATATCCATCGTTTTCGACGCTCTCGTTTCCGTTGCCAGCCGCGAACAATACGGCGGTGCCGATGCCGCCACGCCCACTGGACAAGGCATAGTCGATAGCCATCCGGGTGCTGGCGGGCAATCGGTGAACGCGGTCGTGTCGTGGGTCATTGGGAGCGTACCAAGGTCCGTCTTCGGGGCCCCGACTGCACGAAATAACGTCTGCACCATGGTCGGTCGCCCATTGAAAGGCTTTGGCTTCTGCCATCGAACCGAGGTTGGCCATCAAACGAATCGGCATCAATTGGGACTCAGGGGCTACCCCAATTGCACCATCGACTCCGCTTGCACATGCCACACCAGCACACGCCGTTCCGTGGTCATCGGGTGTATCAAGGTATGGGTCTTTAGGACGCGGATCCGAAGATTGGGTCACCGCATCAAAGGGGGCAGTAATCTTGCCTGGCCGCGAGAACTCGGGGTGATCAATATCAAACCCATCATCGATAATTGCGATCGTCACGTCCTGGCCACGAGTCATCTCATGGGCACTAAGCACATGTGCGTGATTGCTAATCGAGATTCCGTCGAGAGTGATTGGCCCTAAGTGCCATTGCTGCGAACCAATCGTTTTTCTTGCTCTTGGCCGGATTAGTTCAGGGTGGCAATACTCTACTTCGGGACGTGCCAACAGTTCGAGTGCCATATCAAAGACACGTTGCCCCGTTCCCTCGGTAGCTTGAACGAAGTAGCTGTTGACCGCAAAGCCGAGTTTTTCTTTGATGATCAGATTGGACTCGCGAATGATTCGTTCACAATCGGAGTCTTGTTGATCGTCCGTAAACTTGATGAACAGGTTCTCTGTGTAGATCACTGGTTCGTGGGCGTCTTTGTCAATCAGAACTCCACCTGCAAATCGAACGTCCTCGTGTTGCCGCAATGCTCGTTTGCGTCCCTGCATTGCTGGTTTCTTCTCTCCCTTTGGGACACGGTAGACTTCGACTCCCGCTTCGGGAAATTGCATCACTAATTCACAACCTTCTAAATTCTCTTCCACTGGATCAGCGACGGTGGATTTTGATCTCAGAGATTGATGTGTCCGCGTGCGAACTGCAATTAAATTGTTGCTCTCCGTTAGTTCAAAACCTTCTTCATTACTTGTTCCATAGGTGACGATTGGCATTGTAAAACCTCAGGTTGTAATGGCGATCCAGGTCAAACCACCCGCGACCAGCGCTGGAAGTGTCTGCAAAAACAAGGTGTTCTTACTCAAGGTTGCTGCTCCGAAGATTCCCGCAGTCGCGACGCAAGCTAGGAAAAATAGTTTGAGAGAAGTCTCACATTCAGAACTCCTGAGCCCCCATACCAATCCAGCGCCAATGAACGCGTTATATAGGCCTGCGTTTGCAACAATCGGAGCGATCTTTTTCGCTTCGTCTTCACTGAGGTTTAGGCTTTTTAACCGCGTGTAAACGCGTTCGTTCTTCCATAGAAATAACTCGATCCCCGCGATCAGGAATTGGATCGCGGCGACGGCACCGACGGCGAGTTCAGCGATTGTTTGCATTTGCTGTTACCGAAAGGTATTCGTCGAAAATCGTTGCAAAGATGCCTGGGCAGAGCCGCTTTGTGAAAGAAAATCCATGAATGTCGACTTTGGCAATTTGTGAGGGGATTTCCATCCCGCACCTTTCCATCCTCGTCAACATGTAGGTTAGGTGTCCGCGGGTGAGTGGGGATACGGAAAGGGATGGGGTGGGGATACGGAACCAAACCTTTCCGGTAGGCTTCTCTCGACAGCGGTGCTGGGGGTGCTACGGCTTTGGGGGCTAAGACGTTGGAGTGCCAAGACGCTGGAGTGCTGCGGCGCGTCGGTTGTTACCGAGGGGGATGATTGGATAGACTTCGATCATGGCCTTCGATCACGGCCGCCGCGATGGAAATGGCTTGCCCAGCGACGATTTTGCCTTGCGGCAATTCCGCTTCGTTATCATGGGTTGAGTGGGGCGGGCCGCTGTGTGTGTCCAAGTTGTCCCGTCTCTTGTTTGCTGCTTTTTGCTGATTGCCACGATGGACCAAGAACAAACTCCGCCTGTCACGATGACGACGCCGGTCCGGTTTTTGCCGGGGGTGGGGGCGTTTCGTGCGGAAAAATACGCAAAGCTGGGGCTGCGGACGGCGCAAGATGTGTTGTTCTTCTTTCCTCGCGATTACGAACGGCCCGCTCCTCCTCGATCGGTCGACAAACTTCGTGAAGGCGAACAGGCTTCGCTGATTGGGACAATCACGGACGCGGAATTGGCTTCCCGGTCGCCGGGCAAGTCGGTGTTCGGAGCGATCGTTGAAAATGAAACGGGCGCCGTCCGCATCCTGTTCTTCAACCAACCCTATCGAGCGGACCAAATCAAATTTGGCCAACGTGTCGTGATCTCGGGCGTGCCGAAACTGAGTGGCCTGCGGATGGAGTTTGTGCATCCGCAGCTCACGATGCTGGATGAACAAGACAATTACCCCGAACCCAAAATCTTGGCGACCTACGCGTTGACCGAAGGCGTCAAACAGAACGAACTTCGCCACTTGGTCGGCAACGTGTTGGAGCTTCTTGGCGACGAAATTCACGAGGTGATGCCCGAGCGTCTACGCGGTGATGCTGCCGATGCGCTGCGAGCGGCTGGCATCGAAATCGAGGGGCCTCTGTTCGACATCCAAACCGCAGTTCGGCAATTGCACCAACCGGACAACGAAGCTTCGCTGCAGGCTGCGCGACTTCGTTTGGTGTTTCAAGAGTTGTTTGTGATGCAATTGGCTCTGGCGATGCGTCGACGCAAATTGACCAGTGATCTGCAATCACCACCGCTGTCGCCGACCTCCGTGATCGATTCGCGAATATTGAATCGGTTCCCCTTTGAGCTGACCAACGATCAACGCCAAGCGATCAAAGAAGTCAGCCAGGATATGGCGTGTCAGTTCCCGATGAACCGTATGCTGCAAGGAGACGTGGGCAGTGGCAAAACCGTGGTCGCGGTGTATGCCATGATGTTGGCGGTCGCCAATGGGCATCAATCCGTGATGATGGCTCCGACCGAAGTGCTGGCCCGACAACATTACCAGACCTTATGCAAGATCCTTGCCGACAGCCGCGTCCGTATCGGATTACTGTGTGGGTCGATCAGCCGTGCGGAGCGGACTGCGACGATCAAAGCGGTAGCCTCGGGCGAAATTGATCTTTTGGTCGGCACTCAAGCCCTGCTGTACGGCGACATTCAATTTAGCAAGCTGGGGTTATGCGTGATCGACGAACAACACAAGTTTGGTGTCGGTCAACGTGTGACGCTGCGAAGCGGCGGTGTGGATCCTCATTACTTGGTGATGTCCGCGACTCCGATTCCTCGTTCGATGGCGATGACGTTGTTTGGCGATGTGGAACTGAGCACGCTGCGAGAAAAACCACCCGGTCGAGCGGACGTCAATACGTATCTAGCGCACGATGGATGGAAGGATCGCTGGTGGGCGTTTGTCCGCGACCGATTGAACGAAGGACGACAGGCGTTTGTGGTGGCTCCGCGTGTGGTCCCGAGCACGAAGTCCGAGGAAGAGGATGCGGATGAAGACGAGAGCGAAGACGTTTCGTCGGTGCAAACGGTCTTTGATGATCTTCGCAAAGGTGTATTGTCCGATTTCCATATCGGATTGTTGCACGGCCGCATGACCGCAGATGAAAAGATGGCGACGATGCAGGAGTTTGCAGCGGGCGAGATCGATGTGTTGGTCAGCACGACAGTGATCGAAGTCGGGATCGATGTGCCCAATGCGACCGTGATGACAATCCTTGGTGCCGAGCGGTTTGGGCTGGCTCAATTGCACCAATTGCGAGGACGTGTATCACGCGGTTCGCATGTCGGGCACGTGTGCGTTTTTTCGGATGGAGACCAGCCACCGAGTGAGAACGAGCGGCTGAGTTTGTTTGAGAAAACGAACGATGGATTTGAACTTGCCGAAGCCGACTTTCAATTACGCGGACCCGGCGATCTGCTGGGGCGGAGACAGAGTGGGATGGCACCACTGCGAATCGCCGATCCGCGGCGCGATATCGAAATTCTGCGAGTCGCAAGGGAGCTGGCCCAGACGATCATCGAAGAGGACCCGGAACTCGACGCGGAGGATTTCCAGGATCTGAAATCGCAGGTGATGCGGCGGTACGGAAAACGGCTCAATCTTGGCGATGTGGCGTAGCGAGGTTGTCGCTGTTCCATTTTAGCGCGGTGGAAGAGGTGTTGTGGGCGAGTTTGCTTGGTGGGGTGTATTCAAGGGACTCGTTGCCTCGTCCACTACGGAAGACGGGGGATTCGTTGCCTCGTCCACTACGGGGTAGGCCGGGGGCATTTTGAAGACGGCTTGGAGAGTCGGGCGCTGGCAATTATCTTGCTTCGATGCATATGACATGGAAAAAAGCCGCGACGCTCGCTCTAAAATTTGCCATTCCGGTGGCGATTATCGCTTGGCTGGCGAATCACATTGATTGGGCTCAGTTATCGGCTCAGCCCAAAGATTACCGATTGTTGGCCTGCGCGTTGGCGGTGGCGATGATCGGATTGAGCCTTTCGTTCGCACGTTGGTGCTTGCTGGTGCGTTGCCAAGGGATCGCACTGTCGATGGTCGAGGCGTTTCGGCTCGGCTCGATCGGATTTCTGCTGAATTTTGTTTCGGCGGGCAGCGTGGGCGGCGACCTGTTCAAGGCCATCTTTCTAGCGAAGCAGCGTCCCGGGAAGCGAATCGAAGCGGTCGCGTCGGTGTTTGTCGATCGCGGGGTTGGCTTGTTCGGGCTGCTGTTGCTTGTGGCGTTTGGGTTGATGTTGGTCCAGCCGAGTCAATCGACGGAGATTGATCGCGAGCAGATGCAGCAGATCAAGGCGGCCACCGCAATCCTGACGACCGTCGGCACGGTCGTGCTGTGCGGATTGGTCTTTGGCGGCAAAGGCGTCGACCGGTTGGTTCGCTGGGGCAGTCAGCTTGCGATCGTCGGCCCGGTGGTGGCCAAGATCGGACCTCCGCTGCGGATGTTTCATGCTCACCCGATCGCGTTCTTGGTCTCGATCGTGATGAGTTTGGGCGTCCACGCGTCGATGATCCTCAGCATGTATTTAATCGCATGCGGACTCTATTCGGATCCGCCGACCTTGATCGAGCACTTTGTGATCGTCCCAATTGGGATGCTAGCCGCGGCGATGCCGATCACGCCGGCGGGCTTGGGCGTCTACGAAGCGACCATCGAATGGCTGTACCGAATCGTGCCTGCCAACCCTACATCGGCATCGGGCACGCTGGTGGCACTGGTGTTTGAGATCGTCAAAGTCGCGATGGCTACGATTGGCACCGTCTTCTATTGGACCTCGAGCGAAGAGCTTCGTGAAAGTGTCGAAGAGGCTGAAGAAGCAGAAGACGGCGACGAGCACAACGACGGCGACGAACCCAATGACCCGGCGATCGAAATGAAGCAGGCTTGAGCGGATTTTGCACGTTCAACGCCACCACGGGGGCCCAGGCTGCTGCCAACGCAGTCAACGGTTTTTGAGCTGAGTTACTGCATTCGCGCGTCGTAGCTACGCTCGCCAGAGCGTGGATTGTTAGCGTTCGATGCGAATCACCCCCTTCTGGCGAAGGTCGCTACCAGAACATCGTTCACGGTGTTGCGATCCTGCCTGCAGCCCTAGTAAGTGGCCGGCTCCCCGTCGGTTGAGTGAGCAAAGACGAGGCAGGAGCCTGGCAAGCAGTGCGTTCCCAGGCAGGAGCCTGAGAACGAGCATCGACCATTTTTTTGCAACTTTCGCGGAGCAAAAGCGACTATTTGCCGATCGAATCGGCCAGCGACTGGGCGTTGTAGATCGAACGCAAGGCTTCGATAATCCCCACTCCCGAAACACTCACCGCTCGTGCCTGTTCGTCGCTGTAGAGATAATCGCTGGTCAAACTTTGGATATTGCCGTCAAAGATCAAGCCCACCAGTTCGCCATCGCGGTTGACAACCGGTGAACCACTATTGCCGCCAATGATGTCGGCGGTGCAAACAAAGTTCAGCTGTGTCTGCAAGTCAACCTCGCTCTTGGCGTTCATCCATGATTCGGGAAGATCGAAATCGTCCTGCCCTTTGTGAGCTTCGGCATGTTGGTAGGCTCCGGCGAAATTGGTGGTTGGATCGATGTGTTTGCCATCTTCGATGTAGCCTTTGACCGTCCCGAATGCCAAACGCAGCGTGAAGGTTGCGTCGGGGTAGCCGCCGGTCCCTTCAATTTGCGTGACCGCCTGGGTCACTTGCGCATAGGCTTGGCGTTCTCGCTCTTCGATTTGTTCGTTGCGTTCACGAATGCGGCGATATTCCGCTTCGAGCTTTCTTGCCAATTGAATCATCGGATCGTTTGACTCTTCGACAGCCTCGTTCCCTGCTTCGATCAATTGTTTACGAAACGCGACGTCAACAAGCTTCGTGCCTTCGATAAGTGCAGCAGCGCGTTCACGAGGTCCTTTGCCGTCCAGGATTTCTTGGATCAACGGATCATCGGCGCCACGCAGAACGGTCAAACGTGAAAGCTCGTCGGTCAGTTTGACTTGTTCGAGGTCTTCGTAGATGGGGGCCTCGCTCAGCAGCGATTGCAGCTTTGAGTCCCGCGATGCGTCGGTGAATTCATGTAGCCGTTGATCATTGGGTTTGAGGTCTTCGGCGGTGAGCAACACGATCTGCATTGCCGTGTCAAACAGCGTGCTTCGCAGGCTGACGGTTTGCTTCAGCATTTCACGTTTGTCGTCTTGGATCTCTGCAATTTCCGTCCACGCTGCCGCCAGTTCTTTGTTGGCCTGGTTGTCTTGCAGTTCACTTAGCAGTTTTTCTTCGCGGGCCTGTTTGGTAACAAAGGTTTGCGGATCTTGTAGGCCTGCCAACATCCCGGTGTAGGCTTTGCGAGCGTTTTGGATCCCAAACAATTCATCGCGTGCACGGCGAGCCTGTTCGGTGCCTTCGAGCCCAAACTGCTGCATTAGAATTTCTTTGCGGCGAAGGAAATCGAGCACGTAGGGTAATCGGTCGTCACGCAGGAATTTGAGAGCTGCGACCGTGAAAATACGCTGCGTGCGTCCCGGATTGCCGCTGACGAAAACCAGCTCGCCCTCTTGCAGTGGTTCCGAGCTCCATCGCAAGAAGTTGTCGAGTTTCGCAGGTTTGCCGTCCTCATAAACCCGCATGATTGTGGCGTCGAGATTATAGCGTGGGTATTCAAAATTGTCCGCGTCGCCGCCAAAGAAGGCCGCTTTCGTTTCCGGCGCCCAGACGAGACGAACGTCGGTGTATTTTTTGTAGCGGTACAGGTGGTACTTGGCTCCGCCAAACAGCGTCACCACGTCACTTCGCAATCCGGTCTTTTCGAACGATTCTTCTTCGATCGTCGAGATCACACCACGTCGTTGTTTTAGAGCATCGTCGCTGGATGCGCCGGGCTTGACGGCATCGTTGACCCGTTGGGTCACGTCCTCGATCGACACCAGTTGATTCAGTTCCAGATCGGGTGCCTTCAATTCTTGATCGAGTGTCTTGGCCAAATAGCCGTCTTCGATCAGGTTCAATTCAGGGGTGCTAAGTTTGTGCAGCGTATCACTGGCGACGTGATGGTTGGTTAGCACCAAGCCGTCGCTTGAGATAAACGATCCCGATCCTCCGCTGTTGAATCGCACCGACGACAAACGAAGGTGGTCCGCCCATTGCGAATCGGGCTCAAAATTGTGTTTCTGTTTCAGCGTTTCAACGGGCAAATCATTGAACAAGTACATGCCTTCGTCGCCATACGACGCGACGGGCAGCGAAAGTGAGGTGGTCAACAAAAACATGAGCAAGGCTATTCGGCTTCGGATTTTCATGTCTAGGATTTTTCGGTGGGGTTGAGGAGCGTTCGAAAGGGAACTCACGCGTTTGTCTATCTTAGCAACATCCACCGCGGCGATTGAGAACCCAAGACGCAGCAATCCCAGGGAATTTCTACGTTGCATTGTGCGGATTCATCTTCCCCCACTTCGAAATTTTTCGTAGCTAACAGAGGTTGAGATCGAATCACACCGGACCCAAGGAAATTGGTTATGCAAGCGAATATTGTCTGCATCAAGTGGGGGACAAAGTATGGCAGCGAGTATGTCAATCGCTTGCTTCACGGCATTAAAAAACACTTGAACCTGCCGTTCCGATTTCTCTGTTTGACCGAAAATTCCGAGGGGATCGACCCGCAGGTCGAGATCCACCCGCTGCCAGTCACGCCGTTTGACGAGAACGCCTTTGATGCTCGCAAAGGAGGCGAGACGTGGCGTAAAGTCGGCTTGTTTCAGCCTGGCTTGGCGGGACTCGAGGGCGACACGCTGTTCCTCGATCTCGATGTGGTTTTGACTGGCCCGCTTGATGATTTCTTTACGTTCGAGCCCGGCAAATTTTGTGTAATCCACGATTGGCTCGAGAAGCGTCGCGCTTGGATCCCCGGACGGGATGGCAAAGTCGGCAATACGTCGGTGTTTCGCTTTCATCCCGAGCGTCACTTGCGAGTCTACCAGCACTTTTGCGATCATCAGGCCGAGGTACTGCAGTCGTTCCGTATTGAACAGCAATACGTCAGCCGAACGCTTTTGGATGATCTGGCGTTTTGGCCCGAGCAGTGGGTGTGCAGCTTCAAACGCAGTTGTCGTCCGTTGTTCCCAATGAACCTGATTCGCGAGCCTTATCAGCCGTCCGAAATGCGTGTGTTGGCATTTCACGGTTATCCGCTGCCGGACCAAGCGATTGCGGGGTATCAGGCAAGTGTGTTCAAGTCGACGCGGCCAGCGACGTGGTTAACCGCGCATTGGAAAGACGCCGCCTAGGTTCGAGCTTTCCCGTAGCGAAACTCGTGAACGGCTTGTTGTTTTATTCGTACGATGGACTTCCTAGTCCGTCGAATGCGCCATTGACGCACTAGAAAGTTCATCATACACCCCTTGCCGCAGGAAACTTCATTAAATCAACAAGCCGTGAACGGCTCGTCGGTTTAGTCGTACGACGGACTTCCTCGTCCGTCCAATACATCATTGATGGCCTAGGAAGTCCAACATACGACCCCTGCCGCAGGAAACTTCACTAAATCAACAAACCGTGAAGCGTTTCCTCGTCGGACATTGATGAACGAAAGTCTTCGCGACTGCCGCTGCGATCAAAGGGAACGCGTTGGCTCGCAGTAGGGCCGATTTTGACCGATTTCTGACCGGCACGCACCAAACGAATTTAGCTCCGTCCATTTGATTGGCGGAGCTAAAATCGGATTGAAGTAATGATTGGCTCGCATGACCGAAACTCTTGGCGAGTTTCGCGACGCGAAGCACGACGAGGCCTTCTTTTAGCCTTCGACGTTCAAGCCCATGCTGCGAGCGGTGCCTTGGATCATCAACGCAGCTTGTTCGATGCTACGAGCGTTCAAGTCGGCCATCTTCTTTTGCGCGATCTCTTCGCATTGAGCGGCGGTCACGGTGCCGACCTTGTCGCGGTTAGGAACTCCGCTGCCCTTGGCGATACCAGCGGCAGCTTTCAGCAGCGAAGCGGCTGGAGGGCTCTTGGTGATGAATTCGAAGCTACGGTCGTTGTAGACGGTAACAACCACGGGGATCGGAGTGCCCGCGTACTCTTTGGTTCGGTCGTTGAAAGCTTGGACGAATTGACCAAGGTTCACACCAAATTTACCAAGCGAGGTACCGACAGGAGGAGCGGGGGTAGCTTGACCGCCAGGAACTTGGAACTTCGCGACCCCGGTTACTTGTTTAGCCATTTTTCAGTGATCAGTTAAGATTGTTCAGTGGAGGAATATTTTCAAAAGGTTTGGGAAGGCGATCGATGTCGCTGCGTCGACAGGTGACAATCGATACATCATGCCATTTATAAAGCTTCGACTTGCCAGTGATCGAGTTCCATTGGGACACTGCGACCAAAGATGTTGATGATGACGGTGATGCGTCCGTTTGCTTCATCGACGCTATCGACGTCACCTTCCTGGTTTTCGAAGTTACCTTCCTTGACCCTCACACGATCGCCAACCTTAAACGGAATCGCCGTTTTGATTGGGGTCTCGTCTTCGTCATCGTCTTTGGGTTTGTTGATGAATCGTTCGATGTCCGAGGGTTCCATCGGCATCGGTTTGCCAGCGGCTCCGGTGAAGTCGCTAATGCCCGCGGTTTCGCGAACCAAGAACCAGGTGTCATCATTGATGATCATATTGACCATGATGTAGCCCGGCAGCAGTTTTCGCTTGGTGACGCGGCGTTTTCCGTCACGGGTGAACGTGGCAACGTCTTCGGTGGGAACGACAATGTCACCGAACTCTTCGGTCATGCCTTCCATCTTGACGCGTTTCCGCAGCGCTTCGGCGATCGAATCTTCGCGATTGAAAGCGACCTTCAAGATGTACCAATCCATCTTGGCTTCGCCATCATCGACTTTGTCGACCTTGGGAGCGATTTGTTTTTTTGGCGGTGGCGGTGCGGGAGCTGCTGATTCTTCGCCGCTGGCCGAATCGTCTACGGAAGTTTCATTGGTATCCAAATCGAGCTGATCTGCGGCGAGTTGTTCCGAATCAGCCGGAGCGCCGGCTTGCGTGTCTTCTGGCAAATCGCCTTGGTCGTCTGTCGTATCAGCTGAGTTCACGGGTATCACCGAAAGCGGTATTTAAAGTAATTCTTCGAAGGGCGTCTCGTTTTCATAAAGCTGGAATGAAACCAGTGACGCCGAGGGTTTAGCTAGTCACGCCAAGGAAATTAAAGATGAACTGCCAAACCACGTCGAACAAAAAGAGAGCCACTGCGAGAAAGAAGATCGTGAAGATCACCACGACCGATGCGCGGATCAATTCGTCCTTCGCCGGCCAAGTCACCTTGTTCATCTCGGCTTCGACTGCGATCAAGAAATCGGCAAACTGAGGCCAGTTGACCAAGCGATAACCGATCCACACGCCAATCGCCAACGCGACCATGGGAATCGCAGGAATCAGCATCGAGCCGGCGGGCAAAAAGCCTCGCAGGGTGGCGTACAGGCTCCAACATCCCAGAGCAACCACGACCCAGATCGCCAATGCTGTCAATTGACGAACGATTCGCCCTTGGTTTGGTTTGTAAACCTTGGCGTGAAATAGTTCGCTAGTCAGTGGGGCGTTGTTCGTCCCTGCAATGTCTCGAGACACTGTCGGCTCCTAAAAATGATCTTTCGACCCATGAAAGCTGCGAATCCTTTGCAGCCGACTCAAGAGGCCAAGTTATCTGTGTGAATAAAAGCAGGGGCGGAGGGACTCGAACTCTCAACCGCTGGTTTTGGAAACCAGTGCTCTGCCATTGAGCTACACCCCTGTGAAAACCAATTGCGTTTCACACGTCTGTTATCGCCGATAACCCTGATTCAGGGCAATCCCAACACGGATCAACCGTAGCGACACCGCAGATTAACGAATTCGTCTTCAAAAGCCAATGGCCAACGAAGGTAGAAAACCTCGCTGGCCATTGGTTGATTTTTCAAATTGGTGATTTGTTCTGCGTTGCTGCCGAAGGATCAGCAGCCATTTGAACGATATCTACCAATTGGAACACAAGGCCGTGTTTACGATACGATCTTGGTTACAACCCCGGAGCCAACGGTACGTCCGCCTTCGCGAATTGCGAAACGAACACCGTCGTCCATTGCGATTGGCTTGTGCAATTCGACTTCGACCTTGACGTTGTCACCAGGCATGCACATTTCGGCGTCAACCAAGTTTGCGGTGCCGGTCACGTCGGTGGTACGGAAGTAGAACTGAGGACGGTAACCGCTGAAGAACGGGGTGTGGCGTCCGCCTTCTTCCTTGCTCAAGCAGTAAACTTCTGCTTCGAACTTGGTGTGAGGGGTGATGCTGCCTGGCTTTGCCAAACATTGACCACGTTGGATGTCTTCACGCTTAACACCACGGAGCAAGCAACCGACGTTGTCTCCGGCTCGGCCTTCGCCCATTTCCTTGCGGAACATTTCGACGCCGGTGCAGGTGGTTTTAACAGGGGTGTCCGAAAGACCGACGATCGATACTTCTTCACCAACCTTAACCACACCACGCTCGATACGGCCGGTAGCAACCGTACCACGACCTTCGATCGAGAAGACGTCTTCGATTGCCATCAAGAATGGCTTGTCGTCTTCACGAACAGGTTCTGGAATGAACTCGTCCAACGCGTTCATCAACTCAGTGATGCACTTGCTGGCTTCAGGGTCCGATGGGTTGTTGTATGCAGGAAGCGACGAACCGCGAACGACAGGAACGTCGTCGCCGGGGAAGCCGTACTTGCTGAGCAAGTCGCGAGCTTCGAGTTCGACGAGTTCAAGCAATTCTTCGTCGTCGACCAAGTCACACTTGTTCAGATAAACAACGATGTAAGGAACACCTACTTGGCGAGCCAAGAGAACGTGTTCTTTGGTTTGTGGCATCGGGCCGTCTGCTGCCGATACAACCAAGATCGCACCGTCCATTTGGGCGGCACCGGTGATCATGTTCTTAACAAAGTCAGCGTGGCCCGGGCAATCGATGTGGGCGTAGTGACGCTTGTCCGACTCGTACTCAACGTGAGCGACCGCAATCGTCACGGTTTTGGTAGCGTCACGAACGGTACCGCCCTTGGCGATATCCGAGTAACCCTTTGCCTTTGCCAGACCCTTAGCAGCTTGGACGGCCAAGATTGCGCCAGTCGTGGTCGTTTTGCCATGGTCAATGTGGCCAATCGTGCCGACGTTGACGTGGGGCTTTGTACGTTGAAAAGTTTCCTTAGCCATTTTTCTAAATCACCTACACTCGACCATTGCGAAAACTGGTAAGGGGATACGCCCCCAATCAGCCCGGAAATCCAACGACCGCGTTCACACCCACGGTAGCTCGCCAAAATTCCGGCCGCTCGGCCACTCGATCAACAATAGAATTGAAACGAAATCAAAAAATCGTTTGCGTCCCACCGCGGGACGCGTATTGTGCTGCTGCTATTGACGTTAACGCAATTTGACCCAGCCAGCGATCTCAGTTGATGTCGCCGTCATGCACTCGGTTTGCCGGGGCGAATTCGCCTAGAAACCTGCGTGACGAACATCATTGAGACGCGGAGCTCGATCTCATCAACGCTTCCAGCAAGACCGCCGGTAGCCAACTTGCCTAAGTTGTTGCGAAAAGTGCGATAATTTGCAATTGCCCCGCTGCGAAAATCGAGCATTCGTTGGCTCTTTTTTCGCGAGGAACCGCCAGCGACCCAAAATGTCGCCCCTAAAGCACTCTCGCCATCTCTACTTATTTGATGCCAAACCCGAAGGTTCGGTTTGCTAACAAAGTACTCCGGCGGTTGCGTTGGTCCCACCCTGGACGGCATTCGGTGCTCGAAAGCCATGTCCCAGGGAAGTCGCACTCACCAAAGCTGCTGATGGGATTTGAACCCATGACCTCATCCTTACCAAGGAGGCGCTCTACCACTGAGCTACAGCAGCGACTCAAAAGGAATTTCAGACCAAAAGCCCAAAGTCCATCCGAACACGTTCTTAAGTCGACTCTTAAGTAAACGCCGAGAACGTAAGAGCGGGTGAAGGGAATCGAACCCTCGTATTCAGCTTGGAAGGCTGCTGCTCTACCATTGAGCTACACCCGCGATGAAACGTTTGAAATGGGGGCTACAGGATTCGAACCTGTGTAGACATAGTCAGCGGATTTACAATCCGCCCCCTTTAACCACTCGGGCAAACCCCCCTGTTCCTTTGTCAGCACATTTGGGCTGTGCCAGCAATCGTTTCTCGTTTCGTTTAAATCGTGTTCTCTGCTTGAGTCGTATCCTCTATTTCACCATCGTTTTTTTCGTACTTGCTGTCGCTAATTTCAAAGCGACGTAAGCCAGCGGAGGGATTCGAACCCACGACCGGCTGATTACAAATCAGCTGCTCTGCCAACTGAGCTACGCTGGCAAACTTGTCGGACCTCATTATTCAAAAATTCGAGCGTTTGTTAACGGCAGCGAACGCTTTGAACACGTCAGAAAAATGGAATTTTCATTTCCCTGTCGCTCGGTCTTCGAGTCAACCTTTTCACTTTCAGAAGGGCAGAGTGTAGCGATCCAGCGATATGGGGCAAGACGGAAAGTGCCCCACCAGCGTTGAAACACAAGGATTCTGACGATTTTTTTAATTTTGAGCAACCCAATCTGCCGTGAACCGCATTTCGACTGTCTTTAGGACACGCATTTTGGGGCTCGGTTCGCCCTCGGAATCACGCGGCGAACCAGACAAACGTCTCCGCAAATTGCTCAAACACCACCGCGAAAAAAGGGCTTGAATGTCCTTGTTCGGCATTTCGTTTCGCGATCGGCACCTCTTTTGAACAAATTTGGGCGATTTAAATTCCAAAATTCGGTTCCACACCGCCAACGCTGCGAAGCGACCGCCACCGCGTCGAAAAGCTTGGCGAAAGCTAGGCGAAAGCTAGGCGGCATGGACTCAGCGACATGGACTCAGCGGCGAGGGAACATCGCGGGTTGACCGTACCAGGGTGGATGCGCTCCGGCACGCGTCGCCAATAAAATGGCTTTGCCATGAAGATGCTCGGGCCCGTGCGTGTAATCCCACTCGAGGCATTCTTCGTAACGCAGGATCCGCAGCCGGCTTCGCGCAGCCACCGCCCAGCTGGCTAATTGATTGGGAGGAAAATAGTTGATCACTGCCCCCGCAGTTTCGCTCACCGGCGCATCGCTTTCTCGGCCAGGCGATTGGTCACTGCCCGGGTCTTCGGTCGTGTGCACCTGGACATACAAAATCCCCGTCTCGGTCAGCGACTTGGCCATCCGGTCCCATAACAACATCGCATCGCGGAGTGGGATGTGGTCGAGCACGGTGGTGGCGACGATCGCGTCGTACGTGTTCTCAGGCATCAGCACTTCGCGGACATCGACCGCCAACGTCTGCACTTTTCCTGCGGTTTGAGCCGATTTGGCTCGCTGTTCGATTCGCTGCAGCCCGCGATGACTTAAATCGACCGCCAACACGTCGTACCCTGCCTTGGCAAGCGCGATCGTGTCGCGTCCTGCGCCGGCTCCTAAATCGAGCGCCTTGCCGCTGCGAGGAACCTGTTGCAGGTACGCCGCGAGCGCCGCCGAGGGTTGCTCGCCGTAAGCAATTTGTTCGCGATCGTACGGTTCAAAGAACGGATCGCAAGTGTCGTCCGCAATCGAATGACGCGGCGGTGATGGAGGAATGTCCATGAAAGCAAGCTTTTTTCGTGATCCGACACCATCGACGATTGCCGCCAGGCCGGGAATGTTCTGAATTCCAATACATTAATATGTAGAACCTAAAGTCGGTCTTTTCGCCGATCAAAACAACCCCATGCCGAGATTGCCGTTTTATTATGGATGATTGGCAAGATTGGTCTTAATGCGACGAATAACGTCACGGCGCTGCCACTTTTCTCTGTCCATCATCGGATACGAACACCAACGAGCGAACACCAATGAAATGGGCCTTGATGACGATCGTCCGCTACGGTTGGTTTGGACTGTTGGTCCTACTGGCGTTTGGCTACCTCGCGGCGGGGCTTTCCGATCGATCAAAAACGTCGCAACTTGATTCGGTTGCAAATACTAATTTTAGCGCGGCCGCGAGCGAAGACAAAAACAGGGCGGCTGGCGAACTGGATCCAGCACCGACCGAACCGGCACGATCGAAGTCCGGCCGTTTCAATCAAGCGACCCGTGTCGATACCGCGTCCGCCGAGCATGATTCCTTGTACGAGTCGATGGCGGCGATCGAGTCCAGTCTCGAAGCTGGATGGGACGAAGCGGGAGTCGAGCGAGCCGACGATGCCGATTGGTTGACGATTTGTCGCCGGATGTCGTTGGCGTTGGTGGGAAGCGGGTTGTCGCTTGAAGAAATTCGGCGACTCGAAGCGTTGCCGGAATCCGAGCGTGAGCATGCTCATCTTGAATCGCTGTTGGTGGATTCACGATTCCATCAGTATTGGGCAGAACGCTGGGCACGATTCTATGTCGGCGCCGACCAGGGACCGTTTCTGGTTTACCGCCGCCGCCGATTTCGAACGTGGCTGAGCGACCAATTCATGCAAAACACTCGCTACGACCAGATCGTTCGGCGATTGGTGACCGCCGAGGGGCTGTGGACCGACCGGCCCGAAGTCAATTTTTTGACCGTCACGTTCGACAGCAACGATGGGCAACCCGATCCGGTCCGTTTGGCCGCCCGAACCTCGCGAGCGTTTCTCGGTTTGCGAATCGATTGTTTGCAATGCCACAACGACTTTCTTGGGAACGTCAGCCTGGGAAGTGCCGACTCGCCGCGTGAGGGAATGCAGTCCGACTTTCATCAATTGGCGGCTTTTTTCACCAGCGCTAAAACCAATGGGCTACAAGGAGTTCAAGAAAACAAGGCCAACTATCGTTACCAGTACTTGGACGCCGATGACGAAGTCGAAGTGAATCCGAGTGTGCCCTATCAACCCGAGCTGCTGCCCGCCGACGGTTCGCCACGTCATCGCTTGGCGGCATGGATCACCCATCCAGAAAATCGTCAGGCCGCGCGATCGACGGTCAGCCATGTATGGGCATTGTTGTTTGGTCGCAGTGCCACCGATGCCGTGGACAATCTGCCGCTGGACGAAGAAGCACCCGCAGTGATCGAAGCCCTAACCGATGAGTTCATTGCTCATCAATTTGATCTTCGCGACTTGATCCGGATGATCGTTCGCAGTTCGGCGTTTCGTGTCTCCAGTCGTGCAGCGTTCGAAGTAACCGATGCGCACGAGGACGCTGGAGCCGTGTTCCCGTTGACGCGGTTGCGTCCCGAGCAGATGGCGGCGTGCATCATTCAAAGTTCCCGAATCAAGAAGATCGATCGTGATTCGTCACTGCTTGTTCAGCTCGACAAATTCGGCAGCACCAACGATTTTGTGCGGCGCTACGGCGATCAAGGTGAGGATGAATTTACCAACGACAGCGTCACGATCTCGCAGCGATTGGTGATGCTCAACGGCGAGATGTTACGTAAAGCGATTGGCGATAATCCGGTGCTGAACGCAACGAACCATATTGCTCGGTTTGCGAAGACGGATGCCCAGGCGATCGAGACGACGTATTTGGCCGTGTTAAATCGCCGCCCTACCCCAGTGGAACAAGAGCATTTTGTGGCCAGACTCAATGAGAGTGAAAATCGCCATGCGGGAATCGAGGATTTGTATTGGGTGTTGCTCAACACTACCGAGTTGGCGTGGAACCACTGATTCGCGAGGTCAAAGTACAAAGCCAGGACGGATCAACACCGTAGCGGAAGTCGTCAAGACTTTCGTTGCGCAGGGGGATAGTCGTAGCGGAAGTCGCGGGCGGCTTGTTGATTTAGTCGTACGATGGACTTCCTAGTCCGTCGAATACACCATTGACGGACTAGAAAGTCCATCATACACCCCTTTGCCTTACAAACCGAAACTCACTCCCGTACTTCCGTTGTTCCACAGGGAAGTGTTTACGCAGCATCCGTGAAAGCGGTTGTAAATTGAAAGACCAATCATGAATTTCATTGCACCGGATCGGCTCTGTAGCCGCCAGGCTCACTTCTCTCGTCGTACGCTGCTGGGGGCGGGCGTAAGCGGAATGTTTTTGTCCCAACTCGCCCATGCGCTGGCGATGGCCGATGAATTAGGAGTGACCGACCCGGCGCGTCCCCTGAGCGTGATTTTATTGTGGTTAGAGGGAGGCCCAAGCCAGCTGGAAACTTTTGATCCACATCCGGGGACATCGATTGGTGGCGAGACCAAGGCGATCAAGACGTCGGCGGCGGGGATTCAAATCGCCGATACATTGCCACAGCTCGCCGAGCAGATGCATCTAGCATCGCTGGTGCGAAGCGTGACCGGAAAAGAAGGCGATCATCAACGTGCGGTCTATAACGTGAAGACCGGTTTTCGACCTGATCCGACACTGATTCATCCATCGATCGGCGCGGTGCTGTGTGAGTCTGATCCAGGCGATTCGGACATCCCACGCCACATCTCGATCTTGCCCGGCGGGGCTCCGGCGCGAGGCGGCTATCTGGGGGGCGCCTACGACGCGTTCAAAATTGGCGATCCCGCTGGCCCGGTGCCGGATGTTCGCCGCTCGGTGAAACAAGACCGCTACGACAAACGGATCGATGACCTCTACAGCGTGGTTGAAAAAGAGTTTCGGCGTGGCCGGATCGCGGAACTCGAAACGAAACGCACGTTGCATGTGACGGCGACCGATGCGGCGCTGCGGATGATGTCGAGCGAGCAGTTGTCGGCATTCGATGTGTCCGAAGAATCGCAGACCACACTCGCCGCGTTCGGCGACACGCCGTTTGGACGCGGATGTTTAGCGGCAAGTCGCTTGATCGAAGCGGGCGCACGCTGTGTCGAAGTCACGCTCGGCGGATGGGATTCTCATATCAACAATCACTCGTTGCAGTCGTCAGCGTGCGAGACGCTGGATCCAGCGATCGCCTCGCTGTTGGTTCGGCTTCGCGATCGTGATTTGCTTGAAAACACATTGGTGGTTTGCGGAGGCGAATTCGGACGCACTCCGACAATCAATCCCGCCGGCGGTCGTGATCATTGGCCGCACGGCTTTTCGACGCTGTTAGCTGGCTGTGGGATTCGCCGAGGGCATGTGTTTGGCGAGACATCGCCGACACCAAAACTGGATTCCAAAAATCCGACCCAGGATGTCGCCGACGTGACCACGGTTGCCGACCTGCATGCAACGATCCTGGCGGCACTGGGCGTCCCGTTCGCCGAAGAGGTCTACACGCCGATTGGCCGCCCCATGAAACGAAGCGAAGGCACGCCAATCCGTTCCCTGCTGGCCTAGTCAGATAACGTCACTTTTCGAACGATTCCAACCCGACGCGTTCATGTTGACGTTGTGATATTGCCGATTTCCCCAGCAAATCCTAACCCGAAGCGTCAGCGAGGGACCGAGTTAGGGGGGGGGGCCCTCGCTGACGCTTCGGGTGGTGAAGTGAAGCGTCCTTTCACCAGAGTGGCGCTGTCCCGGCTGAACAACGATTGATCTGATTCGCTGCAGCCTCTGGGATCAGATTACTGGGGTTCGAAGTTCTTTCGAATGACGTGTTATCTCTTTTAAGATTTGCGTGAACTCAATGAACGCAGACAGCTCGGAGAGCTGAGCGACATTAGTCAGGGCTTATTCAATGGGCCAATGTATTGTTTGGCAATGACGACATTGTCGAAATAAACGATGTTCACGCGTTGTTTCGTCCAGCGATCAGTCACGTAACTTTCCAGCGTCAGTGCGTTAGCCATCAACGTGGGAGTGGTTCGCCATTGGATGCCGCGCCAATGGCCGCGAAGTTCACCGTCGATCCAGTAAGCTTGCTCGCCGTCGTCCTGCCCCGGTGTATTGTGCTGGATCATGAATTCGACACAGATCCATTTGTCACGCTCGATGTTGGGTTGCGTTTTGGGGCGGAAACCGTTGCCCCAGTACCTGCCGTCCGGACTGGGCTGCATCGTATGCCAATAGCTGTAGAAATTCCATTGTCCCGGCGGAGTCCACTTTCCCCAGTTCCCCCACGGTTCAATGGCCGTCGAAAATCGCTCATCGCCATCGGGCAATTCGCCCGCTCCGCCAAACCCACTCCAACGGTCGCCACCCTGAAGTGACTTGTTTGCCCGCAGCGTGCAGAAGTGATGTACGTAATCGCAGTCTTTGTCGAACTTTGTGTAGAAACGGATAAACAAACGATCGGAGGATTCAAACCATTTCGTGAATCCACCGCCATTATTCTGGCCGAGCGTCGCGGTTACTTTCAGCGATCGTCGGCCCAGCATCGGACGCTTGGATGCCGGATCGACGAAGCTCAGAACGTTGCCGGCGCGATCGTTCGTCTCGTCCCACTTTGCCCCCAATTCTCCGGCTTCAAAATCATCGGTAAAGATCATCGCGGCATGTTGGTTTAGTTGCGAGTCACTGGCGAACTTGGCTGCCAATCCATCGCCGGACGGAAGGTCGCTGTTGTCAACCAGCTTGATCACCGAAGCGGTTTGAGCCATTCCCTGTAGCGGCAGAAAGAGCCCTGAGAGTGTGATGACCCACAGGATGGTTGGCACCGAAATCCATGTACGAGAAAGGATCAAGATGAGCTCCGCGGATGAGGAAAACAAAGACAGGGCGTTTCTCTGTTTTTCAAATTTAGTCATTCGATTGGTCTGCAGGCAGGTTGATTTTCTCGGGCACGTCGTCCATTGCCCAGTATTGATGTTGGATCTTCGTTTCATCCACGATCACAATGCGAAAACCGGATGAGTCTTTGCCAAGCGGGCGACCCACCGGACCGGTAGTGATCATTTCCATTGCACCGGCGCGACCATAAGCGTTGCGGTGGTAATGGCCCGCGAAAACGGCTCGCACGTCTGCCTGTTTGAGTTGTTGTAACAGTGGCGTTCGCCGCTCCAGCGGGATGTTGAAGTATTGATCCGGCTCCTCTTCTTGTTCAAGAAAAAATGGATGATGCTGAAACAACAGGATGTGTTTCGGCTTCGTGGTCTTGGCATCTTGAAGTTGCTGATCGAGCCAAGCTTGCTGCGCCGTCAGCACTTCAGCGGCACCGCTGGGATCTTTCAGGACGCTCGAATTCAGGACGATGTTGTAAACGCCTCCAACCCAGAAAGAAAAATAGTCGTCCCCAAAGTTTCCTTGATAGCTGGCGATCGATTCCTGCGTTGGTCGATTGCCGACGTCGTGGTTGCCGCATACACAGACGAGCGGGATTTCGGCGTCTACCTTGGAAAAGTCGTGATGAAACTGAGAAACCTGAGATTGATAGTGAGGCTGGTTCGGTGTGGCATTCGTCAGATCACCACAGACGATCACGAATCGAGGGCGAAGCCGGTTGATATGTTTGACTGCTTGTTGAACCAGAGCTACTTCCTGCTCGAACCCCTTGTTTCCAGTGAACATGCCGTACTGAGTGTCGGCAAGTTGCATGAAGAAAAAGGGGCGTTGCCACGTCTGTTCTTGCTGTGGATCGAAGGCCTTGAATGTTCGATTGGCCGCCAGTGTGAAACGTGTATTTACCTCACTTGCAGGCTCGTCCGCAACGGTGGCGTTGGCCATTATCGCCATCGTTGCGACAGAAATCAGCATGGATGTTAAGTAGGTTTTCAATCGCATTGTGTTCGTCAATTCCAATGAGCTGGAGGTTCGATCGTGGTTGGACGCAGCGTACGCAATGGCACTTCATGGCCGCAGATCGTCTCGTCGCTGGCAACCCACTATAACGGCTGCGTCCCGTGGCAAGTGAGATGGTGATTTGTCTCTATTTCTTTTCGATTATAGCGAGCGAGTAGCGTTCGCCGATTTACGAAAGTTTCGTCAAACTCTTTTCGCTCGAGATACTCGAGTGTATCGGCAGAAAAAATCTCGATCGAGTTTTTTAGAGGCGATTTAGGCCAATTCGAATTGGCGCAATATAGCCGCCCTTCGACCACGATACCGCTATTGAGGTGGATAACGGGCGAACCGTCGGGAGCGGTCCATTTCGCCAGCGGACGCGAACTGCCTTTCTCGTAACGGCCAATCGTGCGATTGGAGATCGCGTAAAACGACGACGCATCAACGGCAACCGCTCGATGTGCCTCGGGCACCGAGACTCGATGAAGTTGGCGAAACGTTATCTCCGACGCGGTGCCGAGGGGCGATGCTATAAACAAAACGGTGACTAAGATCACCACGGCGGAGGATTGCAAACGTCGGAGATTCATTGGAGTGTGTTCGTGAGGGTGAGGTCGATCTGAGAAAGCGAGGACGCCCGCGCAAGTTTACTCAAGCCGGCGTTAGGAATCTGGCTCTTTTTATTTGCCATGGGAGGGATTCAAAGCGGCCTTTTTGTGTTCAAGTTCCATCAAAACCTTGGCGGGAAAGACGACGCTGTTAAGCCAGAAGTTCATCTTCGGATAGGGAGTGAAGAAGGTGGGATAGTCGCCGTCGTGAACTTGTTGTACCGCGGGGAAGGTGTTGGCCAGCGATTCTGCCTTTAGTCGATACATCGTATCGCCAGTCGATTCGTAGGCCTGCCAGTAAGTTGCGATCATCACGGCCGCCGACCGCCCCACCGGATTCCAGAATACGTACTGTTCCTGGACCGAAGGCGTGATCCAATTTGCAGACGAAAAACCTGGGTTTTTGCGTTCACGTGGAAGAGGCTTTTCCCAGATCACAAACTGATCTTCGGCAAAACGGATCAACTCTTCAGCGAGTTCCTGATTTTCCTTGTTTCGCAGCAGATACATTGCCAACTCACAGGCTTGCTCGCGACTTTGATTGACGTATGGAGCGCGTGGGACGATGTCTTCAAACTGGCCCTGCCAATTAAAACTCTTGACCGGGTTCTCCATGATGTAATGTAACGCCCGTTGTTTGACTTCCTCGAGTCCTTCGACTTGATAGTCGCGTTGGAGACGATCGATGTAGTTGACCACGGCGGTGGGAATTGAAATCAGTTCGCTGACCGATTCTCCGTCTTTGAACCGAACCAGCAGCGGCCACGTCCCTTGTTCATTTTGAGTCGTCCGATAAGTCTCGGCGATCTGAGTGGCGGCGGCCAAGTATTTGTCTTCACCGGTCAGTTCGTAGACCTCCAGGAATGCATTGCCTGCGTCGACTCCCATCGTCGTCAGATGATTGGCCAGCCGCATGTGCTTTTTCTTGACCTTCTTGATGTGAGGCCCGTGGTAGGTGGGGACATGATGCTGCCACTTGCTGCCCTCGGGGAAACGAATCTGCAGCATGTAGTCGGCTATCACGCGTGCGAGTTCCGTCGAACGCCGTGCCTCTTCGCTGCCTGCGGTCAAGCGAGCTTGGGTGACCGCACCGATCAGCAGGGCGCCGTGTATCTTTGACGGATACTGGTACAAGACGTATTGGGGATCCGATTCGCGATGGAGGAGCCAGTAGTTGACGTAATCCTTGTGCAGCAGTTTTCGTAATGCCAACGACGCACTCTTATCAAGCGCTAGTACCGGGGGCTCGTGATAGGGACCATTAAATGGAGCCGCACGATAGGCTGACCGCGTTCCTGCGATCCCCAGCTTCGTACCGTCCTTTGCAATGCCCGTCACGGTCAATGTGAACTCGCCAACGGGAACCTGAGTCCAAATGGGGCCGAGATCGGCAAACGGCTCTGCCGCATCAAAGTGTAACGGAGTCCTCACCGCATCGGACGTGAGCTCGAAACGGTAGTGGGTAGCGTTGGGGACGCGTTTGAAATCAAAGGCTGGGGCGTAGATAAACCGCTTCGCATGCTCGTTCCAAAATGGAACTTGACCAGGAATCCCTTTGCGAACTGGGTTAGCGGATGCTTCCCAGGCGACGCGGCCGGCGGCCGTTAGCGTGGACGGATGCGTTTGCCCATTGGATCCTGGTGAGAGGGTTACCAGCAGGGCAAGCGAAACCAGGAAACGAGGAGGGACTAACGAATGCATGGCAAACACCTGCAGCAGAGGGGGATTCGGCCGATCCATGATTTTGCCGCATTGCAAACACGTGATCGATTGCGGTGGGATGGGGATGGCGAGCCGGTAAGGTCGAAGGGGAGACGTCAGCTTATCAAGCTCGAAGAGAGGCGTCCAATTTTAAGCCTCGCGAGACCGCCGCAGGGTATTTGCAGTCAGCCCTGCTAGAGTGGTGTGAAGCATTTCGTAGCGGAACTCGTCAAGAGTTTCGGGGGGCATACACGATGGAACGAAAGTCTTGACGGCTTGTTGCTTTAATCCATACGCAAATTGTAACATTGAGCCGTGGGTCGTAAGGCACCGGTTCGTGCGTGAGACCCGGCCGCTGACGCGTCGCGGCTCATAAAACAACAAGCCGTTGACGGCTTGTTGATTCAGTGAAGTTTCCTGCGGCAACGGGTGTATGATGGACTTCCTAGTCCGTCAATGGTGGATTCGACGGACTAGGAAGTCCATTGTACGACTAAAGCAACAAGCCGTTGACGAATTCCGCTACGAAATGCTTTGACAGCGTTACTTGCTAGAGTGGTGTGAAGCGTTTAGAGACAGCAATTTGCGGCATTTGCGTTTCGTGGCTATGCTCGCCAGAGCGTGGATGGTTGCCAGCCAATACGATTCACCACCTTCTGGCGAAGGTAGCTACGAGAAAATTCTTCACAGCGTAACCTGCGGGTGTCAAGTTGGTCTAAAGGATTGCAATGGAAACGATCGAATTAGCCGACGGCGGGACGCTGATGTACGAGCACGCCTTTATTCCGCCAAGCGTGGCAGATCGCTATTTTGTCGCCTTGCGTGATGAATGTGTTTGGGAGCAAAAGCCCGCACTTTTCGGACACATGCAGCCTCGTTTGACCGCCTCTTACGGCGAAGCCGGAATCGTGTATCGTTACTCAGGTCTGGATAATGTGGCGCTGCCGTGGACCGACACGATGCTCGAGATCAAACAGCAGCTCGAAGCGGTTCAGGGCAAGTACAATTATTGTCTGCTGAATCGCTATCGCGACGGCGCTGACAGCATGGGGTGGCATGCCGATGACGAGCCAGAGATGGGTGACGTGATCGGATCGATCTCGTTCGGGGCGACGCGAACATTTCGGATCCGGCACAATCAGAGCAAAGAAACGATGTCCTTTCCCGCCGGGCATGGCACGTTAATCATCATGGCCGGCGCGATGCAGCAGTTTTGGAAACACCATATTCCCAAAACTGCGGTGAAAGTCGGCGAGCGAATCAACATGACGTTCCGTCACATCAAAACGAATCATTGACCGAAACGAAAAAGGAACCTCGAGTGGCAAACCCTCCCTCGGACGAACGATACTTGGCGCTTAAAGCGGTCATGATGCCTCGTGACACCAACCCACACGGCACCATCTTTGGGGGCGTGATCCTCAGCTACATCGATCAAGCGGGTGCAGTCGGTGCCTACCACGAAATTCGCCAATGGGGGACCGATCGAAAACCGATGGTGACGGTCGGAATGAAAAGCGTCGAGTTTCATCGACCCGTGTTTGTTGGCGATGTGCTCAGCTTTTGGACTCACTTGGTTCGCGAAGGCAAAACGTCGATCACAATCCATGTCGAAGTGCAAGCCGAACGCGAAGGCCAGCTCGAGAAATTGACCGAGGCCGAGGTCACTTACGTGGCGATCGAATCGGCGGGCGAGCAGCGACGACCGGTGCGGATTCGAGATAAGTAGTCCGTTAAATCCCTATGGAAACAAAAAAAGCGAAGGCGGATTCGATCGAACCCGCCTTCGCCTGTCATTTTGCTAATCGAGATGCTTAGCCGCCGATCACGCCGTTAAGCACATCCTGAACCGCGTTTCCGCCGCCGGTCGCTCCTTGCGTGGCGTTATTGATGCCCTGTTGGATCGCAGGTGCAGCCGATTCGGTAGCATTGCGAAGGGCTCGTCCTGGATTCGCGTTGCCGCCACGATTGGGCAGAAGATTGCCGGGTGCGTTGCCTGGAATATTGCCCGGCACATTGCCCCTTAGGTTGCCAGGTAGATTGCCCGGCACGTTATTGGGCGTGTTACCCCGTAGGTTGCCAGGCACGTTGTTTGGCCCGTTGTTTGGCACGTTGCCCGGTACGTTGCCCGGCACGTTGTTGGGGCGATTGCCACGCGAGTTATCCAGGCGTGGTCGTTCCGGAATCGCGCGGTCGGTACTGCGACGAAGTTGCGAAGGCCAATTCTCAGGCCGCTGGGGACGCAGGGCCTCGAGTCGTTCAGTTTGACGAGTTGCCTCGTCACTTCGACGTCGCAGTTCATCGCGAACACGATCACCTGCGCCGGTGCCATCGGTGGCGCGATCCATCCGCTCACGAATCGATTCGGCTGTGTCGCGAGCTTCGCGGTTCGCGGCATCGCGACCTTGTTCGATGCGGTCACGCGTGGGTTCACTCATCTCACCAGCTCCTTCGATGTTATCGCGAGCTCCTTCGGCTCGGTCACGGGCTCCTTCGACTCGGTCACGGGCCCCTTCGACTCGGTCACGGGCACGCTCACTCATCTCACGGGCTGCTTCGGCAGTGTCACGTGTCCGTCCATTCGTTTCGCGGGCTGCTTCGGCAGTATCACGTGCCCCTTCGACTCGGTCGCGAACGCCTTCGGCAGTGTTCCGTGCCTGCTCAGCAGCATCACGAGTCTGTCCAGCAGCATCACGGGCCTGTTCGGAAGCGTTGCGGGCTCGATCTTGTGCAGTGTTCGCTGCATTGTTTGCCGTCTCGCGAGCGCGATCCATGGCTGTGTTGCCTTGTTGGTTCCGCTCTGCGTCATTTTGCTGTGATGGGGTGTCGGAGTTCCCACCGCCGAGCAAGTCATTTGCGGCGTTACTGAGGTCCGAGGCGGCCGAGGACTCGTCGCGATCGCGGCCTGGCAGTCGCAAGCTTCCACGGGCATCCGCATTCGCTTGGGCATTGGCGTTGCTATTGTTGCCGTCGACGTTTGCGTCGGTATTGACCGAAGCATCCGCATTGGCAGAGGAGCCTTCGAGATTCAGACGGTCACGGCTGAGTTCTCGTAGCGGGTCAAGCGACTGACGAATACGGTCAATCTCGTTGTTATCGATTCGTCGCAGATTCAGATCCGAATTTTGGTTATTCGCCAGAACGTCGAGCGATTCGCCGAGCGAGGTCAGACGCAGTACAGTGGAATCGATCTCCGTATTTTGATTCGATCGCAGGAAATTGCGTTGATCGGCAATCGTGCGTGCAGGGCGATAGCGATCGTTTCTAGCAAATACCTGGTATTGGTTGGTGATCCAGCCCAACAGGTTGTTGCTGCCACCACGTCCGTTGCGGTTGTGGAAACTGGCATAAAACGGATCGTAGTACTGGTAGCCTTGGTAGCGTGTTGCCCATGGGTAATAGTTGTTCGAATATCGCGATCCGTAGTAGTCACCAAAGTAGTAATGGCGGTGACTTGGGCGGACGAACAGATGGACGAACAAGCCAACGCTCGTATCGATCGTGTAGCGTGGTCGATACGAATAGCCTGCGTTTCGGTAGACCGGTTGCGAGTAGTAGACCGGAGTAAACAAGACGCCGCGATGGGCAACATCATGGTCCCAGTAACCGGCTTGGTAAACGCATCCGCGTGGCGTCCAAACGTATTGTGCGGGGACCCAGACCCAGTCGGCATGGGCTGCGGACCAGAATCCTGGTTGCCACTGGTAGTCGTTGTTTTCGTAGACCCAGTTGCCTGGGACGTAGAAGTGGTCTTCGCCGGGTGCGGGAGACGAAGGGCCTTGTTCGAGCGATTTAGGAGGTTCGGGCAAGTACTGGACTTCCGACACATCGTTGCTGGTCCAGAACCCTCCGATGTAACGGTATCCATCGTTCGCGCGGTCCCAATAACCAGGAACCCATTGTTGACCAGGCGGCAGGTCACGCCACACGCCACTGACCCAAATGAAATCTTCGCGTTCGTCGTCCCAAGACCAATAACCTGGGATCCAGGTCACATTTTTACCATCCGGCCGATACTCTGGCGGCATTTCGTCGATCGGTTCGGGTGGTTGCTGTTGCACCACTGGACTCGGTTCCGGGTTCGCGTCGTACGGTTCGGCGAAGGCTTCGTGCAAAGGGCCACGTGTCAAATATTCGACGCCTTCGGCTTGGTCGTCCAATGAACGATCCGACGTTTGTTCGTTCGTGGTTGAACGATTGTCAATCACTTCAGAACGTGGATTGGGGGGCTGCGAAAACGCTGTATTGGCCATCGCAAGCGGAACGATCAAACCCGTTGCCGACGCCGTGATCCGCCAATAGCGGCTCAGTTTTGTGTATCTCATGCTGCATCCGTCACTGTTTTAGAGAGGGGGAATTGGGTCCGCCATTACAAGTTGCAAAACCCAGTCATCATGGGCGGATTTACGATGCAAAGCCTGTGCCCGCGCGGGGGCAGGCAATCTGTTGGCATGCAATGAATGCATTTAGAAACGGACGTGCTCACGCCCAACGTCACCAGCGGTGCAAAACAACCCCTGACGTAGTGGATCTTGCTAAAGATCCCACCCACGACTGGAAGCACGCGATATCATTTTCTCGTGGCTACGTTCGCCAGAAGGTGGTGATTCGTGTTGACCGGCAACCGTCCACGCTCTGGTGAGCGTAGCTGCTAATAACCCTCGCCACACCGCTACAAGACGGACGTTTGCTCAGCGTCGATTTTGTCCAGCATCCATGGCGTTTGCGAACGCGAGTCGTAGACAAGGTTTTTGGCAAGCGGAAATTGATGCGAACGACTTTCTAGAAAGTGCATCAAATAGCCGGCTGTGTTAGGGAACGCGACCAAGTCGCCTCGACGGATTCCCGCGGGGAATCGCAGTTTACGCAAGCAAATCAGCTCGGACTCGGTACAGTAGGCGCCGACCAAAAAGCCTTCCATCGGCTCGGTTTTGTGCTCATTGGGGCGACCGTCTTCCGAATAGTCGGTCTGGGGAATCACGATCGGGTCGACTAAAAAATCATCGCTGCTGGTTCGGCACTGAGTCCGGTTCATCGACAATCCGATCAACCAATCACCCTCCGCATTTTGTTTGCGAAACTCAACTCGGGCAATCGTCATCCCACAGCCATCCAAGATGCTGCGTCCTGGTTCGCAGCGAAGTTGCAGGTTGTGGTCACGGACTTGGTCCGCAACCGTGCTGTCGGCAACCGGCGAATCCAAAATCTGGGCCAACCAAGCGGAACGCGTGGGCGTTTGGTAGTAGGGATAGCTGTTCGGTTGACCAACGATCTTGTCATCCACCGCCATCAAACCGAGGCCATGCCCTCGATAGGTCAACGGCGGTCGCTGCTGCAGTAACCCGCGACGATGCTCGTTCCAAAATGTTTCCCACTGCTCGCCGCTGGACAGGTAGCTGATCGGAAACCCACCACCGATGTCGAGGAATTCAATTGGATGCCCCTGTTGCCTTAACGGTGGCACGACCGCCAATGACTGAGCGATCGCGGAGACGCGTTGCTGTCCGCAATAACCGTCAAGATGGAAATGCAAACCGGTGACGCGAGCATGGTCGGCCGCGATTCCTTTGGCAAACGACTCGCAGTGCTCGATGTCGACACCAAACCGCGAGTGCAATTTGTTGCCACCATGAATAAATCCGCTCAACCGAATCGCAACGAAAGCAGGTTTCGCTAGCTTCTTGGCGGTGTGGGTGATCAACGACAACTCGTCGTCGTTGTCGATCGTCAGTGTGATTTCATTGCGAACGCAAACCTCGACTAGGTTCGCGTTCTTTATTGCCGCAGTGCAGATGATGTCGTTTGAGGTGATACCGGATTGGAGTGTTTGCTCAAGCTCATTCAGACTGGCGACGTCAATTCCTGAGCCCGCCAGCGGTGCGGCGTTGACGAACGTCAAGCACTTGTTCGCTTTGCGGGCAAAGAAAACGCGGAAGTCCAACGATCGTGCCTCCGCGACTGCATTCAGTTCTCGAACGTTGCCCAGCATCGGGTCTGCAGTCACCACGTTTAGCGGCGATCCATATTGCTGCAGCAGCGATCCCAACGCGGGATCATGCAGCAGCGAATTCATCCACGGTTCGCGTCGAGCGGTCAACGGTGTGACCCCGACACAGCCGCGATCAAGTGAACCGGATGACGGTAGTTGTCGTCGGACGTCAGCACTCAAATCGACGGTCGTTCCATTTGGCGACCCCGTCATCAAGCTGCCGTCCTTGATCTCGATCGGACCAGACTTTCGGTCCAGCGATCCAGATGAGTGTGAAGGGTGCGGCTGAGCGTGTCGTTGCCGAGCACACTGCCTTCGGTGACCCGGCCAAACACGGCGATGCCTGGCAATGCTTTGCTGTTTCGCTGTACCAGCCGGCCAGAATCGTTGACACACAGCCCGGTATTGTTGTGATGCACGAATGCATCGCTGGCCAATCGATCGAGAATGCCTCCTTGTTCATTCTGATGCGGACCCGGAATGGTGGCGTCAATGATGCGGTCGACTTCGATCACACGGTGACCACACTGCAGCGTTTTGCGGCCATCTGCGTCGCGATTCGGGGTTCCATCGGCGAGAAAACGCAAGTCGATCAATCCAGCATCGTAAATGGCCAAAATGCGGCCGATATTTTCCGCTGGCGGACCAAAGGCAATGCGTTCCATCTCAGTAGCAATTCGCTGGAACCCGTCGACGCTCTCGGCGGCGAGTCCACCTTGGCTGACCAGTTCCACCAGCGCGGGGTAGAGTTGACGCCACGCCAACCCCAATGCCCAGGCTTCGTCGACGGGTTTGCGGTCGGTCGCAACGTCGTAGGAGTGTCGCAATTGGGCGATGACTTCCTTGTCCACCACTCGCCAACGCGACCAGTCACGGAACCATTGGCGGACGTTAAACCGTTCCACCTCTGGCCGAAGCTTGTGCAGGGCGTCGGTGGCTGCGTTGATGATGATCGGCCAAGCATCGCTGCGAAAATTCGGCTTCTCATTTTCATCTTCGCTGGTGCGAGTGAGTTTGGCGGTAGAAGCGAGAATCCGCAGCTGTTTGGTATAGCGATTCCAGATCGGAGCCAATTGCTGTTGGTGGATGTCAGCCGATTTCGGCAACATCGGTCGTCCCGAACGCGAAAACGGCACGATTGCTTTGGGTTCGAGGCCCGATCGTTGATAGCTCCAGCGGCCATCGACCTCTGTAAACTTGCCACCGCGACCTTCGGTCAATGAAAGGGCGGCATCGATCCACGTCAATCCGAAACCTCGAATCGCGACCACCGAATCCGCTGGCACCGCGTCGGTCGACAGTCGTGTTTCGGTTGGGAACACGCATGGGATATCGGCGATCACGTCACCAATGCGATACGATTCGGCCGATCGCCATCCCTCATGTCCCACCGCTAAAACCACTTCGTCGTAAGTCGCGTCGTCATCCGCTGTGCTCAAGATCCAGCGGTCGTCGGCGTATTCGATATCAACGACTTTCGCCGGATACAGATTGACTGTGGCCAGCGGCCGCAACCGTTTGAGGACTTGCTGAAAACAGTCGTGCAAATATTCACCCACGATGGCTCGCGGTGCATAGCCGTCGGGCTCGGACCACTGTGGACGATTGCGTTTAGCCCACTCGAGAAACGACATCGAGATGACGTTGTGACTCGATACAGGGTGATTGCGCTGGTCGGGATGCCGTGTATCAATCTGACGGCTGGTGAAATTCATTCTTAGATGTTCCGGTTGGCGTGGATCGTAGACCATGCCTGCGCCGGGATAAGCCGCTGGTTCGTAGATGTCAATCTGAACGGGACCGTTAAGTTTTTGTTGTTCGATCGCATGCGTGAGACGCTCGAGACAATACATTCCCCGTGGTCCACAACCCACAATGGCCAATCGAAACGTCGAGTCCACCGACGAATCTGCTGACGTTGTAAAACGTTCGCTTGATTTAAATCCAATGCTCATGACATCACCGCCTTTTTCTCCGTTGCGTTTGTGATTCCCGCCAATTGGCGAAGGGCATCAGGGCCACAGTCAAGTTCGTTTGCGACCCAATCATCATTAAAAATGGTTTCTAAGTAGCGTGTTCCTGAATCGTGCAGGATTGCGACGCATGTTTTGTGTTCGAGTTGGTGTTGCATTCGACGCACTGTTTCGAGAACGCCGCCTGCCGATCCGCCCACCAACAAGGCTTCGCGGTCCGCCATCCGTCGACATCCGACGACGCAGTCGAGGTCGCGAACGCGAGCGACGTGGTCAAAGGTTTGGTTGCGTGCCAGCGGGGGCACCCGGCCGGCGCCGAGTCCAGGGATCTGCCGCGGTCCGGCGGTGCCGCCAAACAGAACGCTGCCTTCCGAGTCGACTGCCACAACCTTGGTCGAGCGATTCATCGAACGTAGATAATTGCGACATCCTTGCGCCGCGCCGGTGCTACTGGTAGCGACAAAAAGATAGTCCAATTCTCCATCAAGAGCTTGATCGATCTCGCGGATGGTGCCGTTGCAATGGGAGGACGGATTGGCGGGGTTGGAGTACTGGTTGGGCCAATAGGAATTGGCCGTGGTTTCGAGCAAGTAGCAAACGCGAGCCAGACGAGCGGATAGAAAGTCGCCTTCCAGTGGTTGGTCCACCTGATCAATCTCGGCCCCCAACGCTTTCATGATCGCGATATTCTGTGATTGGGCTCGAGGATCGACGACACAGATAAACCGCATTCCATAGTAGCGACACACCTGCGCCAACCCAATTCCCATGTTGCCCGACGAGGATTCGATGATCGTCGTGTTGGCATCGATTTCACCTCGGTCGATGGCTTGTCGGATCATCTCATGGGCTGGTCGATCCTTGGCGCTGCCGCCTGGATTGCCGGATTCAAGCTTGGCGAACAATTTGACGTTGGGGGTGTCCAAGTAGCGATTCAGTTGAATCAATGGCGTATTGCCAATCGCATCAAGCACATTTTTAGCAGGTTTAACAACCGGATACACGAATGGACACTCCAGGGGGCGGCTGGCACTTTGCCAACCTGCTTTTTCGCAGACGGCCATTTGGGAATCGCACGTTCTGCTGCTAGTGTTGGTAGGGATTTGATATTGAAAGGAATTCTGTAAGCATTCGTCGTGCCAAAACCGCACAGTGCGGCTTCTTTGGCGATGCTGTGCTGGCCATCGCGAAGCACGATTCTGCAGTCGATTCCGCGAGCAATTCATCCGTCCATCACACGCGATGACGCGAGAATTTGGGCATGATCATTGATGGAGTGGTGAGGGGAGTGCGTGGGAAAAACCTGCAAATTGCTAGTGAAAACTTGCTCCAATCGTCCGGTTTGCTGGCAAGCATGCTGATCAAATTGAAGTCAGATGCTGCAAAGAATCGTAGAGCGATTGTCGCACGGCTTTCCAAGCCGTTAGCGTGCGTCAGTTTCGGACGTCGCTCTTGCGTCACGGCGTCGAGGCGAGAGCGACAGCGGTCAGTCGGATCACAAATTCACCGAAACGGTTCCAGCTTGGAAAGCTGGCCTACAATGCTTTGCAAGCCGTTAACGTGCGTCGCGGTTCGACGTTGCCTTGCTTCACAGCGTCGAGGCGAGAGCGACAGCGATCGGTCGGATCACGAATCCACCGAAACGGCTCCAGCTTGGAAAGCTGGCCGACAATGTCTTCCAAGCCGTTGGCGTGCGTCGCGGTTCGGCGTTGCCTTGCTTCACGGCGTCAAGGCGAGAACGACAGTGGTCAGTCGGATCACGAATCCACCGAAACGGCTCCAGCTTGGAAAGCTGGCCGACAATGCTTTCCAAGCCGTTGGCGTGCGTCGAGTTTCGGACGTCGCCTTGTTTCACGGCGTCAAGGCGAGAACGATAGTGATCGGTCGGATCACGAATCCACCGAAACGGCTCCAGCTTGGAAAGCTGGCCGACAATGCTTTGCAAGCCGTTAACGTGCGTCGCGGTTGATTAACCGTTGATGACTTCGCCACCGTTGGGATGCAGCACCTGGCCGGTGATGTAAGAAGCATCCTGCGAAGCAAGAAAAACGTAACAGCTGCCGCATTCATCAGGCTGTCCCGCCCGACCCATTGGCGTGTCGTTGCCAAACTTGCTGACCTTCTCTTTGTCAAAGGTCGCGGGGATCAGCGGAGTCCAGATTGGCCCTGGTGCGACCGCGTTGACGCGAATCCCGTCATCCACCAATTTCTGTGATAGCGAACGAGTGTAGGCCACGATGGCGCCTTTGGTGGCAGCGTAGTCCAACAGTCCCGGGCTGCCGCGATACGCGGTTACCGAGGTCGTGTTGATGATCGAGCTTCCGGCATGCTTTTTCAAATGCGGCAGCGCCGCTTGGGTCAAGTAGAACATCGGAAAGACGTTGGTGCGGAAGGTCGCGAGCAGTTGTTTTTCGGTGATCGCGTCAATATCCTCTTGCGGGTGTTGTTCCGCCGCATTGTTGACCAGGATATCGAGGCGACCAAACTTTTTGATCGTCTTCTCAACCGCGGATGTACATGAAGCGGCCTTGCCGATGTCAGCCTTGATGGGCAAACAGCTTCGCCCTTCGGCCTCGACTAGCGACCGCGTTTGTTCGGCGTCTTCTTTTTCATTCAGATAAACAAAGGCGATGTCCGCACCTTCGCGAGCGAACATCACGGCGACGGATCGACCAATCCCGCTGTCGCCCCCGGTGATCAATGCAACCTTGTCTTTCAATTTGCCACTGCCAACGTAATCCTCGCGGATCGTACGTGGCTGCGGTTCCATTTCAGCCTGGATGCCGGGTTGTCGATCTTGCGATTGCGGTGGTCGACTTTTTTTCGAGTTGGCGTTTCCCCGTGTCTTTGATTTGTTCATGCAATCGATCCTCAGGCGATTTTCTCAGTGCGTTTTTAAAAGGGTTTATTGCTTTCCTGTTTTGGGTGATTGCAAGTCTTGTTCCGGGGGGCCGTAAAGCCGTTTCCCGCAGTTGGTAAATCGGCCGCCATGCACGGGGCAGTCCCATGTTTGTTCGGCTTCGTTCCACGAAACCGTGCCGCCCATATGAGTGCAAACGGGATCACATCGATGCAGCACGCCGCTTTTGTCGCGGCAAATTGCGGTATGAACGCCGTCGACGTCACCTACCGCACCTTCGCCAGGCCGCAGGGTGACAGGATCGATCTTTTTCGCGGGTAGGATTCGCTGAGCCATCCCTTTGACCGGAGCTGCCATCTCGGTGACCGCTCCGGTGATCGCCGAAACGCTTAGTCGCGAGGGTGACAAGGCATCTTGCAGCGTCGATGATCCGCGAAAAATTTGGTCGGCAATCAACCATCCCGCCGCCGTGCCCCACGTCAATCCAACGCCGCTCAATCCGGTCGCGATCCAGGCGTTTTTCTTGCCAGGAACCTTGCCAATCATCGGCAATCCGTCGGTCGGTTCAAACAGCTCGGCGCTCCATCGCGACTCGATCGAGCGGACGTCAAAGCGTTGGCGAACATATTCTTCGAGATCTGCTTGCGCTTGTTTGGTGTCGCCATCGCCAGTGCGGTGGTCACAGCCGCCCACGATGATTTTATTCGGCGACGCACTTCCCCAGCGGCGTGTGTAGAAATAGGGATCCGAGTTGTCCCAGAACAATCCATCCTCTGGCGGATTGGTCACTTCGGCCAGTAGTGCATAGGATTGATACGCCGGTGTCTCGATGTCCAACAGCATCGAATCGGATTTGTTGCAGTGGGCTGCCAGCACCAAATGGTCAAAGTGGGCGGTCCCGTCGCCGACGGACAGCTCGCGAGTTTCTTCTTCGAGCGAGACGCGAGCGATCGATTTTTCGAAAATCTTACCCCCGGCTTCGACCACCAAATCTGTCAATCGTCGCAAGTAGGCCATCGAGTCCATTCGGGCCATCGAGTCGATGCGAAAGCCGACGGTTGCGAATCGTAGCGGAGGCTTGTCACACCATTCGACCGGCAACCCTAGCTGGGCAGCGGCCTCGCATTCGTCGCGAAGCGATGAGGCATCGTCGGCATGTTCGGAATAGTAGTAGCCTGGGACGCGAGTGAAATCGCAATAGTTGGCCGCTCGGTGTTCAATCGCGGCGATCGCGGCTTGGCGAAGTTGTACGTACGCGCGGCTTGCCGTTTCACCCAATTTCGAAAGCAACTCGCCGCAGCCGATTTCCGGATGCGCGTCCAGGTGCCCGGTGCTGCCGCCGGTGGTTCCTCCGCCGATAATCGCTGCCTCGTAAACCGCCACACTGAATCCGCGATGCAGTAATTCCAAGGCCGTCGAAAGTCCGGTGATTCCGCCGCCCACCACGGCAACGTCGCTGGTGTGGGTGGATGACAATCGATCAAATCGCTGTGTCAGCGGATTGGAATGAACCCAACACGAATGATGAATCGCGTTTGCATTCATGATGAACCTCGGGGGATGAATGTTTTGGTAGCTTTTGGGATCAACAAGCACACCGTGTGCCGTTGGTTCGGTTTGCGACCTCGTCAAAAACAACTTTGCAAACGACCGGAAATCCGGCAGCTGGCGTCGCCAAGATTTCCGAAGAAGCGGTACCGCCGGGGGAACTCATCGATCAATTCGCTCTCGAGAGCCGATTTTCCTGCTCAATTCCGGTTTTCTCGCCTGGCGGGACGAATTCAGGTGACCATCATCAGGGGATAGTCTGTAGACTGTGGTGGCATTCTCGATGCATCGTTCCTTTCCCACCTGGCTGCCTTTTTTAGCCCCCCTGCCCTGCCCCGCATTGGTCCAACGCACCTATGAAAACGTTGCGTTTTGTTGTTGCTTGCTTGTTCGTAATAGATACGGTCACCGTGATCGCTGAACAACCATTGGCGGTCACGTTTCGTGACACCGTCACGCCGCTGCTGCAGTCGCACTGTGCCGATTGTCATAACGACGTGACTCGCGAAGGCGACTTGGATCTAAGCGTTGACCAGGACGTGGCATCGGTCGTCAAGAATTTTCGCCGCTGGATGGTCGTGCTCGAGCGACTCGAGGCGGGCGACATGCCTCCCGAGGATGCGGACGAGCAGCCGACACAGCAGCAGCGGGAATCGGTAGTCCGCTGGATCAAAGCGGTCCGCGACGCCGAAGCCGAACGCACCGCTGGGGATCCCGGCGTCGTGTTGGCCCGTCGGCTGAGCAATGCCGAGTACAACTACACGATTCGTGATTTGACGGGCGTGGATATCCAACCGGCCAACGCGTTTCCGATTGATCCGGCCAACGAAGCGGGATTCGACAACTCGGGGGAATCGCTGACGATGTCCCCTGCCCTGTTGAAAAAATACCTCGCGGCCGCTCGGTTCGTGTCAGAGCATTTGGCGTTAACACCGACGGGATTCGAATTCGCGCCCCATCCAGTGATCACCCCTACCGATCGCGACAAGTTTTGTGTCAATCGAATCATCGATTTCTACAAGCGGCAACGGACGGATTACGACGCCTACTTCGTACTGCTTTGGCAGTTTCGAAATCGAGACGCGCTGGGACGCTCGGGCGTAACGCTGGCGGAGCTGGCTCGCCAGCAAGGTTTGAGTGCTCGCTATGCCGAGACGTTGTGGACCATGTTGACGGGCGACGCGGAATCGGTGGGCGTGATCGCCGCGCTACAAGCGATGTGGCGTGAGTTGCCAGCCGGAGCGACGGAGCAACATCAGGCCGATGCGATGACGCAGTGCAAGCAGATGGCTGAGTTTGTCACGACGCTACGCGAAAGCTTGGTTCCCGATGTACCAAACTTGACCTCACCCGAAATGAACAATGGCTCGCAACCATTGGTGCTGTGGAAGAACCGGCAATTTGTAGAGAATCGTCGACGTTACTCGGGCACGCCATTGCCCGAAGGGGATCTCCGTTTGCCCGAGGGATCGTCCGCCGCCAAGGCAATGACGGTATCGGAGGATGCGGAACAGGAACTCATGCACGAATCGCTTGAGCGGTTCTGCAGCATTTTTCCCGACGCCTTTTACATCTCCGAACGTGCTCGAGTGTACCTGGATGCGAAATCGGAAAAGAAGTTGACGGGACGATTTCTGAGCGCGGGATTCCATAGCCAAATGGGATACTTTCGCGATGATGCCCCGCTTTATGATTTGATGCTCGATGAATCGCAGCAGCGGCAGATCGATCGATTGTGGACCGAGCTTGATTTCGTCACCTCCGCACCGATGCGGCAATACAGTGGATTCATTTGGTTTGATCGCACAGATTCGAAGTTCATGCGAGACCGTGAATTCGACCGTTATCGTGCCGAGGACAAAGATGCGACATCCGCTGAAAAAGTCCAAGGACTGGCAGAGGTTTACATTGCCAAAGCCCGCCGATTGGGATCGAGCGAGCGGGCATTGACGGCGATTCGCCGCTACTTTGACGATATGTCCGCGACATTCCGGCGACTGGAGCAGCTGCAAATTCAGTCCGAACCGGTCCACGTTCAGGCGTTAGTCGAATTCACCGAGCGTGCCTTTCGCCGCCCGCTGTCGAGTCAAGAACGTGACGACGTGGTCGCGTTTTATGAAACGCTGCGTGACGTCGATGGGCTGAGTCACGAAGATGCGATCCGCGACAGCGTGATTCGCGTGTTGATGTCACCTCACTTTTGTTATCGCGTCGATCTGCCCGGTGACGGCGGTGGCGAAACGATTGCGTCGCAGCGAACGCCGGGCGTGCAGCCGCTCGCTGATGTGGCGCTGGCGAACCGGCTGAGCTATTTTTTATGGTCCAGCATGCCCGATTCGGCGTTGATGGAACTTGCCACATCGGGGCGTTTGCACGATCCCGGCGTGCTGGTCGAACAAGTTCGCCGCATGCTGCGGGACGAACGGGGGCATGGATTGGCGACGGAGTTTACAGGCAACTGGCTCGATTTCCGGCGGTTCGAACAGCACAACGGAGTCGATCGCGGCCGTTTCCCTCAGTTCACTGACGAGCTGCGGCAAGCCATGTACGAGGAACCCATTCGCTTCTTCTTGGACTTGATCGCTCGCGACGCCTCGGTGCTTGAGTGTTTGTATGCGGACTACACGTTTGTGAATCACGAGTTGGCGAGCCATTATGGCGTGCCCGCCGAACCGATTGCGGATTCCATTGAAGGTTGGAGCAAACTCGAACAGGCAAGTCGCTGGGGACGAGGCGGAATGTTGCCGATGGCTGTCTTTTTGACGTACAACTCGCCGGGACTGCGTACCAGTCCGGTCAAACGCGGCAATTGGGTGGTCAAACGGATGCTCGGCGAGAATGTACCCGCGCCGCCGGCGACCGTTCCCGAATTGCCCGAGGACGAATCGAAACTCGGTGATCTGACACTTCGCGAGGCCTTGGCGCGTCATCGTGCCGATTCCAGTTGTGCTGGCTGTCACGAGCGAATCGACTCGTTTGGTTTAGCGTTCGAAGGCTATGGACCGGTGGGCGAATCACGCGATGCCGATCTCGGCGGCCGCGCCGTGGATGACACCGCGGTGTTTCCGGACAAGAGCGAAGGCAGCGGACTGGCGGGGCTGCTGCAATACATTCGCAACCAACGACAAGACGACTTTGTTGACAATTTGTGCCGCAATCTGTTGGCGTATGGACTTGGGCGAACACTGCAGCTTTCCGACGAGGCAACGATTGCTCAAATGCGGTCAACGCTGGCGGAACAGGATTACCGTTTCAGCAGCATGATCGAAGTGGTTGTGACGAGCCCGGCGTTTCTAAATAAACGAACCCAATTGGAACTCGAGTGATGAAGACTAGCATGGATCGATCTCAACAAAAAACACCTGCCGCGGCCTCTTCGTCTGCGGCTTCCCATCGGTTGTCTCGCCGCACGCTGCTGCGAGGAACCGGTGTCGCGATGGCGCTGCCGTGGTTGGAATCGATTCCGGTTTGGGGAAGCGAAACCGTGGCCGGCAACGATCCCACCGATTCCCCCAAACGTTTTGCAGCCGTCTTTATGGGGTGCGGGATCAACAGCAACCATTGGTGGGCCAAGGGAAGTGGCGACCAGATGGAATTGGGCAAAAGTTTGCAGCCGATGGAACCACTGAAACACAAGATGAATTTTATCACCGGGCTGTTCAACGAAAATGCAACGGGCGTTGGCATTCACCCAGGGCAAACCGGGAACATCTTGTCAGGGGCACCCCTGCAAAAGGGATCCGAGCTGCGTGGCGACATCAGCATGGATCAAAAGCTGGCGAACCATTTTCAAGAGCAGACGGCGGTCCCCAGTATGGTTTTGGGCTGTGAGCAACCGGTGACCGGTTATCACGAAACCAATTTTTCGATGGCCTACAGTTCGCACATTTCTTGGCAAAACTCGACGTCCCCGGTGCCGATGGAGGTCTATCCGTCGCTCGCCTTTGACGCGTTGTTTGACAATCACGGCAGCCGTCGCAACGAGAGCATCCTGGACCGTGTTCGCGAAGACGCCGTGTCGCTGAGTCACCGCGTCAGCTCGGCGGACAAAGCCAAGCTCGAAGAGTACTTGAGCAGCGTTCGTGAAGTCGAAAAGCGAGCCGCGTCGATGCGAGCAGCTCGCGACAAGGCCGCATCGCGGGCCAAGGATCATGGCAAAACGATCGCGATGATGAAACGGCCCGACGATGGATTGCCCGAAGACATTCGCGAACACATGCGGTTGATGTGCGACATCGTCGCGCTCGGTTTCCAGACCGACAAATCTCGCGTCGCCACGCTGTTATTAAACCGTGACCTGTCAGGATTGTTTTATCCGTTTCTGGATGTGCAAAGCACGCATCACTCGGCATCTCACCGCGACAAGTCGGACGAGTATGAACGGATCTCGCGGTACTACTGCAGCCAATACGCTTACTTGGCCAGCAAGTTGGATGCGATGCCCGAGGGGGACGGCACGGTGCTGGACCATTCATGTTTGCTGTTCATTTCGAGCATGTGGTCGGGCAACGCCCACGATTCCAACAAGGTGCCGGTGTTGTTGACTGGCGGTTTATCGGGCCGACTGAAAACCGGCCGCGTGCTCGATTACCTAGACAAAGGGGATGAGCAGCGAAAGCTGTGCAGCATGTACCTTTCGATCATGGATCGCATGGACGTCAAGCTGGATCACTTTGGTGACGCGGAAAAACGGCTCGCCGATCTGTAATCCGAATCGTAGTGGACGAGGCAACGAGTCCCTCAAGAATCGTAGTGGACGAGGCAACAAGTCCCTCACCGAAGACTCAATCCCACGGGACTCGTTGCCTCGTCCACTACAAAGAAAACACTTCCCGCGTGATTTGTAACATAACTGGAATCACGACGTTATTTCCGAACAGTATCTTACCGTCGCCAATCCAGCGATCACCGCAAAATCGCTAGTGATGTCCGTGGTCGTGTTCGAACAGCGATTTGACGCGTGCGATGACTTTCGGTTCGCCATCGGTTCGGTACGCTCCCTCGCCGCCTTGTTTTCGGCCACAGGTGTATTTCAGCCACACGTTGGCGTGACCGAACAAGCCGCTGTAATCCATTCCCCAAGTGCCTTCGCCGTAGCCATGGTCGGCATTGGTTTTACGATCGCGGCCTCGGTGCAATAGACCTGGATGCAGATCGGGGACCTTTGAAAATGCGGCTCCACCGCCGACGAACCACGCACTGTACTTTTTGTTGGGGCTGCACTTGGCCCACGGGGCGACGCAATGAGGATTGCCCGCTCGAGCACAATCGTCCATCCGATAACGCTTCGGGGGACAATCGCCGCGATTGATGTCGCCCGGTTGATCGTGTTTGGGTTTGCGAGGATGGCCGGGATCAAGGCAAATGCCGTGGTGCGAAGTGTGGAACTCTTCGTGGCCGTGCTCGGCAGGATGCTCTGACGCATGCTCGTGCACGTCGGCATGATCCTGCACGATCTCGTAATCGTTGATTTCGCCGTGAGGCATTTCGTCGTCAGACCCCTCGTAATAAGGCATCTCGTTGTCGACGATCTCACTTCCCTGGTAATACAACGCGTCGTCGTAGTAGCGGGGAGATTGGGCAACGCTGCCCGAAGCGGTCGCCAGACTCATCGCGACGCCAAGTGACACCGTAGCGATCGATCGAAGTCGATTCGAGATATTCATCGTCCATCCGTTTGGCAAGAAAACAAAACGCCTTGCCAAAAGGATCGGCACAATCGCACCACCTTGACGCGGGGAATCGAATCATCCATCACAGCTAGAACAACCGGCAAGGTTTATCGCGGTGCTAGCTAGCAAACGGGTTGCGATTGAATTTCTGGAATGGCAGCCGCACGCCACCGACAACGTATTGATCGACGCGGATCGAGGCGTTGGGATCAAATCCCTGTTGCCCGGCAAAGGTGACCACGTCGTCTTGATCGACCCCGTCACCGCTGACACCAAATCCGCCAACGAGCGTCGTTTGCGAGTTGCCGATGTAAAGCGGAGTGCTGCCGGGGAAGAAAACGACCCCGTTTTGGTTTGCTAGCGGTTGCACTTCATCGGTGCCAGCCACGACGACGGCGTCACCTGGGTCGCGGAAGTTGCGGCTTGGGTTGAAGGCATCAAACGCCAAGAAGCTATTGGTGGTTGCACTGCCATAGACGTCAAAGTCCAGCGGTTGGTCGTTGACGATGTTCTCTGCGGTGACCGGATTGATTCCCGCGGTTCGCAGAATACTGTGCGGTGCAATTTGCTGGCATGGTCCTGGTTTCTGGTCACATAGATCTGCGGCCGAGTCGTTTTGCAAACCGCCACCCAGTGACGGGTCGACGTTGGAACCGGTTGGATAGCGAGGTTCGACAATGAAACGGAAGGTGCGGTTGGTCAGTGCGGTGCCCAGCGGCACGGTGTCACCCGAAGGGTTTTCCAGGGACTGGGTAATCGGTCCAAACACGTCGTCGCCGTTGAAGTCGATGCGGTCGACCGCTTGCAGTGCGTCGGCGTCGGCATAGTAGGCGGTGTTGCGAGCCTTGGCGATCGAGACATCAATCGAAAAGACGGTCGCGTCGGGCATTCGGTACAGCCCCAACAGTTCGCCGTTGGTATCCGCGACGGCTAGTACCATGCGTGTTTTCGCACCAGGACGGAAGTTATTGTCGATGTCCAATCGAATCGCCGCCCGCGTGCGGTCCGCTTCGTTCACGCCAGTGAGGATAATCTGCTCGACTCGTTCGGCGGTCAATTCGGTATCGACGGCCGAATCATGCGGTGCCACCAACCAGCCTTCGGGGACCGATTGTCCGGCGAGCGATGTGTCGCCGTCTCCGTTGACGACTTTGTTTTCACCCGAATCGCTGCCTCGACCGAGCGAACGTCCGACTTGGATCAGACGATCGATACCCGGTTGGCGAAATGATTGATCGGGGTGCGGTCCATAGATTTCCAGCGTGATGCCGACGAGGTCAATTCGACCCGTAGGCAAGAAGAAATCGGGAAGCGATGGCAAGGCGTTATTGAATTCGCTCAAGTCACGAACGAATGCCGAAGGGCCCACCAATCCTGTGCCGGCGGCGGCAACCAATGCCGTGAACTCGGCTTCGAGCACCTTCGATGCATTGGTGCGTTCTTTCTCGGTTTGAGCCGAGCCACCTCGCTCGCTGGCGTGCTGGAACCCTTGTTCGTGTGTGGCAAAGCCGTCTTCGCCGGGAAAGAAGACGCCGATTCCGCCAACCAAGTTGAACGATTCGCTCAGCGGGACGTTGGGCGTCGAGCCGTCGGGGTTGGTGACTACTTTGTAGAGCGGAATCCCGCCGGGCAACGTTGCGACGCCTCGTGATTGGCTGTCCAGAAACGTTTCGGTTGCGACGCCGTAGGACTCGGGCCATGTTTGAAAGAATTCGTCGGCGTTTCGCGGGACGTACGCAGGATCGGCGTTGAATCGCGAACCCAGGGCAAAGTCGTCGCCTGCGATGGTGATTTCGGTTTGGTCGTCCTTCGTTTCGACCGTCGACTGGGTGATCCCGTCAGCACCGGCATGCAGCTGGCTGTCGCGGCTTTGATGTTCGATCGCGAACAAGTCGACTTGCGGGGTAAAGTTCACCTCGGGTGGAAAGTGTCCGCCAACCCCGATCGGTGCGACAAACCCGGGGCCACGATAGGCGGGATCGTCATTGATCGGCGACGATTCGACCTCGCGCTGAGTGACCGTCGATTGGCTGATGAAGCGAACGGTGCGGCTGGTCAGCGGAGCGGCGTTGCTGCTAAAGAATGCTGCGGTGCGAGCTTTGGCAACGGCGCCATCGATTGCGAACGCCAGTTGTTCGGGATCGTTCATCAAATCGGCATTAACGCCGTCTTCGACTCGGACGCCGAGGATTCGACCATTGCGATCGACCACCGCAATGATCGCATCGTTGCTGCTGGTGGCCATCGAAGCACGCTGCAGCAGCGTTTGGACATCACTTGCTTCGAGCAGGTTTTGGTCACCGAGACTTTCGGCGGCATTGAGCGATGCGAAGAATTCGTCACTCGCGGCTTGGAATACCCCATCGCTATCGACCTGGCTGGCTTTAGCGATATTCGCGAAGTCGGCCGTCGGCAACTCGGCGAGCGCAGTCGCTTCACCGATGCCCATGCGATTGAGATGATTGATCACGACAAGCGCGTCGAGCGCGCTAACGTGACCATTGTTATCGACGTCGACCATCGATTGCGATGTCGCGACCGCTTCGGTTTCTGCGACGCCAGTTTGCTCGCTCGCCTCGTTGTCGCCCGCGAATCGCTGCAGATAGTTGACCACCACCAAGGCATCGAGGGTGGACACATGCCCATCAAGATTCACATCGGCTGGCAATTGGTCGTTGTGTAGCCCCAGCACATCGCCGCCGGCCATCAGGTGCCGCGACTCGAGTCGCTCGGCCAACAGACGCCGTTTGGATTGGCGGCGACCAAGGGATGAAACTGTCATACGATTCACGATTACTCGCCGCAAAAAACGGGGGAAAGCGAACAGGATGGATGAGGGCACGTGCGAAGGGCTATCAAATGCTGCCTCCCCCCTCATCTTACTTCGGATGGCAGGCGAAACGAGGCAGATTGCGATTTTGCTTTCCCTGACAACCCGAATAATCCGCACGATTTCACCAAACGGCACAAAGCGAACCCCCACTTTCGGCCGATAACTTTAGCGAGCGAGTTGGGTGAAGGGGGCAGACACAACCTGGTAGCACCCTCCGAAAATCATTGCTGAGGCGAGTGAAGACGACTGAACAAACATGATGGAACTTCGGGGAATCACGATCGCCATCGCTTTGGCCCTCGTTGGGGGCGGAGTCAGTTTGCGCGCTGACGATGGCGACGATTCTCCTGCCATCACCCAAATGACGCTGCGAGAATTGTTGAATTCCGGCGGAAACGACGCGGCCACGCCGGCGGGCGGTACGGTCCAGTTCGAGGTTGTGCCAGATCCACAGGCTGCGGCTCTGCAGCAAACCGAGAAGCAGCCTGCCCCGATGCCAGAGCAGGGTGAGCCGAATTCGCCACGTTCGTTTCGCGATTTGCTGAGCAATACGATCCGCCAGACGTCCGATTCGATCATCAAGGAAATTCGGCCCGATGCGGGCGGAAGCGACATCGACTCGTTTCAGCACGTCGACCCATTCCAGGATGACGTGGAATTGGATGCAAAAATCCGTCCCGAAGTGCTGCGTGATCCGCTTGAACCCGCAGACGAACTGCCGCGGATCAACCTGGACCGGCTCGACGATACCAATCCATTGTACGTCGCACCGCGTGATGCACCCTACGGCTTTACGGGCCCCAGCGGCGTGTTGCCGACCGAGTATCAAACCAGCAGCCATTTTATTCCGGTCGAGGATCGTTGGCGGTTGGGGCAACCCGATGCCGACCGCTACGGCAAAGGCCATCCGGTCAACGATGACTACTTAGGCGTCGAAGGCGCGTTTTGGGATCCCTACAACCAGAACGTGCTCAAGGGTGACTATCCGATCATCGGTCAGCACACGTTTTTGAAGCTGCAAGGCAAGAGTTTAACGCTGCTCGAAGGCCGTCAATTGCCGACCCCGACGACGCCGTTCGAGGCGACTCGCAATCCAGGCGCGTTTGGATTTTTTGGAGATCCCGACTCGTTTCTGGCGGCTCAGTACACCTCGTTTGCGATCGATTTGTTTCACGGCAACACGTCGTTTAAACCCAACGATTGGCGAGTTCGATTGAACTTGGTCCACAACGTGAACCATTTGGTTGCCGATGAGCTTGGCGTTGTCAGCCCCGATGTTCGTGACGGAACGAGTCGTCATCGCGACGATTTCGCGTTGGAAGAATGGTTCTTTGAATCCAAAATTTCGGACCTCAGCCCCTATTACGACTTTGCCTCGGTCCGCGTCGGCAGCCAGCCGTTTGTCAGCGATTTCCGCGGCTTCATTTTCGCGGATATCAACCGCGGTGTCCGGCTATTCGGAACGCGGCATAGCAATCGCGATCAGTTCAATTTGATGTGGTTTGATCAAACCGAGAAAGAGACCAACAGCTTGCTAAACGTCATCGATGACGATCGCAACCAAAATACCTGGATCGCCAACTACTATCGCCAAGACTTTCTGTACCCCGGCAACACCGCGAGCGTTTCGTTTCATGCCAACCATGACCGGGCCTCGTTCGAGTTCGACAAGAACAATTTTCTAGTTCGTCCCGATCCAGTCGGTGTTTTCCAGCCGCACGATGTTCGCTCGTACTACTTCGGTGCGGCGAACAATGGTCACATGGAGCGGATCAACGTCAGCAGCGCGTTTTATTACGTGTTCGGCCGCGACGATTTGAATCCGATCGCTGGACGTGAAGTCGACATCAGCGCCTACATGGCTGCGATCGAATTGTCGTATGACCGCGACTGGGTTCGTTTCCGCGCGTCCTACCTGTTCAATTCCGGCGACAGCGACACCAACGATGACAAAGCGACCGGATTCGATGCGATCTTTCCCAATCCAAACTTTGCCGGAAATGAATTTAGCTATTGGGGACGCCAAGGCATCCGGCTGTTCGGCGTCGAGCTGACCAACCGGCTGAGTTTGAATCCGAGCATGCGGCAGAGCAAATTCCAAGGCCAAACCAACTTCGTGAATCCCGGTTTGCATCTGTTCAATCTAGGGTTGGACGCCGACATCACCCCGCGGCTGAAAACCATCAACAACTGCAACTTCTTGTGGTTCGAAGACACCTCGTCACTGGAAACCTATCTCTTCACAGGAGAGGTCGACAAATTCATCGGCACCGATATTAGCACTGGCCTTGAATACCGTCCGCTGCTAAATAATAACATTCTGTTATTGGGTGGGCTCGCGACACTCATTGGCGGCAATGGATTGGAAGACCTATACCAGAATTTCAACGGAGAGCTCCGCAACCACGTGGCGGGCTTCCTCGAACTGGTCCTAGAGTTCTAGCTAGCAAATACGCTGGCAGTGATTGGGTGAATGGATTGATGAACTGCCGACGTATCTTTCAGCTGACCTTTCTCGTGTGTCTGGCATCGTCGTCGGCGGGATGGGCTCAATCGCCTCAGCAGCGAATTGCAACGCTGCGTGATTTTCTGAACGCGAACCGTCAAGCGGAATCCGAGCGTCCCACGGCGGACCGACCTGTGGTTCAAGTGGCCGCGACGGATTCGCATGCTGCGCCGATCGTGACCGCGGCTCCACCCAACATTCCGCCCGAAAACATTCCCGCACAGAAAATTCCTTTTCCCTCGGGAAGCTACCACGGCAAAGCACGTGTTGCCGGAGCGAGTGAGCCCGGGATTGGACGTCGCGGCGAGGATCCCTGGGATTTAGCACGCCGGCTTGGGATCGCGGATAACGCGTCTTATCCGATTCCCGAAGATCTACGCTTTGACGATCTCGCTCGTCAGTCTGCTGCCGATGCCCATGCGAAAAGCGTCGGATGTATCCATTGTCACACCGATGTCGGGCACATGCATCCGGTGAACTCGATCCAAATCGGGTGCACCGATTGCCACGGCGGCGATGCCACGTCGACCGATATCAAAACCGCCCATGTTTGGCCTCAATACGGACCGGCCTGGAAAGACTCGGCCAATCCGGTTCGCAGTTACACGATTTTGAATCACGAATCACCCGAGTTCATTCGGTTTATGAACCCGGGTGATTTACGAGTCGCCCACATCGCATGCGGCCAATGTCACGCGAACGAAGTGCTACAGCTTCGCAAGAGCATGATGACCAACGGATGTATGTTGTGGGGCGCTGCTCTGTACAACAACGGTGCCACGGGGAACAAGCGACCTCAGCACGGCGAATCGTACAGCATGAATGGCAAACCGCAGATCATGCAAACCGTACCGCCGCCGACGGAATACGAAATGCGACACAAAGGCGTGCTGGCGTCGCTGAACCCGTTGATCCCGTATCAAGTCAGCCAGCCCGGTAACGTATTGCGGATCTTTGAACGCGGTGGTCGTTTCCGGCCCGAGATCGGGATTCCCGAACGACTCGAAGAACCCGGTCGCCCACGCGAACGTTTGAGTCTGCGAGGTTTGGGAACTGAAAACCGGACTGACCCGGTTTACATCGGCTTGGCGAAAACACGGCTGCTCGATCCGACGCTGAACTTCCTCGGCACCAATGATCACCCCGGCGATTATCGCAGCAGCGGTTGTAGCGCGTGTCACGTTTTGTACGCAAACGATCGCAGTCCAACCGCCAGCGGATTCTTGGCCAAATACGGCAACAACGGCACCGCGGCGGCGGAGCGAGATGAATGGGTCAAATACATCGACCCGACCATTCGCAAGGATCAACCCGGCCATCCGATCCAGCACAAATTCGAACTGCGAATGCCGACAAGCCAGTGTATGGTGTGTCACATTCATCCAGGCACGAACGTGTTGAACAGTTATCTCGGTTACATGTGGTGGGATAACGAAACCGATGGCGAGTTGATGTATCCGGAAGAACAAAAGGAGTTGACCGCCGAAGAATACATGCGGGCAACCGAGTCCAACCCGAACGAAGCGGCCGCACGCGGGCATTGGAGTGATCCCGAATTCCTGGCCAACGTCAGCGACTTGAATCCTCATTTACGGCACACGCAGTTCGCGGATTTCCACGGTCACGGTTGGGTCTACCGAGCGGTGTTCAAGAAAGACCGTCACGGCACGTTGTTGGATTGGAAGAACGATCCGCTACCCGAGGTGTCGACCGAACAACTTCAAGAGGCGGTCAAACCGTCCACGCCGACTGAACAACAAGTTGGCAGGTGTCGTCCCGATGCTCCGGTTCACATGCAAGACATCCACATGGAAAAAGGGATGCACTGCGTCGATTGCCATTTCTATCAAGACAGTCATGGCAATACGAAATTGTATGGCGAAGTCCGCGCGGCGATCGAGATTCAGTGTATCGATTGCCACGGCACGGCCGAAGAATCGCTGGTCGAAAAGGTCGACAAACAACTCGAGGCCGGCGAAGTGGCACGGTTGCCCACCAGTGGTCCGGCGGCGCCCGAAGGCGGCACGAATCTGTTGACGCTCGGCACCACCTTTGACAAACCACGCTTCGAGATCCTGCGTGAACCCGGAAAAGCACCCCGGTTGATCCAACGCAGCACCGTCGAACCGGATCTGTTTTGGGAAGTCAAACAAACCGCCGACACCGTTCGCCCCGACCATCCCGACTACAACGCACGTTCGCATGCCGCCAAAACGGTGCGAATGGGCGCCGACGGACGTCCAACGTGGGGCGGAACGAGCACTAATGATCTATTGGCGTGTGCTCATCGCAACGAAAATATGTCGTGCATCGCTTGCCATAGCTCGTGGAATCCGAGCTGTTTCGGTTGCCATTTGCCACAGCGAGCGAACATCAAGTCACCGGAACTACACAACGAAGGCGACGTCACGCGGAACCGAACCAGCTACAATTTTCAAACGCTACGCGACGATGTCTTTATGCTTGCTCGCGATGGTACAGTGACGGGGAATCGAATTGGTCCTGCACGCAGCAGTTGTGCGATTCACGTGACCAGCTACAACGCCAACCGCGAGGCGATCTACACGCAGCAACAAACGATCAGCGGCGATGGCATGAGCGGCATTGCGTTCAGCACCAATGTGCCTCACACCGTTCGCGGTGGTGCCGGGTTAATCAACGAAACCGATCCCGGCCACGGCGGCGTTTACGAAACCAAAAGCTGTACTGATTGCCATCTTTCGGTCAATAACGACAACAACGCGATCATGACCCAGTTGTTGATGCAAGGAACGGGGTACACCAATTTTATTGGCAAGTACTGTTACGTTGCTGCCGGTGAACATGGTTTCGAAGCGGTCGTGGTGACCGAGAACACCGAGCCACAAGCGGTGATCGGCAGCTCGCTGCATCAGCTTGCCTATCCGGAAAATTACGAAGAGCATCTCGAGCATGACCGCGAACTCGAACACAGTCACGAGCATCCCGGTCGCGACATTTTAGAGACACTCTCGCTGCGTTACCGCAAACCAGAGATTTTGGACCTGCAACACCGTGGCGAGTACATCTATGCGGCTTGTGGTGAAGGTGGCTTCCGCGTTTTCGACATCGCGTTCATCGATCACAAGGCATTTAGTGAGCGGATCACGACCGCACCGGTCTCGCCGCTCGGGCAACGTTTCTATGTCCGAACCAAACATGCCACCGGCGTCGCCGCACCGAGCACGATCGCGCCCGATCCGACTCGCAAACAGGACCCTGCGAATGAAGAGTCCGCGATTCATCCGCTGTACGCCTACATCTATGTGACCGACAAAGAAGAAGGTTTGATCTTGGTCGGTGCCGGTACCTTGCTTGACGGCAATCCGCTGAATAATTTCTTGGAACGCGCGTTGACGTTCAATCCAGACGGCATACTCGATGGAGCCGAATCGATCTCGATCGTCGGGACGTATGCCTACATCTGTTGCGAAGAAGGCCTGGTGGTGGTCGATTTAGATGACCCCATGAAACCGAAAATCACCAGCGTGGTGGGGCACCACGAGCTCGATCACCCGCACCGTGTCGCGGTTCAGTTCCGTTATGGATTTGTTACCGATAAAGAGGGCGTGAAGGTGCTTGATTGCACCGATCTTGCGCATCCGCACGTGGTTCATCATGTGCCATTGGAAGATGCACATGGCATCTACGTCGCACGAACTTATGCGTATGTTGCTGCTGGAAAACACGGGCTTGCCATTTTGGATGTCGAAAATCCGCTACGAGCTCATGTGGATCAGATCTATGACGCGAACGGTTGCATCAATGATGCTCATGATGTCCAGTTAGGGATCACCAACGTCAGCCAATTCGCCTACGTCGCCGATGGCAAAAATGGACTGCGGGTGATCCAGTTGACCAGTCCCGAGGTGCATGGAAACGATGGCTTTAGTCCTCGTCCACAGCCGTATTTGGTTGCCAGCTACAAGTTGCCCAAAAACGGGCATGCGTTGGCAATTAGCCGTGGGATCGACCGTGACCGTGCGGTTGATGAAAGTGGAAATCAGATCGCGGTCTTTGGCCGCATCGGTGCACGTCCGCTAAATAAGGCCGAGGCCGAAAAGATGTATCGGCGTCCGGATGGCACACCATGGTTCACCAGCGACGATATCTTCGACTCCAAAGTCTTCGATTATCCCCAAGACCTCGGTGGCGTCCGTTTCCGAATCTCGGACTAGGTTCTGTCTGAAAGCCGTAGCGGAAGTCGCGGGCAGCTTGTTGTTTTAGTCGTACGATGGACTTCCTAGTCCGTCGAATCCACCATTGACGGACTAGGAAGTCCATCATACGCCCTTGCCGCAGGAAATTTTACTAAATCAACAAGCCTGCAAGCGTTTCGGAGGGGTACTCGTCGTGGAACGAAAGTCGTCAACGGCTTGTTGTTTTAGTCGTACGATGGACTTCCTAGTCCGTCGAATCCATCATTGACGGACTAGGAAGTCCATCATACGCCCTTGCCGCAGGAAACTTCACTAAATCAACAAACCTGCAAGCGTTTTGGAGGGGCACTCGTCGCGGAACGAAAGTCGCGGGCGGCTTGTTGTTTTAGTCGTACGATGGACTTTCTAGTCCGTCGAATCCACCATTGACGGACTAGGAAGTCCATCATACGCCCTTGCCGCAGGAAATTTTACTAGATCAACAAGCCTGCAAGCGTTTTGGAGGGGTGCCCGTCGTGGAACGAAAGTCGTCAACGGCTTGTTGTTTTAGTCGTACGATGGACTTCCTAGTCCGTCGAATCCACCATTGACGGACTAGAAAGTCCATCATACGCCCTTGCCGCAGGAAACTTTACTAGATCAACAAGCCTGCAAGCGTTTTGGAGGGGTGCCCGTCGTGGAACGAAAGTCTTGACGACTTCCGCTACGGCACACTTTCGCAAAAAACGGTCGCATCACGTTTGCGCAGACGACTTGGGCACTGCAGCGTCTTCCGCGTTCATCACTTGTGTTCAAATACGAACACGGGATCGACGATGGTTTTCTTGTGCGTCAACGCGTCGACCACGCGGCCCAATAACAACACACTCGGTGTATCGTCGGCATTCTTGTAGACCAGTGACGCGAGTTCCTTGGCGGCTCCGGCAAGGTCGCTTTTGTGATAACAGTCCAGCGCCCGTTCGTAACTCAGCCGCATCTGTTGCCAATTTGGGTTGGCGTCGGGATTCAATTCAAACAGCGTGACAACTTCGTTGATCCCCAGCGGTTTGACGTCGGCCAAGTGACGCGTCTGCAGCACAATCTCACTCGCTGCTCCTTGGCACTTCTCGACTTCACTGAGTGTCGAAGAGGTCAGCAGGACTCGCACTCCAAATGCCTTGGTCATCCCTTGCACGCGGCTAGCCACATTGACGGTGTTGCCGAGCGGTCCGTATTTAAATTTGACCTTCGATCCGGTGTTACCGACCTGGGCCACCCCCGTGTTGATTCCAATCCCAAAGCCGAACTGGTCGCTGGTGATGTCGCTCCATTTTTGGCGGAGGGGCTCGATCTGTTCCAGCATCAAACTCGCAGTTCGACAAGCACGCAGGGCATGATCGGGTTGTTGCGCCGGAGCTCCCCACATCGCCATCAATTCATCGCCGATGTAATCGACCAAAACGCCGTCGGTTTCAATCACACACTGGCTCAGTTCCGTCATCACATCGTTGATCCATTCGATCGTGCGTGCGGGGCCGACCCGTTTCGATACCGCACTGAAGCCGCGGATGTCACAAAACAACACGGTGACTTCGGCGTCTCGGCCAAGCAGCAGGTTTTCGTTTTTCTCGAGTCGATCGGTCACCGCGGGCGAGAAGAATTGAGTCAACGAAGCTCGCAGCGATTCTTCGTGTTGGCGTGCCAGCCCCGAGGCCACGGCGCTGGCCATGACTTCTAATAACGCGGCTTCCAGTTCTCCGATCGGTTCGTTGCTTCGTTCGTCCACCACGCGGCGGTCGCCATAGACGACTCCAATCACGTCGCCTCGTTTGTCGAACATTGGTGCAGCGACGGCACGATCCAGGCTGATCATCGACGAGCCCGCGGTCTGCAGATAGCTGTCGGGTTCGTAGATCACCGTTTTCTTGGTTTGCAGTACGTTATCCAACAATCGAGTGCTGCCCGAAGGTAGCGGTTCGACCGTTTTGCTGTCGGTGAAATTGATTGACGAATCCGATTCGAACGAAAACATCGAGCGAACGGTCCAGTGTTCTTTTTCAAACAGAATCACATACGCACGATCGAGTTCAATCATGTTGGCAACCGCACGGACTGCCGCTTCGAAGAATTCGTTCGACCCGGCGGCCTTTTGCACCACGGTCAACGCTTGTCGGACCAAGCTGACCGCGACCGCGGCGGGATTCTTGTCGCTGGCTTCGTTTTTAAGTTGCCCAAGCCGAGCGTCTTGGTTGCCGAGCGTCATACTCGATTCGACCGCGTCGAGTGTCCGCATCGTGCGGTCGAATTCGACCGGCGCCTTCATCGATTTCAGCGTGAAGCTCAGGATCAATTGCTGAGGCAATTGGACGGTGACGTTGCCTGGGACTGAAAAGGATTGCCCGGGGCCGACGCTCAAGTTTTCGTCGCTAATTTGGAAACTGTTGGTCGAGTGGATGTTGACCAATCGCAGCCCCCCCTCGCCATTGTCTTCGATTCGCAACGAACGCCGCGAAACGCCAATCATATCAATCGGTGCGACGGCCAGGCGGAAGTTGCCATTGCCGACGTTCTGAGTACGCAGCAATTCCTCGCCATGGTCCATCCGGCCGATCTCTAAGGGCAAATTCGCCTTGTAGACGTGGTTGGTCTCGTTACCCAATTTGACAATCACGTCAACAAAGTTCACTACAGGATCCTCACCGGAATTTTCAAATACGAAGTCATTAACAAGGAAATGAGGCCATCCGAATAGGGACACACGCAATTTACTTGCAGCATCTTACCGGACCAATTAGCTTCACAATAGCGTTATACCCTATCCTAACGGGAACTCCTTAGCCCTGAGACAACCCATGCCCCGTTTTTCTATGCGTCGCGGTTTGCGAACTGCTCGTCGTTCCCGTCGCTGTTTGTCGGTCGAGGCGCTGGAAAGCCGCCGCGTGTTGGCGACGTTTGTGGTCGATACCGTCGCCGATAACGATCCGCAAGCCGGTGTCTGTGTCGCCGCGCCCGCACCCGGAAATGGGACCTGCTCGATTCGTACCGCGATCATCGCTGCGGACAACAATCCGGGGCTCGACCGTATCGAGATTCCCGCAGGGACTTACAACATCAATCCGAATTTCGGCAGTTTCGACTACGACTCGTCACAAGACATCGACTTTCTCGGTGTTGGCACCAACCCTGCGGATGTCGTGATCGATGGTGGTGGTGTTTCTCGCGGGTTTGATATTTTCAGCAGCGGTCCCCCCAACACTGTGACCATGGATAACTTTACGATCCAAAACGGTGTCGCAAGCGATGGTTCTGGTGGCGGTGCGATCAACATTTTTGGAAGTGCTTCGTTGGTATTGCGGAACATGGTTCTGCAAGACAATCGCGCCGATGAAGATCCGCTTTTTCCTGGCTTTACCTCATCCGGCGGCGCCGTACAGGCCGGAGTCGATGTGACAATCGAAAATTCAATCTTCCGCCGAAACATCGCAACTGAAAGTGGCGGTGCAATCGATTTTTCCACCACCGATCAACCTCGCACGTTGACCATCCGTAACTCGACGATCGAAAACAATGATACCGGCGATTCCGATGTCGATTTCGGGCTCGGCGGAGGCGTCAACGTCAGGGGATTCAATTCCAGTTTGATTTTGGACACCGTTGACATCGCCAACAACATGGCGGGTGACTCGGGAGGAGGCGTCTATTTCGAAGGTTCTTCGATCACCGTGACCGATTCCGATTTCACTTCCAATCAAGCGTTGGGATCCGATTCGGGTGGCGGCGGCTTGTATATCTTTGGCGACGGACAGAGCAATTTTGTGTTCGACGTCAGCGGCGGTCGGTTCGAATCAAACTCGGCAGTTGCCGGAGCCGGTGGTTTGGAATCGGTGGACTACAGCGGCACAATCGATGGTACGACATTCTTGCAAAACCAAGTGCTTGGCCAGGGCGACCAATTCGATCAAGGAGGCGGTGCGGTGGCACTGCTTGCCGATCCCGATAGCAACCGCGTGGTAACGATTCGTAACGCCGATATTCGGCAAAACGAAGCACCGACCGCAGGCGGGATCGCTCTGGTGAATATCGATCTAGTGCTTGAGGACTCGGTGCTCGATGGCAATCGAACCACCGCAGGCCAAAGCCCCGGCGCCGGAGGCATCGGCGCGGTGAGCAATTCGTTGACTCAGCAGATGACGATCAATTCGTCAACGATCACCAACAACACTTCGATGACCGAGGCGGGAGGCATTGGCGCGATCGATATTGATCTTGTGATCAACAACTCGACGATCTCGTCCAACACCGCGTCGGGCGGTCGAGCCGGCGGTATCGGACTGCTCGGCAATCTTCGCAATCCGATTTTGACCGCGTCAGCCGTCACGATTGCCAACAACCAATCCGGTTCGGACGGTGGCGGGATCGCGTTTGCCGACGCGGGTTTTGATTTGACCAATGTGACGATCACGGGAAACCAATCTGGATTACAAGGCGGTGGGATTGCGGTCGGAACGAGTGCCCCAGGGGTGCAACACTCGATCTTGTTCTCGACCGTTGCCGAGAATCAAGCGATCAGCTCGGGATCCAATATTGCCGCACAAGGTGAACCGATTTCGATCGCATCGAGTCTGTTTGCCGCAGGCGACGGGTTTGCGTTGCCCGGCACGTTTGTTTCGTTAGGCGGCAATCTGGATAGCGGAACAAGTATGGGGTTTAGCGACCCCAGTGATTTGAACAATACCGATCCGTTGCTCGGGCCGCTGCAAGACAATGGAGGTCCGGTGTTTACCCGCGCGCTAGCGGCACAAAGCCCCGCGATTGATGCGGCGCGAAATACACAAGTTCTCGTGGACGCACGCGGAACGGTGCGGCCACTAGACGGTGATGGCGACGGCCAGGCCTTTCCCGATATCGGCGCCTTTGAACGAGTCGCGGTGGTGATTGTCACGGCGGTGGATGATACGTTGAACATCGACGAAGACGATCCGTTGACCTTCGTCAATGTGCTGGCCAACGACTTGCCCGCCGGAGCGTTGACCGTCACGGCCGTCTCGGCGGCAAACCGTGGCGACGTGACGATCGCCCCGGGCGGAAACGGGATCAACTACGTGCCTCGCGCCAACGAATTTGGACAAGATGTCTTTACCTATACCGTTAGCAATTCGTTAGGCCAAACCGCATCGGCGACCGTGCGTGTCGATATCGCCGCCGTCAATGATCCACCGATCGCTGGGAATGATGTCGTCGACGTTGGCACGCGGCAAGCGTTCACGATTCAAGAATCGAGTTTGTTAGCAAACGATTTTGTCGGTGCGGCTAACGAATCGAACCAGACCTTGAGTATTTCGAGTCTGCCGGCGACGACGGTTGCCGGCGCGACGATCTCATCGCTCGCAGGTGTCATCACGATCACGCCCGATCCTAATTTTGCGGGGCTGAGTGATTCGTTCACTTACACGCTAAGCGATGGAATTGACACCGCCACGGGAACCGTCGTGTTAAACTTTTCGACGCGAGTCGGAGGTCATGTCTACTGTGACGCCAATGGCAACGGCAGCGAAGATAGCGGCGAAGCCGTGGTGGGAGGACGCGTGTTTATCGATGCCGATGGAGATCGCAGCTTTGACATCGGCGAACGAGAAACGCAGACCGATGTGATGGGAGACTATTTCTTTACCGGTTTGGTCAGCGGCCAAGCGGTGGTCGTGGCAGAAGTGCCTGCGAGTTGTCAAACGATTCCTGATAACCCGGGCGTCGTCCGCAGCCAATTGGATGCAGGGTTGCTCGCCCGATCGATCACCGCCGCGGACATGGACGGCAACGGCGACCTCGAGATGATCGTCGCCAGCGATCTATCGGGAACGCTCAGCGTGATTGATGTGGTTGGTGGAAACCTATCGCTGCAACGTGAAGTGACGCTAGACAATCGGCCTCAATCGGTCTTCGCCTACCCGCCAGCCTCGGCAAACCGTTCGGGCACGCCGTTGATCGCGGTTGCCGCCATCGGGCTGCCAAGCGAAGGAGGACAAGTCTACTTTGGTAACGATTCGTATGACTCGTTCCCGATCGCTGCGGGGGCGATCGATGTGGCAATCGACGATTTTGGCGACGGGTTGCCTACGGTGGTGGTCGCGTCGTTCCGGCAATCGGAATTGACGTTGTTTGCACCGGATGGACGATTCGCACCCCAAACATTACCAGTCAACGCCTCGCAAATCACATCGGTCTCGACCGGGGATGTTGATGGCGATGGCGACAACGATATTGTCGTGGTCGGAATCGGCTACGACACGACGTTTGAAAGTGGTGCGTCCAGTGGCGATAGCGGAAGCGAAATCAGCATTCTACTGAACAACGGCAATGGCAGTTTCTCGCCGCTGACCGACGGGCAATCCGATCCCAATCTGACCAGCAAGTATGTCGACGTGACGCTAGCGGATATCGATGGCGATGAGCAGCAAGAGATCCTGGCTCTGGATCAACGTCAAACGCTTCGAGTTCTGCGATTGGATGGCGGTCAAGTTCGTTTGGTTTCGAGTACCACGGTGACTGCCAAAGCGTCCACATTGGCTGTGGGGGATTTCAATCGCGATTCGCAGCTTGATGTTGTCGTCGCCAGTAACAGCAATGATGTGATCGAGATATTTGTGGGCGATGGCGGCGGAAATTTCCGCTTGGTCAAATCGATCCAGGATGTCTTGAATCCTATCGACTTGACCGTCGCTGATTTTGACCAAGATGGTGTCGACGAGATCGCGGTGGCGAACCTGTATCGCCGTTCACTCGGCGGCAATAATTCCGATCCATTGTTACCCAGCACGGTGACGGTGCTGAAATTGCAAGTCGCCGAAGCATCCGTTGTCATCGATCAAAGCTCGGTCAGCGTCGACTACACCTTCCCTCGCGTGGTGCCGGGTTTTGGCATCTCCTCACGAATGGACGTCAACGCCAACGGAGAGGTTACCGCAAACGATGCGTTGATGGTCATCAATCAGCTCAATCGGCAAGGCGGTGGTCAAGGCGAATCATTGGCCCACGAATCATTGGCCCACGAATCATTGGCACGTGTACGAGCAGCCACCGATATCAATTTGGATGGTGCCACTTCGCCACTTGATGCGTTGTTGGTGATCAATCACTTGAACGAAAATCGCGGCTCAGCCAACGACACTACGGAAGGCGAACAAAGCCTATGGTTTGATGCGGATGATGACGACAAGGGCTTCGCCGTCGCGGCCGACGAAGTGTTTGCGGCAGGGTTGTTTTGAACGTGATCTCTAGGGCATGAAGTTGATCTGCAGCATCGCTTCGTAATCAAATTGTTCGTCCAATCCATCACGAAGTGGAATCGAGATCGCCGGCGTCACCACCCATTTTTCGTTGACCAACAGATGAAATCCTGCGGTTGCGTTGACGATGTTGAAATGATTGGCCAAATTGGTGTAACGCAGCGTGCCCGCCGAAACCATGTCCGAATCTTGCAGCGTCGCGGTGTAATGCAGTTCGGTATTGAACAGGGCTTGTTGGATAATGCCCTCGCCACGCTTTGGGTTGCGATAGATCGATCGTGTGGCGGCGACATCAAGATGCATCAACGTCGAATCCGTGAACTTGCCGATCACCGGCAGCGCGTCGTTGACGCGATTCGCACGGATCGGGTCGCCGTTGGCGGCGATATCGAGCTGCAGGTAGGTTTGAAACGTGGTGTCTGGGTTGACACGGTATAGCAGTCCTGAAAACGGCAACAGATGGACGCTTTGGTTTTCAACCACTAACAAGTCGCGACCGCTGTGGTCGCGCAGACGAGTGTCATCCGCGGTGGGGACGCTGACGCCAAGCCCTGCACTCCAGATGTAATGTTCGTTAAAGCTCAACACCGCTTTGGGAATGATCGTCAGATTTCCGATCTCAAAGTTGCGGTCTTGCCGTGTTCCCAACGTTTGAGTGCTGCCATAAGTCGCAGCGGTGGGCAGCCGAAATTCGATCGAGACTAGATCCTCAAACAAAACCTTCTCGACCCCGAGCGTGTAGCGGCTGATATCCCCCAGTCCTCCGAAGGCATCATTGAAAAAGCTGTAGTTCAAATAAACACGATGGCGGATTGCAGGAGAAAAGTTCTCGGCGACCTTGACGCGTCGCGTGGAAACGCCAGGACCGGGAACGGGAATCGATGCCGTGCCGGTTCCACCGACTTCGCCGGTGTAACTGTAGGTGACGAACCACTTGTCGCCGTCAAAGTAAAGGGCTGGTGAATCATTCTGCGAAGGCGGGTTCGCCGCGCCGGCACTATGAACGGCCGTGGCAGTGCTGGGGTCGAACACAAACCCGGGCCCCGGCGAGGTTGGGGCGTCCGAGGTGGGTAACGGTTCGGCCAGAAAGAACGTGTCGATACTGCCGTTTCCAGAGCTATCGAATCCGGTACCCGTGGTGAAAAGGTCATTGTGCGGAATGTCGTTGCCGAATTCGAACGCGATCGTCGAATTGGGCGATCCCGCACCGCCACCGGGCAAGATCGTGCCTGGCAACAAATGAGAAAACGTTACGGTTTGCGTTCCCGCAAAACTCGAAAAACCACCGCCAAAAAAATCGCCGATCACGGTGGGGGTCGACGAGAACGACCCATGCGTCGCACCGTACTCGGAATAGCTCGGGTCGGTATTGAATTGCGTCGAATCAAAATCGCCTGTGGCAGCAGTTCCAAAGTTCGGCAGCGGATCGAGCGGTCTCTGCAACTCAGAGATAGGGGACGCCGCATCCTCGCCAACGTCCGTCGTCAACGGCTCGAGCGGAGACGGGCTGAATGGGGACGAATCGAGTTGGGACGGATCGAACGTCAATGGTTCGAGCGTCAATGGATCTCGCAGGGACGGTGCTTGGGCGATCAGCGACGGCGGCGAGCAAACACTTCCCACGGCACACACAACCGCGATCGGCAAGGCGATCCAGAGTGACTCATTGCGTCGACGGTTGGCAGACGAACAGAACAGGAGCATTGGCGCGATGGGGTGGAGGCCAGGTGGTTGCGAGTGATACCGTGCGACTACGTCGTCCGTGCGTTCCACCTTCCTCAGGCGAGAGCCATCAAACTTTTAATGCACCGCCGCGAACAGGTTGGTGACGTGCTAAGGCAGATAATTGATTTGGACCATCGCTTCGTAGTCAAACTGTTCATCCAAACCATCTCGCAGCGGAATCGACATCGCGGGCGTCACCACTAATTTGTCGCTTAGCACCAGGTGCAAACCGGTCGTGGCGTTGAGAATATTGAAGTTGCTGGCCAAATTGGCGTAGCGAAGTCCACCGGCGGAAACCACATCGGTATCTTGCAGCGTCGCGGTGTAATGAAGCTCGGTGTTCAACAGAGCTTGTTGAATCAAACCCGAGTTGCGATTTGGGTTTCGGTAGATCGACTTGGTTGCCGCCACGTCCAAGTGCATCAAGGTGGAATCGTTAAATTTGCCAAGCACTGGAAGTGTGTCACCGACTCGGTTTCCGCGGATCGGATCGCCATTGGCTGCGATGTCCAATTGCACGTAACTTTGGAAACTAAGGTCGTCGCTGTAGCGATACATCAATCCGGTAAACGGCAGCAAGTGAACGCTTTCGTTTTCGACCACCAACAAGTCTTGTCCGTTGCTCTGCAGCCGTGTGTCATCGGCGGTGGGGACACTAACGCCAACGCCCGCACTCCAGATGTAATGACGGTCATACAGCAGCACCGCTTTGGGGATGATCGTGAAATTTCCAATCTCAAAGTTGCGATCTTGACGTGTTCCAAGTGTCTGGGTGCTGCCGTAGGTGGCAGCGGTCGGCAATCGGAACTCGACCGAGATCAAATCTTCCAGCAAAACATGTTCGATCCCCAACGTGTAACGGCTGATGTCGCCGAGGCCGCCAAAGGCGTCGTTGAAGAAGTTGTAGTTCAGGTAGGCTCGATGGCGGACCGCCGGCGAAAAGTTCTCGGCGACTTTGACTCGTCGTGTGGAAACGCCCGGCCCAGGAACGGGGATCGACTCGGTGTGAGGTCCACCCACCGCGCCATCGTATTGGTAGGTGACAAACCAGTTGTCGCCATCGGTGTAGATGATCGGCGTTCCAGGCGGAGGGTTGGCGGCACCTCCGGCATGAACCGCAGTCGCAGTGCTGGGGTTGAAAACGAAACCGGGGCCAGGCGACGTGGGAGCGTCCGACGAAGGTAGCGGCTCGGCCAAAAAGAACGTGTCGATGCTGCCGTTGCCCGAGCTGTCGAAGCCGGTGCCAGTCGTAAAAATATCGTCGTGAGGAAAGTCGCCGCCGACTTCGAATGCGATGATCGAGTTGGGCGAGCCAGCGAAGCCCGATTGAATGTCGCCAGACAGCAGTTGGTTGAAGGTGACCGTTTGTGTGCCTTGGAAACTCGAGAAACCGCCGCCAAAGAAGTCGCCAATGATCGTGGGATCGAACGAATACGAACCTCGCGTGGCTCCAAAGTCCGAGAATCCTGGATTGCTGTCAAACTGGGATGCATCAAAATCGCCCGCAGTAGGACCACCAAAATTTTGCAACGGATCGAGCGGTGGAGCGGCTCCGAGAGGCGTATCGCCAGCAAAACCTCCCGCTCCCGTGCCTTGAGGGCCTACGCCTTGGGGACCAACGCCTTGGGCGGCTGGACTTTGCGGGAACGGACTCGTCGACGGCTGTGGGACTTGCCCGAGGCTAGGACTGACGCCGCATGCAATCCAGATCGTGCACACCCCGATCCAACGCAACGCGATCGAAAACGTTGTATTGGGGTGGCGTTTTAGGAGATTTAGGGGCGCAGTCATGTTTTTGTATCGTTACATCAAAGGTGGTTCGGTGTGGTCCGAGCGACCGGATTTCCCTCGCGCGACATCGAATGTAGGTCTGGCGGCTCTTCGGCGTCGACACGGAGCCGCCGCACCCCCCTTTCGATACGTTTAGAACAAATCGTCCAATTGATGCAATTGGAATCATCCAACCACGAAATGCAGGAACAGACGCCCTATCTTGCCTAGGTTGGCATTCTTGTAGCGGAACGGCGCAAGCGGCTTGTTGATTTAATGAAGTCTCCTGCAACAAGGGGTGTACGATGGACTTCCTAGTCCGTCGATGTTGTATTGGACGGACTAGGAAGTCCGTCGTGCGCCGCACAACTTTGAAGCGCCCTATCGTTTCACCGCACTCAGCGGCAAGCGAATATGGTCCAGCAAGTACGGCGGACTGGCCGTTGGGTGTTGTGACATCCCTTCGGCTTGGCTTTCTTCGGCAACTGTCCGTGAAACATACGCGATCGTTTCGTCGAGCGTGACGACGCCGTCGCCATCGGCATCAGCAGCTCCCTCGATCGCTTCGATCAAGCGGGTGGTAAATCGGCCCAATCGCGACTCGACCACTTCGGCCGCTTCTTCGTCCCCTTCGCTGGCCGTGATCGTGATCACGACATCGTTTTGCAACCAACGAAGCGCACTCTTTAGATCGTCCACTCGCATCGCCGATTGCACCGCACCGCTGTGACACGAATCGAGAATCGCAAGCTTGCGGCATGGCAGCGCCGACAAGAGTGACAGATCCTCGAACGACAAACAATTGGCGTATTGGTCGTTCATCAATTCCCGATAATCGGCATCGTGCGTGACGAAGTACCATTGGTCGTTCCGCCGATCATGCAGCCCGTGCCCACATAAATACATCACCACCAAATCGTCGGGCGAAATCGTCTCGGATAATTGCTGGACCGCCTCGGATGCGTAAATTTTCCAGAGCGGCCGAGTCGCCTGGTCATCGACCAATTGTTCCGTGGTGACGTTGTACAGTGATCCCGCCGCGGTTCGCAGCGTGTCGGCGACGGCAGTGGTGGCTCCGGCAGCAAAATCAAGCGATTGAATTTGCGGGTCACTGTAGTCACCCACGCCAATGGCCAGCAGATGCATTTGCGGTTTTCGCTGCGGTGGATCAATGCGTTCATGAGGCAGCCGAACCAACACGCGATCGATCGCATCGGTGTCGGTGGCCGCAATCACCTCGAGCTGCAACAGCGGGTCACTCGGCACACGAAAGGTCCACTGGTAACCCAAGCTGCGAATCCCACTGGCTTCGTCGACTTGATCCGACACTTGCTGCTTCGCGGTGGCAGGGACACCACTGATGAACGCCTTGGGATCGACAAGACGAGTCCCCAGCGGAATACGGATGTCGGCGCGAACGACAAGTTCATCGCCTTGGACAAGCTCACCAGCTTGCGGCGAAATCAATTCGATGTGAGGTTTCGTCAGATATTGGTTTACGATCGAAGCGTCGCCGACGGGCGGGTCGATGCGGCTGAGCGAGCGACGCATCGCCGCAGGCAGACTGCCGGTTTCCAACAATCGCCGAATCACATCAGGCCGCTCGAGTGTTTTGCGGAACTGGGCGGCACGAAAGAAATCGGGCAATTGCTGCACGCCGCGATTGACCTGCCAACCAAATCGTTGGTGTCCATTGAACGAGGCATCGTAATAACCCGCCGGTGTCCACATCGCCCATTCGCGGTCTCGGTCGACAAGTAGCGTCGCGAGCGGACGCCACGCGGGAAAGCTTGAGACGGTTTCCAAGGCACGTCCTAAACGAGCAAACCGAAATTGGACCAAAGTGTCAAACGGCACTGATAACAATGCCGCTCGGACTTCGGCAGCATCCGATGTTTCTTGCACATCACCCACCGCATCGGCCCATCCAATCGACGATAACGTGTCTCCTTCGCGAACACCACGAAAGTACAGCGGTCCTGCCTCACGCACCGACGTGGCGATCAGTTTTCCATCTTCGATTTCAAATTCGGCACCCCAGCGGTTAATGCTTTCTGAATCGGTGAACAAATTCTCGAGATTCCATATTCCAATCGTTGCGTCGTCCGAAGCGGTGGCCAGGAATCGTGTATCCGCGGACGCCGAGATTGATCGCACACGGCCGGAGTGTCCACGAAACTGACGAATCAATCGCGGTGGATCCGATTCATCACACGCGTAAACGTACAAATTGTTTCGCCCTTTTGTGCCGACCACGACTGCCGTGCCCGCCTGTTTTGCATCAATCGTGCTGATCTCAGAAAACGCCCCGTGGGTATCGGGTATCAGCGGCAACATGCCTAACGGTTGCTCATCGCGATACAGGCGATAACGAAGCTCTCCGTTCTGCTGGTCTTCGGTGCGCACGGTCCAGCGGTTGGGGAGACGTTGGTTGGGAAGGTAATGGTCCGGATTGATCTCCGCGTCGCCTTTCAGCGAAATTCCCGACAAATCAAACACATCAGTGAAATCTTTCGAGTCGCCCCGCGTCAAGGCAATCGTGTAGCGCGATGTTTCTTTGGCGAATGCAACGTGCGAAATTGGCATCGCAGGCGAATCCAACACTTCGCCAGGCTCCGCAGCAATGCGTCCTTCGTCGTCGATGTCGTAAAGATGGATTTCGCTGTTCACCGCGACGATGGCTTGGTTTTTCGGAACGTCGATTCGACCGGTGGGGATTGCGGTGGGGGGATAGGTTTCCGAGCGAAGGATCAGGGTGTCGCCGCTGAGATCCCAAAGCTGCAGTCGCGATACCGCTTGGTCTTTTCGCATTCCTGCGAAGTCCGTGCCCACCAAGAGGCGTTGATGTGAAACATCAAGGTCGACAAACAGAGGTCGACCGCCAATTTTGATATGACGATGCCGTGTTACCGCCTGTTTGTCATCGAAATCCCAAACCGCGAGTGTACCATCGGCACCCGCAGCCACCAGCAAACTGCCATCGGGTGCAGCGGCAATACAGCGGACGTGATAGGCGAACGTGGTTTGGTCCAACAAACTTGTTTTGCCAGAGAAAAGGTCCATACGTTGCAGTTGCCAAGTAGGAGCAACGATTTCTTTTTCGGTTTCGGTGAGGCCTGTGAAGTGGGCCACCACCAATTCGTTGTCACCACGAAACGTCACGGGCACAAAGCCGCGTGAGCTACGAATTTGGCTAGCGATTTCCGCACCATAGGCAATCGAATCTGGCTGGATCACCGTTTTCCCCGACCACAATCCAGTGTCCTGATCGGATTGCCATGTCATCACTCGGCCTTCGACATCTTGCGATGCCAACACAGCCGATTTCGTTTCGGCTGAGTCAGCGTCGACATTGCCCGGTGACCAAGCGAGCGAGGCCACGACTTGGCGATGGCCTGCGTTGAAATCCACCAGCGGTCGCACCAATTTTCCGCTGATGGCATCGACGATCCAAATTTCGCCTAGCGATCCCATCGCACCGTGCCCGGCCATCGCAATTTGGTTGCCGTTGGCGGCCAAGGCGTAGATGCGGCCGCGAGGGCCTCGTTGAACCTGCCACCGAATCGTGCGATGATGTTTCCAGGGATGATCTCCTAACGGCGAGCGACGCCAAACGTGCAAGTCTTTGTCTTCACCCGCAGTGAGCAGTGTTTGGTCATTTGACGCGTTGGTTTCGCCCGCTTTGTTCTTTGCGGTGTCACTGTTTGCGGTATCACTGGCCGCGATCGGCGAATTTGCCAATTCGATCGCTCGAATGCCTCCGCTGTGACCGTTGTAATCGAGTCGCAAAATTGGCTGGATTCCGCCGGGAAGGGCGTTGCCGCCATCGATTGCTTTGGGGGCCGAGGCTTGCGGATCGGCCGCGATTCCTGGCAATTGGTTTTCACTTGGCAATTGGCCTGGCAATGGGCCGAGTACTGCTGGACCGCTGGGCGTAGTACCGGGCAACGTGGATTCCGCCGGCAATTCGGTCGACTGCGTCCCTTTTCCTGGCAGCGACTGCTCGCTGGGCAATTGCGCAGACGTGGGCACGCCGCTGTAGATCCAGAGCAATAGCAATGCACCCCAACGGATGCCAATTTTACGCGGTACGCTTGTCATTAATTTTTACTCTCTCGCTCGACCCCGCCCAAGATGGCTGTGGACTATCATGATAACGGGTGGCGAACTTTGTTGCCTTGCATTGACTCGGAAAACGAAGCCACCCAAACGGTGGCTTCAAAAAACAGAAGCTGCAGTACACGGCAGCTTCCGAATCGGCGACTCGGGATAACGAGCCATGAATAAATCGAAAAGGATAGGGATGAAGCTTTCGCGTGGATTTTTCGCAGTCGTTTACGCGTGGTTGTCGCTTGTGGTGATGTGTGTTGCTGGTCCCGCGTCGGCGCAACCGCCCTCCCCTGCCCCGTCCAGTGCCCCGTCCAGTACCACGACGCCGACGACATCCACGCCAGCCTCGTTAGCAATTTCGACGATGTTTTCGCCGCTGGATGTGCCTCAGCGGAAGACGATGGGATTGCTGCAACGCAATTTTTTAGAGATGGCGGGCGGCGACGAAGGCGAGTTGGAGGTGGCATTGGTCATTGACGGCACCAATTCGATGTCCGCAGAACTCGCCGGAGTGCGAGGGTCGATCGACCGCATGCTCGAAGACTTGCGGCGTTTTCGCAAAGGCCAAGTGCGGGCTTCGATCGTCGTTTATCGTGATTATGGTTCTCCGTCGGGCGAAGTCAGTATCGTTTTACCAACGTTCACAGCGGACAAGGCGACCATTGATAAGGCGGTCGAGTCGCTGCAGCCCGAATCGGGCGAGCCCTTTTTCCACGAGCTTCCCGATGTGGGGCTGCACACTGCGATCACTCAATTGCCGTGGTCGGACAGCCCTGATGTGGTCAAGTGGGTGATGTTGTTCGCTGACGCGCCCCCCTATTCGGTAACCTTTCGCGATGCAAAGTTTCCGGGAGCCCACCGCCGCTTTACCAACGAACTGTTGGTCTCACTGGCTCGCAAGCGTGGAATCCAGATCAATTGTATTCTTTGCACCAGCAGCGACGACAACGTCCAACCGTATCAGCAAGTGGTGGATCAGACACGTGAATTCATGAGTGAACTTGCGTCGCAATCCAGTGGTGTGATGTTGGATTTGTCGTATCCGGCGATCCAAACCGCATTGATCGAAGCGGGCAAACGGCCTGAGATCCAGTATGCCAAATTGGCTCCGATCAATGAATTTGATCTCGCGGCGGCACGCCGTGCCGATTCGCCGGTGGCCGCGACCGATGACGGTTCGGCTGCGGCTCCCACGAACGTCAGCATCGCGGTGGTGCCTCACGAGCCCATCGAAGGAATTCGATTCGATCCCGATCGATCGTCAGTCCAAGTCGCCACCGCGATCCGGCACCGTTTTGCCCGTTTGCCCGGCGTCCGTGTGGTCAGCACGGTGGATATTCAGCGTCAATTGCGTCGATTGCGTGCCGAAGGGATGACCGAGACGCAAGCGATTCGCGGACTCGCTGGACGCCTTCGCGCAGACTATGTCGTGTGGGGATCGGTTGTGCCGCAGACTCAGCAGGTGCAAACGGCTGCTTATCGGCGTCGTGATGGCGAAGCGGTGATTCAAGTTGCCTTTGATGGCGACTATGGCCAGGTCGCCAATGTGATTTTGACGGCGGCCAGCAAGGATCCTTCTCGTGACCCCGTGCTGACTCGATTAGCAAACCTTGCGATCGGCAGTGCGTCCAAAGCGATGTTGCAATCTCCGATCGCCGAAACGGCCGCCACGTCGTCCGAGTTGTTAGCGGCGCTCGAATCGCTCGAGCAATCGTTGGCGTTCGCAGGCGACAGTGACGAGTCGATCCAGTTATTGAAAACCGCCGAAGCATCGGCCCGGGCGGCGGTGGAAGCTGAGCCGCGAAATCCACTTGGGCATTGGCTGTTATCCAACGTCGCGTTCAATCAAGCGATGCGGGACTACCAGCGAGGCGCACTCGACGAAGCCAAGGCACGGATGGCTCAGATGAAGTCGTCGTTGCGACGAGCGTACCGTGATCGAGCGGCGATCCAGGCAACCAGTTTGGTCGAAGAAATTGCGGGCGACCATGCATTGCTGGTCGATCGTAACGTCGAGGATGCGATCTCGCACTACAAGCAGTTGATCGATTTGGCAATGCCGTCCGCATCGCAACTGCGAGGTCACTGGATGCTGGCCGGTATCTACGCGGGTGATTGGGGCGTCCCGGATGCGTTTGCGGATTTGGACCAGTCACGGCGTCACGTGATCGAGATCCTCGCGAACTGGCCCGATTCACCCGAAGGGCAACAGTTAAAGCAGTGGTTGCGATGGGACGACGCCAGCGGCCGGACCGAGCATGACTATCTGCCGACGATCCACGTGCAGATGAGCAAGTGGGACGAGGTCTAGAAGCGAGAGGCAGGGATACCAACACAAGGGTCACCGGTCGCCACCTCCATCAGCCACCTCTCCCGAGCGCAGCACGGGAGAGGTCGGACGGGCCCTTCGTCGGCGCACCTCGCATCAATTCCGCGCCCGATCCGCCTCACCCCACCCTCCGTAGTGGATCTTGCTAAAGATCCCGCCCCAAAACGACCGTCACCCCCTCGCCGCCGCCCCCATTCAATCACAACTCCGAATCTCGGCAGGTGTTCTCTCTCGTAGACCAAAAGGCCGATTGCTCGGACAATTTGAACAGGAGCAAGCAGAGGCAACAGAGTTAAAAGTCACGTATTCTCCACAAGCCACCTCTCCCGAGCGCAGCACATTGGTATCTACACATCTCAGATTGGTATTTTGAATGGGAGGGCATTGGCGGCGATGTTTTTGAGTTGGCCGATATCAACATCCACTTGACTCAGCAGATCGTTCATCGACAACACAGCCATGTAG